>JAKAQL010000009.1 GCA_021822605.1 Actinomycetes bacterium
ATATGGCCTCTGATATGGGGAACTGTGGCGCGCTCGGAGAGATTCGAACTCCCAACCTTCTGATCCGTAGTCAGATGCTCTATCCGTTGAGCTACGAGCGCTAGCAGGAAACATACTAGTTTACAGGCCATCAGGGCGGTCCGGTGTTTTACAGGCAACTGGAGAGAGTCGGTTATTTCAGTGCGAAAACCGTCCGCCAAAGCATACATTCGTGAACGGAGCTACGCCACAGGACAAATGGCGATGCCCTGACGAGGGTGCTACCCGTTGTGCAGCCCCATCCTTCGATACACGGTGATGGATGCATCTGGGAGACGACGACCTACCATGGATGTGTGTCAGCAGAGATCTTCCTACCAGTCTTCGAAATGCAAACGACGACAGATGAAGCGTCAGTCAGCCTGAGCCTCCGCGATCAGCTTGTCGCGTCGCGCCTCACTCCATGCGTCAAGATTCAGGCGGGGTGTCAATCGACGTATTATTGGGGCGGCGGTTGGCAAAGTGCCGACGAATATGTGATCACCGCACTGACACTCGAGGCTCACTTGGCCCAACTTGTGGCGATTATCAAGTCAGCACATAACTACGTCAACCCAGAGATCGTTGCCCGTAAGATTGTCGTGCTGTCGAAGGAGTATGCGAGCTGGTTAGACAGTGCCCTCGCCGAGTTGCAGGCGGTTAGCCATGAACCTTGATGAGGAGAGGATGCGTATTTGCCTAGCGCTTGCCAAGGACGCTGCCCAGCGCGACGAAGTCCCGGTGGGCGCGATCGTTGTCATTGACGGTGAGGTGGTCGCAGAGGCTCATAATGAGACGGTCGCTCAACACAGTTCGTTAGCCCACGCAGAGTTGCTTGCCCTACAAAAGGCACTCTCAGAGGTAGGAGATCGCTACCTGCCTGCTGCCGAGGTATATGTAACGTTGGAGCCATGTGCTATGTGTGCTGGAGCCCTGGTGCTTGCTCGAGTTCGTCGACTCATTTTCGCAGCCCGCGATCCCAAGGCAGGCGCTTGCGGATCACTGTACAACCTTTGCGTTGATCCGCGGCTTAATCACGAGATTGAGGTAGTCTCTGACATCCTTGCTGAAGACGCAGGCACGGCGCTGCAAAGCTTCTTCCAACGGCTTAGGTCAAGCTAATTTCCCGTAAACTGGTGTCGGCTCGGAGGGATGCGAGAGTGGCCGAATCGGGCGGTCTCGAAAACCGCTGTACCCGCAAGGGTACCGTGGGTTCAAATCCCACTCCCTCCGCCACCCTTTCACTGAATAGAATGTTGGTGGGTCTGGGGTTGGCCTTGTTCGCTCCGTTTGGTGAGCCAACGACTGATCCCCATCGCATTGGCGTGGACTCCGCTAAGGGTCAGGAGCCTATCGCGGGCCATTGGATCGAGATCTTTCAAATCGGGAACGAACGCCTCTTCAAGCGCTGCCTCAATCTCGCGTCCATCACGCATCGCTCCTTCCGCCACTCTGCACCAGTCGCGGAGAAGGTCCTTTCCTTCGTCGAGAATATCGACCGCATTGGCAAATCGGCCATAATGCGCGAAGGCGAGGTGTGATGGAGAGCGGGACTTCATCGCATCCAGGCTTCGTGTTGCCAACTCGAGGTCAAAATCCGGAGGTGGAGTTGCGGGCCATAGGATTCCCACCTCTGGCAACTTCACGCCAACTGCATCTCCACAGAACATGGTCCCTGTTGGTTCGTGCCACAGAGACAGGTGATGCTTTGCGTGACCTGGTGTCAAGAGTGCCTCAAGGTGCAAGCCCTTGGTCACCTGGATGGTATCGCCCTCCTCGACGGCGATGATACGATCAGCTGGAGTCGGGTCGAGACGCCCGTAGAGCGAATCTAGGAGGGGTCCGTAGACCTTCGACGCCGAATCAATCAAACGTGTTGGATCAGCTAGGTGTCGGGCTCCGTTTGGGTGGACGTAGACCTTCGCGTTTGGGAAAGCTCGGGCGATATCGCCAACGCCTCCTGCATGGTCCAGGTGAATGTGGGTGAGGACGACAGCAGCAAGATCCGAGGGGCTGATACCCAGGTTTTCAAGCTCCTTGATAAGCAAAGGGGCACTACTCTGCGAACCTGTCTCTATCAAGACAGGGCTCTCCCCAGTCACAAGGTAGCCAGCGGTGATATGTTCCCAGCCGCCGAGCTGGGTATCGATCTCAACGATGTTCTCCGCGATAAGTTCAGCCATACTAGAGCAGCCTAGCTCTCTCCAGAAAAGCCTGTTTAAGGCACGCATCCCTCAGTAGAGACACCATGTTGTGGTTCGGTGAGTGCCTCGTGCACTTCTTTGGCTACCGCAGGAGCAGCGAGCGCAAAACCTACATAATTATTGGTGGTCGATCGAGAAAATACCACACCCAGCACCTGGCCTGCAGAATTGACTAGTGGTCCGCCAGAGTTACCAGGTCGAACGATCGCGTCAATCTCGTAGACCAGGCGTGTCGTCAGGCCCTTGTTATAGATGTCTCGTCCGGTCGCATCAAAGCCTGCCATTATCCCTGCGGATCCATAGGTCAGCGGGCCTCCTTCGGGATAACCCAAGACGACAGCTTGGGTGCCTCGGGGCTGCACTTGGGTATCGAAATGTAAAACCGGAGCCTGTAGTCCGGGGACTCTCAGCACTGCTAAATCGAGGTGTGGGTTATACCAGATGACCGTAGCCGCGAGTTGTGAACCATTTTGGATTACATAGGTACTGGGTTCACCCGCAACGACGTGCGCGTTGGTCGCCACATATCCGGGCGCGACGACAAAGGCTGAACCCTCCTGGATCTCCGAACAGGCAAGACCCTCGACCTTGAGGACTGACGACGAAACCCTCGTCTCGATCGCCTTTACTTCGGTGGATGTTGGTAGTGGGACAGGTCCTGCCAACGCGGGTGGAATCGAAGCAAAAACGGGAGGAAAGCCAGCCGTGGAGAAAAGTGAGTCAACTTGGGCAAACACGCTTGGAGCCGGAGGGAGGATGTCGTCGAGAGACTGAACGATTCTTGACCCTGAGACCTCTGAGGAGAGTGCCTCGAAGGGTGCGTTGAGAGCAAGCGCAGCGACGATCCATACGATCAGCAAGGTCGCCACAATGGATACGACGACTCCTACACCTGCATCGATCTTTCCGAGATGAAAATGGTCGAGCTTTCTGCTAACCCTGCTGCCCAGACTCCGGCCCAGCGCCGAAGTGATGGACGCTAGTCCAAAGAGAATCACCAACGAGATAAACGTGCGAACAATACCCGCCGGAAGTGGCGCGGCTGCGTACGGCGCGATCACCGCACCGGCGAGAAGCCCAACCCAAAACCCTATGTAAGAGCCGAGCTGAATTGTAGCGCCTACCTTGAGTCCTCGAGCGGCCGAGAATGCTACCAACGCGAGGATAACCAGATCCACGAGGTTGAAGCCGAAAATGGCACCTAAGAGCGGGGTCGACACTTACCGCTTTACCTCGAAACACAACTGCACAACGTATCAGTGTAGGTACTCAACACTCCAAAACAACTGAAGGCATCTTCCTCTCTGGTCTTTGGTGCTGATAACGATCTGGAATAGCTCTTTGTGCGAGTGTGGGCAAGCGGCGTGGAATCGACACGCTCTAGGAGCTGAAAGATGATTCCACGTGGACTGCAATCTTGGGGAAGGCCCAGTAGACGTGGTGCTCTATGATGAAGTGACTACGGGTCAATGGGGTCCCTTCTGCCGTACAACACAAGAGAGGACCACCAGGTGCTACCAACCCCAATGCCACCGCTTTACCCCCAAGGTCTAGAGCACGATGCCTGCGGGATTGCGTTTCTTGCCGATCTCCATGGAAAGGGCTCACACAAGCTCATCCAGATGGGACTTGACGCGCTAGTGAATCTCGAACACCGTGGCGCCAAAGGTTCCGATCCCGACACTGGCGATGGCGCAGGGATCCTCATCCAGAACCCTGATGCGTTTTGGAGGAAAGATCGCGAGCTACCGCCGTTGGGTTCCTACGTCACTGGTCTCCTATTCCTTGATGGAGGTCGGGCAAAACTTCTAACACGACTGAACCAACTCCTCGTGCAGTTTGGCTGGCAGATGATCGCTTGTCGTGAAGTCCCCCGCAACAGCCAGATCCTGGGAGTAGGCTCACAGTCCTGCGAACCTGACATGGTGCAGGTGTTCTTGGTGGACAATCAAGGTGCAACCGGCGAACAACTTGAACGTAAGGCTTGGCTCTTACGCCGTAAGGCTGAGCAATTGATACCAGAACTGTACTTTCCTTCGCTGTCAAGCCGCACCTTCATCTATAAAGGAATGCTTTCAGCCCCACAGGTGCAGGAGTATTTTCTTGATCTGCAGAATGACCAACTCTCTTCAGCCATTGTGTTGGTTCACTCTCGTTTCTCGACCAACACCTTTCCATCATGGAGGCTTGCACAACCCTTCCGCATGATCGCACACAACGGTGAGATTAACACCATCGATGGTAACCGAAACTGGATGCGGGCCCGTGAATCACAGCTTGCCTCCGCACTGGTTGAAGGGGATATTGCTGATGCCTTCCCTCTTGTCGATGGGTCTGAGTCTGATTCAGCGTCATTGGATGGTGTCTTCGAGATGCTTGCCCTCCATGGTCGTTCGCTTCCGCACGCCATCATGATGATGATCCCCGAGGCCTGGGAGGCTAATGTCTCGATGGATCCCAAGCTTCGTGAGTTCTACCGGTTCCACGCTTCATTGATGGAACCTTGGGACGGGCCTGCGGCGGTAGTCTTCACAGACGGAAAAATGGTTGGTGGAGTACTCGATCGTAATGGACTCCGCCCTGCGCGCTACTGGGTCACCGATGAAGGGATCGTCGTTCTCGCCTCAGAGGTTGGGGTGATTGATATTCCGTCTTCGTCGGTGGTCACGCGTGGAAGGTTGGAGCCAGGAAGGATATTCCTCGTCGATACCAGCAAAGGGACCATACTCGACGATGCCGAGGTCAAAGACTCGCTTGCGGTCATGAGACCATGGGGTGACTGGTTGCGTGAGCATCAAGTCTCTTTAAGCTCATTGCCTCCACGGTACATGTTGGTTCCACAGCACGGATCGGTCGTGCAACGACAGCAACTGTTTGGTTACACCGAGGAGGAGCTCCGTCTCATCGTCTCACCAATGGCTACGCAGGGCCAGGAGCCTATCGGATCCATGGGGTCGGATACTCCCCTGGCTGCGCGCTCGCGGCTGCCACGACCGTTCTTTGACTATTTCTATCAACGTTTTGCTCAGGTAACCAATCCTCCACTCGATGCGATTCGGGAGGAACTGGTGACCTCGTACGAAGGGGCGATTGGGCCTGAAAAGAATCTTCTTGATCCTGGGCCAGAGTCCGTGCGCCAGATACATCTTCCTCATCCCGTCATCGACAACGATGAACTCGCCAAGCTCATTTACATCAACGACGATGGTGAGTACCCTGATCTCAATGCAAAGGTCATCGATATTCTCTATCCAGTCGGTGAGGGTGCAAAGGGACTTCAAAAGGCATTGACCGATATCCGAGTGGCTGCGGAGGGAGCTATTCGAGATGGGTTTGCGGTGGTGATTCTCTCTGATCGCCACGCTGATTGGGAACATGCTCCGATCCCATCGCTCCTGGCAGTGTCGGCGATTCATCACCATCTTGTTCGCACCAGACTGCGTACCCAGGCTGGGTTAGTGATCGAATGTGGCGACGCCCGCGAAGTTCATCACTTTGCGGCCCTCATCAGTTTTGGTGCCGCGGCGGTCAATCCCTATCTCGCGTTCGACTCCATCGTCGACCTCATTCGTGAAGGCGTTTTGCCTGACATTGCCCCACGTGTCGCGGTTCGCAACTATGTGAGGGCCGCCACCAAGGGGATTATCAAGATTATGTCGAAGATGGGAATCTCGACTATTGGCTCGTATACCGGGGCACAAATCTTTGAGATCTATGGGTTGAGTCGAGAGGTCGTTGACGAGTATTTCCCCGGAGCACGATCACCTATGGGAGGAGCGGACCTTGCGGAGATCGCAGATGTGGTTGCGTCCCATCACCATCGTGCTTATACCCAACACCCTGAGGAGTTCGCCCATCAAAGCCTCGAAACTGGTGGCCACTACCAGTGGCGCCGTGATGGCGAATACCACCTCTTCAACCCTGAGACAGTTTTCTTGCTGCAGCATTCGACTCGCAAACGCCGACTGGACGTTTTCCGTCGTTACACTTCACTGGTCGATGATCTTGGTCGACGCGCCAATACTCTTCGAGGGCTCCTTGGGTTTCGGTCAGACGGGATCCAACCCATCCCAGTTGACGAGGTCGAGTCGATTGAGTCGATCATCAGTCGATTCTCCACTGGAGCGATGTCCTATGGGTCGATTTCACAGGAGGCCCATGAGACCCTCGCGATCGCTATGAACCATCTTGGAGGTCGCTCCAACACCGGTGAGGGTGGTGAGGATCCGGAGCGGTCAAAGCCAGCTCAGGACGGCACTGATCGACGCTCCAAGATTCGTCAGATCGCCTCTGGTCGTTTCGGAGTCTCTATCGAGTACTTGAGCGCGGCGGATGATATTCAGATCAAGATGGCCCAGGGTGCTAAACCTGGCGAAGGCGGGCAACTGCCTGGTGAGAAGGTCTACCCTTGGATCGCAAAGACGAGGAATTCGACCCCCGGGGTTGGGCTGATATCCCCACCTCCCCACCATGATATCTATTCGATCGAGGATCTTGCACAACTCATCTACGATCTCAAGTCCGCCAACCCCAGGGCTCGCGTGCATGTCAAACTTGTCTCAGAAGTTGGCGTCGGAACGGTCGCTGCTGGCGTGGTCAAGGCCCACGCTGACGTCGTTCTGATCTCCGGAGGAGACGGCGGCACTGGTGCCGCACCACTGAACTCCTTGAAGCATGCCGGGGGACCCTGGGAGTTGGGATTAGCCGAGACAGTGCAGACACTGGTCCTGAATGGGCTCCGGGATCGCGTGGTGGTGCAGGTTGATGGGCAACTCAAGACTGGCCGCGATGTCATCGTCGCCGCACTCCTCGGCGCTGAGGAGTATGGGTTTGCAACGGCTCCTTTGGTGGTGTCTGGTTGCATCATGATGCGAGCCTGTCATCTTGACACCTGCCCTGTGGGCATCGCGACACAGAACCCCGAGCTGCGCAGCAAGTTTACAGGAAAGCCTGAGTTTGTTGAGACATTTTTTGAGTACATTGCCCAGGAGGTGCGTGAATATCTTGCCCAACTCGGACTGCACTCACTCGACGAGGCGATTGGGCGTGCCGACCTCTTGCAGCCGCTTGACTCCTCGGCAGCTAAGTCCTTGGGACTTGAACGTCTTACCTACCGTTCTGAGGGAACGCCACGCCGATTTCGTCCTGGATCACAGGAGAACATCCTCCAGAACGGTATGAACGCGCAGATTGTTCGGGATGTTGAACCTCTGCTCGACAGACCAGGGCCAATTCAACTGCATTACGAGATTCACAACACCGATCGTGCCGTTGGTGCGACCCTGGGTGATCTCATCACTCGACGTTATGGTTCCAACTTTCTGCCGCGTGATACCGTCTCAATGGTCTTTGATGGCTCAGCCGGGCAGAGCTTTGGGGCCTTCGTCCCCTCTGGCGTGACGATGGAGCTTCGCGGTGACGCGAATGACTATGTGGGCAAGGGCCTTTCCGGCGGACGGATCATCGTCGCCCCCCCGATGTCCGTTGGGGTGGTTGCGGAGAAAGCGGTGGTTATCGGCAATGTTGCACTGTATGGTGCGACGAAAGGTGAACTCTTTGTACATGGACGAGCAGGAGAGCGTTTTGCTGTCCGTAACTCAGGTGCAAGTGCTGTTGTCGAGGGCGTCGGGGACCATGGGTGCGAATACATGACCGGTGGTGTCGTCGTGATTCTCGGCAGCATTGGACGCAATTTTGCCGCTGGAATGTCTGGTGGTTTGGCCTTTCTCTGGGACCCTTCCGCGAGAGCTGCATCTCGGGTGAATCAGGAGATGGTTGACCTCGATCCGATTGATGAGGAGCAGGAGTTGTTGTTGAAGGATTTGCTCGAGCAACACGCTCGCTCTACAGGCTCTGCGAAGGCAGCCTCCATTCTGGCAACGCAGAGTAAATGGCTGCGCAATTTTGTGTGTATCTATCCAAAGGACCTCAAGCGAGTCGTCCTTCAGGACCGAGCACACCGTCGTCAAGGTGCCCGTTATTCGGTCACAACGCTGGATCGGAGATACTGATGGCAGCTGATCCAAGAGGTTTTCTCAAGTTCAACCGTCGGAATCCAGAACGTCGACCGGTAGCACTCCGCCTGAGAGATTGGAACGAAGTCTACGCAGAAGAGGATGTAGCTGCGCAGATTGTGCAGGCACAACGGTGCATGGACTGCGGCATTCCCTTCTGTCATCGAGGCTGTCCTTTAGGGAACTTGATCCCTGAATGGAATGAACTCGTTGGTAAGGATCGATGGGCGAGCGCTGCTGAGCGGTTGCATGCGACGAATAATTTCCCGGAGTTCACGGGACGTCTCTGTCCAGCTCCCTGCGAGACAGCATGCGTTCTAGCCCTGAATCGAGATGCGGTCACCATTGAATACATCGAAAAATCGATCAGTGAGATGGCCTTTGCTCACGGTTGGGTGGAACCGATTCAGGTGACAAACCCCACCGGCTACAGGGTGGCGATCGTCGGATCAGGACCCGCTGGCCTGGCCGCAGCTCAACAACTCGCTCGTGCAGGTCATGCGGTGACCGTTTTTGAGCGAGCTGACCGGATCGGTGGACTACTGCGTTTTGGGATACCTGAATTTAAGATGGAGAAGGCAATCCTGGATCGCCGATTGACACAGTTGACGGCCGAAGGCATTGAATTCCTGCCAAACGTTACGATCGGTCGTGATCTGCCATTGACACAACTTCGATCTGATTTTGATGCAGTCGTTCTCACGCTGGGTGCTACTCGCCCACGGCTGATTCATGTTCCTGGGAGTGAAGGGACTGGAATTCTCCCTGCCATGGATTACTTACCTCATGCGAATCGTGCGGTATATGATCGTTCCTATGAACCTCCAGTAGTGGCGACTAACAAGCGAGTTGTGATCCTCGGTGGAGGTGACACTGGTGCAGATTGCTTGGGCACGGCTCTGCGACAAGGCGCTAGGGATGTCATACAGCTTGAGATCATGCCCAGACCTTCAGATAGTCGTCCAGAGACCGCACCTTGGCCCATGTACCCACCGCTCTTTCGGATCTCTTCGGCTCACGAAGAGGGAGGAGACCGGCTGTTCGCTCAAGAGACGGTTCGATTCGAACTCGATGCATCGGGTCAGGTCATTTCCCTCATCACCGCTGAGGTGGCGTTAGGTGGCGATGGTAAGCTTCAGAGAGTAGCTGATTCTGAGCATCGCATAGAGGCAGACCTAGTACTGTTGGCGATGGGTTTTCTTGGACCAGATCTATCGATGTTTGAGTCGGAGCAGCTGCCGGCTCTTTCGGAGCGAGAAACACTCGAGGTCGATAACTGTTTCGCCACCTCCCTTGAGGGCGTCTTTGCTGCTGGTGACGCTCGTCGGGGACAATCACTGATTGTATGGGCCATTGCCGAGGGCCGGTCAGTGGCACACCATGTCGACGCCTACCTGACGGGTAATAGTGACCTCGGTTGCCCCATCGCACCCGATGCAGCTGCACTGACTATCATGTAGGGGATGCGCTCGTAGCTCAACGGATAGAGCACCTGACTTCGGATCAGGCGGTTGGGAGTTCGAATCTCTCCGAGCGCGCCACAAATAGCCAGTTCAAAGCTGGTTTTCACTGGGAAACCAAAAAGCCGATTTGCACTTGTGTCACGATAATGTCACAATTGCTCATGGCCAAAGGTTCTGTCACCGAGGTAAAGCCTGGAACGTACCGTCTCCGTGTTGACGCTGGTCCCGATCCAGCCACCGGCAAACGCCGACAAGTCTCAAAAGTCATCCACGGAGGCAAGCGAGAAGCTGACCGAGCCTTGCGTCAACTCATCAACGAAGTCGAGTCTGGCATTGAACAAAACTCTAAACAAACCATCGCCGATCTCACTGGCGAGTGGCTCGAACAAAAACGGAGAACCCTCTCTCCAAAGTCAATCGAGTACTACGAAGAAGCCCTTCGGATCTATCTCCTTCCAGCTCTTGGGACCCGAAAGGTCTCAACCCTCACCGCCCGAGATCTCGATGGACTCTATCGAGCCTTAGAGGTCAAGGGAGTGAGTCCCTATGGGATCCGCAAGGCCCATGCCACCATCAGAGCAGCACTCTCTCAGGCCGTGAAGTGGCAGATGGTCTCCTCAAACGTCGCCCTTCAGGCCTCCCCTCCCTCGCTTCCCAAACGCAACCCTCGTTCCATGAGTCCAGAGGAGGTAGCTGCCATCATCGAGCAAACCTCGAAAGACTACGGGACAACCCTTGCACGCTTCTTTACTCTGGCTGCTCTCACCGGAGCAAGAAGGGGAGAGATCCTTGGTCTTCGTGTCAGTGACCTCGACACCGAGACCAAGCGTCTTCGCATCACGAGATCGGTGATCGCCACCAAGGGCAAAGCCTTCGTCAAGTCAACCAAGACCGGACAGATGCGGTTCGTCTCCCTCGATGAGACCTCACTGCAGATCCTCTCGTCCGAGATCGCCGATCAAGTGGAGCGTGCTCGCCAAGGTAGCTTTCTCCGAGTTGAAGACCCCTACATCTTTGCCTCAGATCCAACCGGGACGACTAGCTTGCACCCTGATTGGCCAAGTCATGTCTTTGGTGCGGTCACCAAGACACTCGCACTCCCGAATCACCTTCATGAACTCCGACACTTCTCAGCCACCCAGCTCATCAGTGCCGGGGTTGATCTTCGCACCGTAGCCGGCAGACTCGGTCATGCCGATCCCGGGATCACCATGCGGATCTATGCCCACGTGGTGGAGGCCAAGGACCGTGAGGCTGCTGACATTATGGGCCGAGTTCTTCACACGTCCTCTCGAGGCGGGACAACAGCGGGCTCCTAACCCTCGATTGGAGGGGCCATGCCCCAAGGATCTCCAGTTCAGAGGCTGGTGGTGAAGGGAAGAGTGTAGTCCACGGTTAGCACATGGGGTGGTTGAGACGCCTAGAAGCAGATCCGCGCCAATAGGCCGAACTGGGATTCCTGCAACACTGAACTCCAGTCGGGTGAGCGCTCGCCACCGAGGCCACGCCACATCATACTACCGTCGGTGAGGCTCGGCTGGATGTCGCCAAAGGATGACGGTCGACCCGCCGTTCACACTGTGCGCCAGGAGGGCTACTGCCGCAGCGGGCCAGGCGAAGGTGCAGGAGCGCTCCGGAAATCGCCGTGTATCACCCTCTATTAAATAGCTCGGCCGCTTCCAGGCCAGGCTCCAACAGCGTTCGTCGGTGATAGGACTGTCTCCACCCAAACGAAATAAGGGACTGATCACCACGGTCCCCGCACCCTGCGACATCTCGGTGGTTCTTCTGATGCGTGGATCCTGCACGCCGTTGAAGAGTCGACAACCGTTAACTTCCAAGAGCATCCGTCGGATTTGGCGCAATGGAACGCCGTGCCGATGCAGATTGACGCGTAAGTCCCTCCTGTTGTGCCGTCCGAGGTTTGGCCTGAGGAACCTGGGTCCCAGAGAAGCCAAGGGCCCACACTCGGCCGGGTGTTATCCCTCGATTAAAGGGGACTTTGTCGTGATCCCGAGGTGCTAGCCCACCACTATTCGGGAGTGTTTGTTCTGCCCATCGTCTCAATTGCGGCGTGACAGGCTTGGTACCGCTATTTGTGAACTCGCCATGATCCGATTCGATACCGCGAGTTGCGCATCCAGGGTCACGTTTCCACCTTCCCGGCAGCGGTTGCCCGTCCTAGCTGCGCCTCATCGAGGCGATCACCGGTTTCGCAGATTGAGCTCGGGCCAGATCGCCACCGGCAAGTCGCCCAGCAATTTTGCGTGGTGACGAGGGTCCGAGTTATGGATCTCGCCCGAGGTTAAGTTGGCGAGACCGACGCCGTCGTCGACGCGCTGTCGCACCACCGTGGTAACGCCATTCCAATCCCTGTGATGGGGCGCTCCAAGGTGTGGTCTATGTCGGCCGGAACTCCGAATCCGCCGCCTATCTCAGAAAGAACGAGGTTGCGTGGAAGCGCCGCACGGAGAGCGTGCAGCGCATCAATAGCGCGGTCCTCACACAAGTCATAACCAGTCAGAACTGCTGCAACAACCTAAACGATTGCGAGGTCAGCCCTCATGTCCTCGCTAACCGGTGGGGTAAATGGGCGCTGGGTGAGGGCATAGCGGCCGGGTGTCCTCGCGCTCATCGTCTGTATGTATGCTCAAACCATTGCGAGTTCCGCGGGGGCTAAACGGTAGTGCGATCGCAAGTACGACGGCGCTGCTTCGAATATCACCACCCGCGTTGTGCCGTCGACGAAGACAATAACACCTCTGGCTCGACACCACGTGCCACCCTCGCTCTATTGACATCAACAGCACCTGTGGATGCTGTTGGCTGCCACTAGCCTCAGGATAAGTGTTTCGTGGATCTACGATCATTACTCCTCGCCGATCTATCTCAACCTCCTAGTTGATCAGTGGCTAGTTCATAGTTTGGAACTATGCATCTCAAAAAGAACAACTTGGCTCCGAGGCGTGCGGGTCTAGCTAGGCAACGCCTAATCTCGCCCATTAAGAATGACCGTCAGTGAGTTGTAAAGAGGACCGTTGTTTTGGTGGTTCACCCTCGAGCGCAAATGACGATGAAGTTCCAACCGAGGGTAGCAAGGTACACCACCAGTAGACCGATCGGGCGTTCGCAGTCCTGTGTGCTCGCTGGCACGCATTCCCACTGGCCACTGGAAGGCCCCGTTGTCAGCTACGCAACATCTAAGGAAACACTCTCAGCACCTTCGCCAGCGTCAAGTACTACGACGCTTAGTGAGCGTACTGGGTCTCGATCCAGTTGATGCTCTGTGCGACTTTGCACTTGTCGCCCGAGGGGGAGGCAAGCGGGTCCCTAAGACCCAACGGTAATATCATAGTTGGCTAGCGGTGCTCCGTTGTAGTCGAGGTTCACGGCTATCATTGCGTCGGGCGTAGAAGAGGTTAGCTCACCGCTGAGTAACCCAGATGAGCTGACAGACAGCCCGTTACCACTGGCTGATGAAAAGGTATACCCCGTGCCTTGAGATGATGGGACCGCTAGCTGGATTTGAAATGGCTCATTGAGGTTCTCTGTGAATTGGGTGTTGACAAGTGACGGTACTTGAAACGCAAGAGGGCTCACTGCGTAGGACTGCTGGACTCCGGAAGTTACGATAAACAATACGCCGAATGGGCTTACATATGGCGAGGTGAACGCGCTTGTCGTGCTCAAAACGCCACTGGACGACAGGCTTACTGGCCCCGACTGGGAATTCTCCATCGTCCATTGATAGGTGCCAATACCTCCACTCGCTTCGATTGGAACGGGTAGGCCAGGGTAGATTTGAACCGGCACCGAGGACGCGTCGATTTGCAATGTAGGGTCAATAACTATGGTCTCATACCCCAATGCATGGGCACCGCTTGGGTCCATGACAAGCACCTGAATATCAGACTCCGCTTCTGGAACGCTCCCGCTTATCTGCCCACCGGACGAGATGGTGAGCGTAGAGGGATCTGAGGCTGTCGCCATAAGCGTGTAGCCGCTTCCGTATCTACTGCTCGTCGTTATTTGGCCGCTGACGACGTATGGACCACTGGAGCCAGTGGATGCCAAAAACGTTGAGGACTCGAGTGGAGGGGGCTGCATGTTGACGGTGATCGGGAACGTCTGTACGGTCACGCCGGTGGCGGCATTGACCTCACGCATCTGTAACACAGTGTCAGGTTCTTGACTGCCGAGATTCGCGATGTTGCTAGTGAGTACTCCTGACGACGACAAGGACAGCCAACTGGGGAGGGAGGATGAGGTTGACCATACGTATGATTTACCTATTAGTCCTTCGAGCTGAATCGATTGCCTCGGGGAGATGGGAATCGCATTTGCAAAAGGCACTACGGCAAAGACGTCAGGGTAGAGCGCCTCAGTCTCTTGACCTATCTCCTCCCCGATCGCATTCATGATGAGGACATGAACGTCTGGACTTGATGCCGGAACGGTTCCGCTTATTTGCCCGCTGGGCGAGATGAAGAGTGTGGAGGGATCTTCGTCGGTTTTGGCAAAGGTGTAGCCTGTTCCGTATTGGCTGCTGATCGATAGCTGGCTGTTCACGACGTACGAAGTGTCATCGTCGTTGACGGCAAAGGTTGATGACTCGAGTGGAGGGGGTTGCAGAACTACATTGATAGGGGCACTAATACCAAACGAGGACCCGACGACTTGGATTTCAGGCGTGGCATAGGGTGCCTGGCTTCCGAGATTCGCGATGTTGCTAGTGAGCACTCCTGACGACGACAAGGACAGCCAACTGGGGAGGGAACTAGCTGCCCATGTACCAGTACCGTAACTGCTCGTTAACTGAATCGATTGCCCTGGATAGATGGTGACTGTGCTTGCCGAGGGTATTTGGAATTGTTCCTCGGTGTATATCGCAAGAGTATCTTGCCCTAATGCATGGGCACCGCTTGGGTCCATGACGAGCACCTGGATGTCAGGCTCTACCCCTGGAACGGTTCCGCTTATCTGCCCACTGGGCGATATCGACAATGCAGCTGGGGCTTTATGAACCGTTACGAAGGTGTAGCCCGTTCCGTATTGGCTGCTGACCGATAGTTGGCCGTCCGCCGTATACGAACCACTGGAACCAGAGGCGTTCAAGGTGGCATTCTCTAGTGGGGGAGGTTCTAGCACAACGTTGATAGTGGCACTGCCGGAACCTCCATCGCCGGAAGCCGAGACATTGATAAATGCGTCCGGCAACTCATCTCCGAGATTCGCGATGTTGCTAGTGAGTGCTCCTGACGACGACAAGGACAGCCAACTGGGCAACGACTGGGCAGTCCAGGTGTAGGTGCTCGCACCACCAATCGCCTTGAGCTGGACACTTTGGTTGGGAAGTAGTTGAATTTCTGCGTCGTCGATCGTAATGGTTGGCCCTTGAGGAGGCTGTTGGCCACCTCCGCCGCCTAAACCAGGATTTGGTGGCACTACTGGCTGAAGTGGCGGAATGATGGTTTTGAGTGGATGAGGCGTGGGAATGATGAATGCCTTGTGTTGCTGGCCGACAGGAACGTTGGGAACGCTTGGAGCACCCGCGACAGAGAATACCTGACCGTTGCCAAGGACCGCGTACCCTCCAGGCCCATACGGGTTATTGGTTACTTCGGTTATCTGTGCTGGCAAGGAACCAGTAGCTTGCACGTACTGCACGTTGGCAACGACAGAACCGTTTTGAGGGGTTCCAAACTGATATTCCGTACCATCCGCAGTCACCAGTGAAAACTCGTGACCAGACGTGGATGATAGTGCGCCAACAACTGGTGCGGTGAGAGGTTTTGAACCTTTCAGGCCGGTTATCCCGAGGTCATAGGTTGAACCAAGGAACGGCGCTGAGCCAAAGTTAAACACACCCCCGTCGGCTGCAAAGAGCCAGTAGCCCTGACCGTCTGGCTCAGGGAGCATGCTCACGATCGGGGCATCGAGAGGTTTTGAACCTTTCAGGCCGGTGATCCCGAGGTCATAGGTTGAACCAAGGAACGGCGCTGAGCCAAAGTTAAACACACCCCCGTCGGCTGCAAAGAGCCAGTAGCCTGTTCCTTCAGGGTCCGCCACGATGCCGACGATCGGCCCGTTCAGCGGTCGCGCACCCGAGAGTCCAGTAATCCCGTCGGTGTAGGTGTCACCGTAGTACTTGGCATCACCGAAGGCATAGACGTGACCAGATTTTGTGACGATCCAATAACCTCCACCCTGAGGCGTCGCAGCAGCAGCCACAACGGTATGAGAACCCTCAACGGAACCAAAGGTCTGCGCGCCATTCACACCAACGACTGTGCCGGCCGGGGAGATAACAATGAGCCCTTGCGAGTTGGACTGGTTTGTTGAAGTGCTAGCGTACGCGCTCGGGGTTGCCATGATGACAGGAACCGTCATCAACCCGCCACTGAGGACCAAGGACAGGATTGGCTTCTTGAATTTCATTGAGTAGTTACCTCCGGGTCATTGACGTCGCTGCTCGTTGATTGCAGTGATGTATCGGACGCACACTGGGCATATGTAACTGTAAATTGCTTTCCTGGGCCTGACTTTTCCTCAACGCTCACGACGATGGCTCTTTACCAACGCCGCTTGAGGTGGTTTGAACTCTCTGCCTGCTCAGCGAGTTCGGAGGGCCTACCTCCATCATGGGTAGAGCACGGTTCATGGTGGCGACCTTCTACATCGTCATCACTTTCCTTTCAGGACGCGAGGCGAGTGGCGGGAGGGAGCCTCCCCCTCCCGCTCTCACAGGGCCGGACGTGAACCTCTCGACTCATCCGGCCCCCACAGGTCGGTTGCTAGGAACGCGGGAGCAGTTGCCAGTGGGCGAAGAGGTTCGGCTGATGCTGGCGAACAGCTTCGAGCCATAACCATGCCCTGGCACGACTACGGATCAGAAGGTTGGGAGTTCGAATCTCTCCGAGCGCGCCATAGAATACCAGTTCATTGCCGGTGTCCACTGAGCAGCTGGAAGCCCGATTTGCGTTTGTGACACGATTGAAAGTGCTCGCGGTATGGGACTCGCCCCCTAGGTCTCAGGATCAGCGTGTGCTGTTTGGTGTCGTGGAGATACTCGGCTAGTTCTTGTACACTAGTTAGTGTTAGCACTTCAGTTGTCAAGTTTGCAGAGTGCTCCCTAGTTGTTCCGAGTACTTCGTCATCTCTCCACTTCCGACTGTAGGCGTTCAGTCATCCAAGAGAGGATTGCGATGAGTTCCTGCCGTGCAGGTTGCTCGATGAACAAAGCAAGCGGAAGATTCGGACGTAGGCTGGATTTGGTTTCGTCAATCGAGACGCCCGGGATCTGGTTAAATTTACGGATTACCTCTCGCCGAGAGTCGTCCTCTTGGAACGCTGGGGAGTGTCTCACGTATTGAAGGTCGATCTCGATACTCCCCGACGACCACATTGACGCGAAGACATAATAACTCGATGGTGGCCCCGCGGCGAAGATCATCGAGCCGTCTCTCTTGCCGTTCCCATATGTCACTCTGACACCTTGGACTCGTGCCCACTCAAGGATGTCGCGACAGAGTGTGGTGCAAGCGGGATCGCTGCGTTCGTAGAGGTCGGCGAAGAAATGCTCCTCGTCCCATTGACGCTTTGGAGCCGCTGGTGTTTCACTCTTGTTCGCAATGGCACGAGTGGTATTGCCGATGAGTTTGGGAACGATGACCTTTACTCCAGGGAGCTGATCGGCACTCACGTACTGGGGTAACTCAACGGCGTAGACTTCGGTGAGTCGGAGGTGCTCGTTCAAGAATTCAACGAGACGGACCAGTGAGTCTGGAATCGAGTCTGCGACAAAGACACACCGTACCCGACCTGACCGAAGATTTTCGTCGACTCTCGACCAGAAGTTCTCTGGGCTGAGTTCTGTCTCGTCTAAGAACTCCAACAACCGCTGGTTCGGATCCCCCTCCTGGGAGTTGAACCACCCTTGTAGGGTGCCTGGTTGCCAGTAGAGGGTGGCATTGGCAACGTAGTCGAGCATCTGGGCTACTACCTCACGACGGACCCTGGTGTCACTTGCACGCTTGACCTCGACAAAAGTTGGGGTTGCGAATTGATCGACGAGAATATGGTCAATAGACCACCAATCTGAGCCTCCATCCTCTCTTGGTATTCCTGCCTCTCGTTGAACTAAGAGCCAACGGATGGAAAGAGCGTCTGTGCTATCACCCATTCCAGGGATGAGTTCTGGGTGATCACTGATGAGCTGTTGGAGCTGCGCCTCGCGATCGTGGCTGTTCTTTTGCACCGAGGTAAGTTTGCCGTCTGATCCAATGATGAAGATTGGCTCGTCCATGTCAGTTCCTTCTGAGTGCTCTAGGACTTAGCAGCATTGCTCTCTGCGCTCAGTTCCGAAATTTATCTGTACAGCCCGAGTCTACTGTTGTCGATCCGAGAGGAAATGTACCGCTGTCAGGTCAGGTTGTCGGAAGTCAATGATCGAGACCCGAATCCTTGACTTCCCAAAGGCCGACCTACAGCCTGGTCGTCACGACAAGAGCCCGGTCGTCCCAGCCCAAGCATCTGGTTGACAAGAATCAAGTTGAAACTACTCACGATGCGTGACGAGCGATCCTAACGAAAATGGCGGTATGAGGTGCAGCTCGGGCACCCTTGGCTAGACTACTATACCGGCCATTGGGCACCCGAAGTGAATGTTTTAGATGACCGACGTCGGTGTGGTTGTCGTTGAGGATCTACTACTAGAGGTTCCGCTCGACGGGCACGTTGTGTGCGTTGTCGACGTCGTTGCTTGCGTGGTTGAGGCCGGAGACGAAATCGCAAGGTTTGCCGATGACAGCGAGGCCGTTGTCGTCGCTGTCGGTGCGAACGCTATTGAGAGTCCGAAACCTCCGCCGATTAGTCCGGCGGAGGCGGCAGCGACCGCCGCGACCCTTCGGCCGGTTTTTGTCAGATGCATTGTCCTGGTTCTCCTTGTTCTCTGTTGTTTGGTCAGGCGGTTGCCTGACTGGCGACAGTCTCGTCGGTCATCCTCGGCGGCCACTGTGATTTGGCCAATAGACAGCTGCGCACCACAGGTCAGTTCGCTGCCCCAGCATTGACCTGAGGGACACCTCCTTCGCGGGATGAGCTCGTGTCGACGCATTCGCTGCTTGCCGAGGTCCACCCAGGTCGAAGAGAACCTCGAGTAATGGCGAACACCGTCAGGGTGGCGGGATCACGAATTGGATGAATGCTCGAGGGGCTCTGGTATCTCGTGTCATGGTGATGGCGGTCTGTGGCGAGACCAAGTCTGGGACTGGGAGGCTTCGTGTTTGGCAAAGACACCCGGCTTGAGGTTTCCTCTCCCCCAGTGGCTCTCACTCGGAATGAACTAGAAACTCTATCGTCACGGGCCGATATGGCTCTGTGGAATGTGTGCATTGGGCTAGGACGTATTCTGGTTTGTCGGGAGGAATTCTTGTTGGAAGCATGTTTCGGGACATTGAGATTGGAGCCGGCTGTTGAATACCCCTTACGATCATCGTTAAAACAGATCTCACTCAGGAGGATTGTGAGTCTGATGTTCCGTTTGCTCCTGGACGGACGGAGATGCTTCTACCTTAGTACTCCGAAGAAATTGCCGATAAAACACATAGCCTGGGGGTAAACCGATGAGGAGATTCATAATACGATAGACTGTTGTCACGGCGACTGCCAGCGAAAAAGGTATCCCGAGTGCTATCAAGGTTCCCGCCATGCCCAGTTCGAAAACACCGGTGCTGATAATAACGCCGCCAAAAATGCTTACGATGTTGGCAAAGAGATATGCCATTACGGCAGTGCCAGGGTTTACTGTTTTACCAAACGCCAGGAAGGCCATGTAGAAGGTCAATATTTCAATGATGATATAAAGGATCGACCACCCGAATGGTTGTAGCATCCGTCGTTTGTTGTTTGTCATTGCGTGGTAACCAATGTAGAATTGATCGACGAACTTTGTTACCTTGTCTTCATTCAGGGATTTGAAGAATCGCTTCAAGAACCGAAGGATGACATGTAGGACCCGTCGCAGCCAGCTCTCATGTTGTACCAGGACTACCAATCCCACTGCCAGAGCGGTGATCCCGATAGCAGAGATCACGGTAACATCCAATAGCGAGCGCCCACCCTTGTTGCTCTCTGCGTAAATCAGTAAGAAGCCAACGGGCATCATCAACAGTACCGCCAAGGCGCTAAAAGCATATCGCATGAGCTGCACTAGAACACTCACCCCCCTGGGTACTTCGGGTGCGAGTACCTGAGAGAGATATCCTGCGCCAGCGAGACCTGCGGAGGGTAGAAGGTAGTTGACAAAGTTGGTGGCCAGGGCACCTTCAAATAGGCGAGTAGTTCTTAGATCATACTCAAAAATCCTCAGTATGGAACGGTAATAGAGACCGTTGAGCCAATAGCTGCAGAGTTGGATGATGACGACAGAAATTAGTACATACCAGCGTAACTTTGTCAAAAGGGGTACAAAGTTGCTGAGCGAGCTGCGATTTTCCCACAGCACAAGGGCAAGACCAATGAGGCCTAAGATCCCAAAGATTCGACGTACAAGTTTTGATGACTTCTGCTTCATGACGTAGTTGGCAATGCTCGGACCTCAATCGAGATGTAAGGCAATCTGATGCAGCCGCCACCGGTCTGTAATCGACTGGGGAAAGAGGGCTGACATGGATTAAGGGTCCGGGGATGATCGCACGATGCTGACTCGCTGGTCGCAGTCGTTGCGTTCGCTCGCTCATGTGAGGGCAGCACGGTATCGTTACGAGTCAGTAGGCGTTGCCCCTTTGAGCACCGTAACTTCGTGGCAGGATCTCTGCCGAGACTGGGTCTGCAAGAGAGCAGTCGCTTCGCTTCAGCACTACTACTCAGTGGGAGCCGCCCGCTAGAGCTATAGCCGGTTGGAACTCGACTCCCGTAAGGAGTGAGGTTTGTTGGCATCAGTTGAAGTCGGCCGTCAGTGGATCCTCGGTTCAGGCGTGCGAATGCTGTTCTTCGACAACGTGGGAGGAGTAGGCGAGCAGTTGGCTCAATTGAGGTAGGGCATTTTTGATATCGCTCACCGCGTAGTGGTTTCGACCCAACCAAGGAAACCTGTGGATCCATCGATCGCGCCGCAAGCTTGAGGATCGTGGCGGGAAGCTGCAGAGGGGGCGGTGTCAGAGTAACCGGTCGAGATCGGGACAGCTTCATCGTTGGTCAGATCCTGAGATTGTCATTAGGCGATCATTGTAGGTCGCAGCCGCTCTGGACACGACGGATTGGAGGAGGCTGACCTCGCTGGCCAGCTTGACTTTGGTAGATGGCGCAGGTTTTGGCTTTTGATGGTGTGGGACCAGTTCTTCTGTACGGTTGATCCTGGCAGGAGAGAGGACTTGGCAGGAGTTCATACCAGCTAAAGGTAACAGTGATTGATCGCCAAGCCGTTCGTGCGAGAGAGGTTCCAAAGGCAGTCGTGTGTCGCCGAAAGGCATCGGGGAAGCCGTCTCCTTGGACGGAACGGATGGCAGCTCTCGGTGCCTATCGCGTTCTCCATGTTCCATCCTTCGATGAAGCGTCGCTGACATTGGACGAATGTGGTACTCGACGAGTCGCGGAGGAGCGGATCCCTCCTGGCGGTGATGGGTTGGTTCGGATTGGCGCCAAACCCTTGGGATTAGCGGAGTTGTCCTTCGTTGGTAACTAACCCCACGGCTGCGCGTTTCGGTCGAGGTTGGTCTGGCGCAGCCGGTGGTGGTGAGAACCCTACTCTGAGCGCCTGTAGGGAGAGTGATCTTGCCTGCGGGCGAGGACCAGTCAGTGTTGACCACCATCTTGTGCAGTTTCGGTCTCCCGGCTGACTCACTTCGCCAGGTCCGCCTTGGAGGCTGATGAGCGCCGCCCCAGAGCGGTCGTTCAGAGCGAGGGAAGACCAGTCGTTCCAGGATATCCACACCTCTAGTAATAGTCCGTCGATCTGTACGGGGCCTGTGCATGGTGATGTTTCTCGACTCTGAACCGGCCGCGCCAGGTCATTTTGTCCTATCTACACTTGGCATATCCACGAGTGGTGAGTCGATGCGCGACCGCTGTTCAGGCACACAGGTTGGGTAGGGTTGGGCGGCAGCGCCGGTCCCCTGTCAGCCAACTGCCCCTGGAACTATTGCTCGATATGTAGAGGAACTCAGATAAGGGCGACGTCATCCGCACTGGCGCGATACGGCGTTTGTTGGCGTCGCCGCTCCTCGAAGGCTTCGAATGGCGAGGGATCACGCCAGTATCCCAGCAGGAGCTTGGTAGGTCGAGGATCGTACGAGGCTCAATGGGATGAGCGGTTTCTGCTGTCCCTCTGGAGGCATTGGGAGTTCGTGCAAAGAGATGGAGGGCCATTATCGGACTGGTGTTTCGTAGTGGCAAATGGTGCTTCGAAGACTTGATTAGCCGTGATAGAAGGTCGACGTACACCCGCCGTCAACAGTGACGATCGACCCAGTCATGAACGATGCGTCATCCGAGGCCAAGAAGGCGACAACCCTGGCTACCTCGGTGGTGGTCGCCTGACGCCCCAAGGGTTGTAACGCCGCACTCGTCTCACGTCTCCGGAACATCTCTTCGGCTTGGTCCTTCGGTAGATTTGCCCGCCGACCGCCGAGATCGGTGTCGATGTAGCCTGGCAGGACAGCATTGATCCGGACACCAAGCGGTCCGTAGTCGACGGCCAGCTGCCTTGTCAGGTTGACGATGGCGCCCTTCGTCGCGCAGTAGTCGGGTGCAAGTGGCGCGCCGATGATACCGTAGGTAGAGGCAATGTTGATAATCGTCGAGTGTGTCTGCTCTAACAGGTGAGGCATCGCGTACTTGGTAGCAAGGAAGGTACCGCGCAGATTCACACTGATGGTCCTGTCCCAGTCCTCAACGTTTATCTCGTGGAGCAAGCCGTGCGCGCCACCGATACCCGCGTTGTTGACGAGGATATCCAATCGTCCAAACTCGTTGATAACCGAGTTGACCAAATCCGCGGTTTGCTCTACATCGGAGATGTCGTAGTGGTAAGGGACTGCCCGTTGTCCCTCCGAGGAGATTGCGGCGGCAACCCGTTCAGCACCGTCATGAATGTCGCAGATCGCCACCCTAACTCCGAGGTCTGCCAGTGAGTGGGCGATGGCTTCGCCGATGCCCCTGCCGCCTCCAGTCACCAGCGCAACTCGCCCACTCATGGTCTGCTGTTTCTCCATCACCGCTTCTCCTCTTAATTCAGTCCGTTGGGTCTCATCATGAAGGTAGTTGGTCTGCTTCCGTGATGCGACGTCGGCGAGTTCAATCGGGTGCTAGGCAGAGGATGTCACTGTTGGCTATGGCGTGGCAGCGCTGGCATGGGGTACAGATTCGCCTTATGGACGACCTCCATGTGGTGGGATGTATCAGGCACTGGAAGCGCGCAGCCGTCACCCTCAAACCGTTGCCCTGGCAGGGTGGGGCGTGCCCGAACGTGGGAGGCAGGGGGTGCAGTGTTGCGATTCGGTCTCCTTCAGACGAGAGAAAGGAGTGTCGCGCCACTCGGCCGGTCGATCATTACGATTCTCCTACCACACTTCGGTCACTTCACGTTGGCCTGGGACGTGGTCCTCGGCACCTGGCATCGGGGCCGGGGCTAACCAGCGATCAAAGAACAGCTCACCACGCGGGCGACGTCCCAACCGACGTTGACGGAAGCATGGATACCGTCTCAGCCTCGGCGACATGCAGTGAAGGCTTATGCTCCGCCAGTCAATAGTTCCGATGACACTTGGCGGCTGTCTCACGCGAGCGATGGTTGATACTGCAGCTGCCGTGGTGGTACGTCGTTGTCGAGACCCGGCGTTTTTTTGTGTTGAGCGAGCGAGTGGTGGAATAGATGGCGTTGTCGATAGGGTGCAGCGCTCGACGAGCGCTCTTGATGGATCGAGGAGTCAGCGCATTCTTCGTGGTGCGCACAGGATGTGCGGCGCGTCGCACACCTCTTGGGATCAGAGCCCGCGAGAAAAATCCCATTCCATCTCTCCCTTCGCAATGAGACAACACTACATCAACGCCGGACTCTTTTGGCCGCAGAGACGTCCGGCTGCATAGGACCAGAACGGTCACACAGCCCGGCAGTGCAGGGCGAGAGGACTTGCTCTGTGTGCTACAGTAACGAATCTCCTCGATAGCGCTGGAGCATAAGCGGGTTCCACTTCTGCGACCCTGACATCCTCTGGAAACAGGAAGATGAAGTCCTTGTCGGCATGCGCGGGTAATAACGTATGTTTGGTCGCCAGCACCAGCCTTCATCCCCTTTCATGCATAGCAACCTCAGGTCGATGGGTCATTGAGGATGGCAACCCGTTCTCGCACACTGGTCGATGAGCATGCGATCGCCTAGAGTTGATGCTGCGAACCTTCGTGCGAGTCACGACTATGAATTTTGTTGTGTGACGATATTGAAGACAGTTATACTAGCTTCATGGTTGTTTCAACGAGTTCAGCGCCTGGCAGTGATGGGATTGCAGAGGACGATCACAGCCCCGAGGAGCTCTTGTTTCGTGAGGCCCGGCGTCGCCAGCGGCGTAGGCGTTTGATCTGGGCGGGCTTCTTTGTCTTGTTGCTAGCGATGATCGGCTACGGAGCCTATGGCGAACGTCAAGCCCTCAATGGCCAGCAGAAGGCGAAGGATTCGAAAGCGACCCCAGTCGTGGATCGTTCGATAGGCGTGTTGACCTGCAAGGACACCACGGTGGTGGAGCCGAAGAGTTTCGTCATCTCCTGTGCCGATGGCAACACCATGCTCACCAAAACCCGTTGGATCCGCTGGGGTCGAGATGGGGCAGCCGGAACGACAGACTTTGCGATCAATCTGTGCAACCCAAGTTGCTTTGCCTCTCGGATGTCGTTCTTCCCGGGCAGCATGGTTCTGCTCTCACGGCCGATGACGACGCAACACGGGATTCTGTTTTCGGAGATGGTGGTTCGCTATCGCGTCGATGGAAAGCTAGCAACCTTCCCTATGAGCTGGAAGGGTGAGCCAGCATTCGAAAAGTGAGAGCGGCTGGTCGGGCGCTTTGGGTCCTCGCCCGACCTTGGTGCAGTAGAGCAACAACCGCGTTGTCATCTCTGGGGTACCCGTCTGTCTATCCGATCAGGAAAGTGAACTTAGTATCGCAATGAGTTCGTCGCGCTCGTAGCCCTGTTTGCGGGCAAACTCCAACAGTTCCGTTGCACGGGTAAGCACCAGTGAGCGTTCTTGCGTGCCTGCCACCCTGATAGAACGCCCACGACCCATCTCGACGAGCCCCTCATCGCGCAGCATTCTGAGGGCCCTGAGCACAGTATTCGAGTTGACGCCGAGTTCGGCTGCCAAGTCTCGTGCTTGTGGGATGCGCTGACCTGGTTTAGCCTCTCCCTCCGCGATGGCACGCCGAATCTCGGCGGCAACTTGCTCGTGCAGTGGAGCCGGCTTTGCTCGTGAGACTGGAGGTAGGCTGAGGGTCGCTTCGGGGGTTGTATCCGTTCTGTCGAACTCAGGGTTAGAACTCATAACGCTAATAATGCTAGCTTCATGTTGCGAATATGACGACAGGTCGCTCGAAGAGCTGAGCAGAACGCAGACTCAAGTCCGGCGATGGGCTAAACGAGTAGAGGTCGATCGTTAGCTTGCCAAATGGCGGGCCAACCGCCGAGTGACAGAGGCTTTGCTTTGGAGTCCGCAGTGCGATCGAGGTCTTGATTGGTAGCATGGAGCTAGGGTCAACTGGCCGGTCGAAGTCGATGTGGAGGTGTTTCAGCTGTTATCGCATGCGGCAACCAGTCTCGCCAAGGCCATGGCGCTCGAGTGGGGATTGACGACCAAGAAGCTGAGCTATGAGGTTCTCGATTCGATGATCCGCGCTGGCGTCGTGGATGGCCCGATTACCAAGACCAAATCGGATGCGGCATGGGCAGAACTCGACGCTGCTGGACATCTGCTATCAGATCGAGTGGCAGGCTACGCAAAAATTGCTGGCAAGCTCGGTAATGAGCTGTACTTTGAGCTGATAACGACAGTCCATCACTCGGAGCTTGCTGGTGTACTGCGAAGCGCGGGTTACCGTGCCTATGCGATGGATCGGTATCTCGACGTCGGTAGACTCCGTTTGAATGCCATGCGACGGCAAGGGGTGTCCAATGAGCATGCCCGATACGCGATGCACGCTCTGGAGGCCGACGAGTTGCGAGAGGCGTTCTTCGATCGTTTCGACCCCCGTCTTTTTCAGCATTTGTCGCCAGAGTGGGTTGACCTGGTCGCCGGTCAGGCCTTAGCGAGTCACCTCTGGGACTTTGACGCATCCGTGACCGCGATGGTGGAGGATTTGCTGAACCAAGAGGCCGTCAGCCCCGAGCTCCACTTTGGGCTAGCCCAGATACTCTTTCTCCGAGGGGAGGATGATCGGGCGCGAGACTACCTTGGCAACGAGCACGGACTGTATGCCCCCTTCCTTGAGGCGCTCATGCTGATCCAGACTGGAGAGTTCGAGCTGGGGGCTAAGGCCTACGCCGGCGCTATGTCCAACTATACCAAGGCGACTCGAACTCGATTCGCACCGCTATATCCTGTCACCGAATTCTGGTATCCAATGGCGTTGTTGGCCTCTGGTACCGCCTCCGATCTAGAGCGGGCCCTCAAGTACTGCATTGCCGCCACCCATTCAAAAAATCCCCCACGCTTCTCGCTCTTTGGCAAGTGGGTACATGCCATCCGCGTGAGGCTCGGCCGAGAGGGTCTCGATCATGATGTCTTTGTCCAACCGTACGCCCGAGGCTTAGACGCACTTTTCGATCTCCTACTGGTGAACTGGCTTGCACCAGAACTTGAGACAGTGAAACCTAAGATCGCTGCACATCTTCAGGCTGCCTACGATCGCGCGCAGGTGGTCTTTGCCCCCTGTGGTTTTACTCGATTGGTTGAACTGAGCGCAACCGCTCTCCTGCATGCAAAGGGGGAGGATGATGTAGCTCCGTTTTTCGTCGGTTCACCACAGCCCCATTGGCAGCTTGTGCTCGATTCTCTCCGCGCTCTTGGTGATGAGACTCCCGGACGCGTGAGTCGTTATGTATGGATGATCAACCAAACGGGTAATGGTCGTCTTCATTCCGTCGAACCGTGCCTGCAAACCAAGGGAGTCCGTGGATGGGGCAAACCGAAGCCGGTGAGCTTGGCGCGCTTGGTATCTGATAGTGAACTTCCTGGCGAAGACGCTCGTGTCTTGCGCTCGATCCGCAAAGTTTCAGGACCTGGCGGCGGCCGTTATGACTTGGACCTGGGTGCAGCCATGATGAGTCTGATCGGACATCCGAGGGTCGTCTTGAACACGGATCCGGATCGCTTCATCGAGGTAGTAGAGGGTCGCCCCGAAATAGTGGTGGCGCGCACCGATGACGGACTCGAGGTGAGGGTGGAGCCGCCGTCACTTGCCGACCTCGTCGATCAGGCGAACGCGACGAGCTGGGGTCGTGCGCCGGACGCTGAGGTGTTGCGGGTGATGGTGGAACCACCCTCTCGCCTCGTGGTGATTCGCCTCACGAAGGCTCAGCGCCAGGCGATCCAGCTCATGGGGAAACGCTTCCAACTCCCTCGCGAGGCTGCTCGAGATATTGACTCGACCCTGGCGGTCTTGAGCGCTCATTTTGAGATCCAGTCTGACGAAGTCGTCACCGGGCGATTGGTCGACGCGGCGGCAAAACTGCGTTGTGAACTCAAGCCACAGGGAGAGGGGATAACCATGCGGATCGTCGCTGCACCCCTTGGAACACAGGGGCCGAGACTCGTCCCTGGTGTTGGACGAGCCAAGGTGGTGGCAAGGATTGATTCGGAGACGGTAGCGACCACTCGTGATCTCGATTGGGAAGCGGAGCTCGCCATCAGAGTTGTTGAGGCACTGGGAGTCGCTCATGGTGACATTGCGAACGAGATCGAGTTCCCGACCGCGGACGAGGCGCTTGACGCGCTTGAGACGTTAAACGCCTTTCTTGACGAAGTCGATCTGGACTGGCCAAAAGGCAAGGCGATCCAGGTGTTGTCGCCTGGTTTAAGTGCACTGCGGGTGTCGGTATCGAGCGAGAAGGACTGGCTGGCGGTGCGGGGTGGAATAGCACTCGATGACGAGAAGGTGTTTGCGCTGAAGGAGTTGCTCACCGCTGCCACGAGTGGCGCCAAGTTCGTGACGCTCAAGGAGGGGCAATATCTTGCTTTGACCGGCTCGCTGAAGGAGAGGATCCTCGAACTTGCGGCAATCACCGACAGCTCAGGCAAGGAGATCAAAGCCTCCAAGTTGGCAGTGGGTGCCCTTGAGGGGCTTACTGACGGTGCGACAGCTACTTTTGATACGAGCGTGGCGCAGTTGATCGAGCGATTGCACCAAGCCCAGAACTTGGTCCCTCTCGTCCCGTCGACCCTCGAAGCGGAACTACGACCTTATCAGCGTGAAGGTTTTGCTTGGGCAATTCGTTTAGCTGAGGCCGGATTCGGTGCGTGTCTCGCGGATGATATGGGATTGGGCAAGACCCTTCAGGCGCTGGCGGTGACGCTTGCAAGGGTGCGTAGCGACGGCGATCCGACACTCGTTGTCTGTCCGACCTCGGTGGTGGATAACTGGATGAACGAGACGTTGCGTTTTGCCCCGACGCTCAACCCGATCAACTTCAGCAGGGCAGATCGGTCGGAGGTGGTGGCCAAGGCCACGGGTCACGACCTTCTCGTGGTCTCCTACAGCGTGTTAATCCAAGACGAGGACCTGCTCTCCTCACGACGTTGGCGGACATTGATCGCCGACGAGGCACAGGCGATTAAAAACATTGCCGCGAAACGCACACAAGCGCTGGGCGCTCTCGATGCCGATTTCAAGATGGCGCTCTCTGGTACGCCGATCGAAAATCACTTGACCGAGCTCTATTCGATCTTGCAGTTCCTCAATCCCGGCCTGCTGGGAACGCCCACACAGTTCGGGAGACGATTTGTGACACCGGTGGAGCGGGACAAGGATCAAAATGCACGGCGGCGTCTCAGAAAAATCGTTGGCCCCTTCGTGCTGCGGCGGTTGAAGACCGATGTCCTCACCGATTTGCCACCAAGAACGGAACTGACACTGACGGTGGAACCTCGTCAAGATGAAGCACACTTCTATGAAGCGATGCGTCTACGCGCGATCGAAGCCGCTGAACTCGCTCTTGAACGCAATGAGGCTCAGGCTAGTTTTCACATTCTCGCAGAGCTCACCCGGCTCCGCCGAGCCGCCTGCGACATACGTTTGGTGGAACCAAAGTTCGATGCCGCTGGTTCCAAGGTCGAGGCTCTCCTAGAGCTCGCCAACGAAATCCAGGACAACGGGCATCAAGCGCTGGTCTTCTCGCAGTTTGTCGATTTTCTTTCGCTTGTACGTGAGGCCTTTGACTCGGTGGGACTGCGTTACCAATATCTCGATGGGTCCACGCCCGCAAGCCAGCGGGCGCACCAGGTGGAGAGCTTCCAGTCGGGAGAGTCGAATTTTTTTCTGATCAGCATTAAGGCGGGTGGAGTCGGTCTGAATCTCACCGCGGCTGACTATGTGATCATCGCAGACCCATGGTGGAATCCAGCGGTCGAAGAACAGGCAATGGGGAGAGCGCATCGCATTGGTCAGAGCCGACCCGTTACTTCGTATCGACTCATTGCACAAGGGACCATTGAGGAGACGATTACGGAGCTGCATGCATCCAAACTTGCGTTGGCCGAGGGAGTGCTTGGAGAGGATGGATCGATGGGCTCCCTACCTTCGGCACGTGATCTCATCGAGCTGATGTACGAGCGCTAGCCCCAGGTTGTACGGGTTGAACACGGCGCAGAACAGCCTCAATCGGTTCTCTGAGTCAGCGCGTCAGCGCCCTGGTCTGCGCGCAAATGCCTTGTCGTGATGACGTGGGCGCTCCACAGCAGTGTCGGGCCCCTGTGCGCTACTGCGTCTCGCTATAAGGGGTGGGGACTCGGCGGAAGATCGTGTAGATGACGATGTCGTAGGCCGCCTTGAGTCCGCCTGCTATCACAAAGGGGTAGGCAAACAGCGAGGTGCTTGAGAGAAAGATGCCGGCGATCAGTGGTGACGCACCTGTTCCAAGGCTTCGTGCACCGTTGGTCGTGGCAGCGAGGTATCCGCGGTCCTCGGCATCGACGATCGCCATGGTGTAGGCCTGGCGGGTAGGAACGTCCATCTGCGACAACATGTGTCGTGCAAGGAGCACCACTGCTGCGAGCAGTCCTGTAGGAGCAAAAGGTACGAGTGCTAGGAGGATGTTGGAGGGTAAGTGGGTAAAGACCATGGTGTTCAAGAGCCCGAAACGCTTTGAGATCGTGGCAGCCACCAAGGAGGAGAGTGCAGAGAAGAGATTTGTGCCAAAGAAGAGCAGTCCGATCTGGGTGAGGTCGAAGCCAAACTTGACACGGAACCAATAGACGAGGAGCCCTTGGACGATCAGCCCGCCTCCAAAGGCATCTACGGTAAAGAGGGCGGTCAGGGTGTGGACTACCTTGCGGACCTTGAGCGCTGGCCGGTAACGAGAGTTCTTAGCCTGGGCGGTAGCGATGACCTGTTCCACTGAGTTGGGGACCACCGCATAGAGAATCAGTTGGACGAGCGCGATTCCACTGTAGGCGAGAATCACGACTCGAAAGAGCCCGGTCGAGATCTGTGAGGCGTGCCCCAGTCCAAAGCCGAGGAGGGCAGCGATCAGTGCACCAGCCGCTGTTGCAGTGTAGCCAACCAGGGTAAACCAGGCGTAGGTCTTGGTACGAGCATGCCCCTTGACAAGTCTCGATAGCATCGCCTGCTCGATACCGAGGAAGAGCCCGACCTCCTTCCCGGTTGGGGAGATGCTGCCGAGGATGATGATGACGCCGAGGGCGAGCGGCTCCTTGGTGATCAGCAAGAAGGGGGCGGCGATGAACCAGAGAAATGAACTGATGAGGAGTAGCCGGCGTCGTCCGAAGTGATCGACATATCGGCCAATGAACAGAGAGATGAGCGCTGTACCGAGTAGCGCAACGGTGAACAGGGTTCCAATCTCGAGCGCTGAGATATGTTGCTCGTGCCAATAAAGCGGCAGAATAATCGCGATCACGCCAAAACCCACTTCGCGCAGTGCTCGAGCGATCAGGAGGAGCCAGGCAGCTCGATCCCTGGCTACTGAACCTTCGCTGCTTTCTGTCATGGGGTCCGCTTTCCTCCTCGGGGGTGCCCTGTTACCTTCCACTACAACCTAGCCAAGGCCGTTGGGGCTCGCGTAGGTTCGCAAGGCGCGCACTCCGTCCTGATCGTTGGCGCCCCTGTCTCGTTGGGTCACGTTCGGGATCGATAACGGGTAAATTCTCCTTAACCACCATTAGAAAATGTGTGAGTACTTTGGTTGGAATCGCGTAGCGTGCCAAGCAAAGTGATTGTGTCTACCAAGGAAAAATCTCATTACCACCTTACGTATTTCTTGAGGAATGTTGTTTGAAGGACGGTCTTGATGCGCCTGGAGAAGTATGCTTAGCGAGGTGCTCTTTGCTCTCATTTTTGCTTTTTTAATCACCCAGCTCGCAATTCTTTTAACAACGGTCTATTTACACCGTACATTGTCGCATAAGGCACTGAAGCTTGCTCCAGCGGTCGAGTTCGTGGTACGCCTCCTGCTCTGGCTCACGACTGGGATTCAACGTCGTGAGTGGGTCGGAGTCCATCGAATCCACCACGCCCACACGGATGTCGTTGGTGATCCTCACTCGCCGATCGTCGAAAGCTACTGGAAAATCCAGCTTCTCAACTTATTTTATTATCGGCGCGCCGCTAAAAATCGTGAAGCCATTGAACGAATCACCAAGGATCTCCCACCTGATCGTTGGGATCGGTACTTGTTTTCGCACTCCTATCTTGGCCTTGGTCTCGGGATTGCAATTCTGATCGCCCTTTTTGGGGTTGAGTTCGCCGTTATCATCGCTGTCGTGCATCTTGTGCTCTACCTCACCTTGAGCGCTGCGGTCAATGCGATCGGTCACCGGTTTGGCAAGAGGCCGTTCCAGAATTTGGCCACTAACAATCAGTGGCTTGCTTTCTTGACCTTTGGCGAAGGATTGCACAACAACCACCATGAGCTTCCCACTGCTGCGAATCTCGCTTTCCATGCCCCCCAGGTTGACCTAGGCTGGTACGTCATAAGGTCACTCGAACGGTTCCATTTAGCGAAAGTCAGAACGCTGAAGCGCGGTTTCGCCTGATCTTTCGCCTGTGCTGCGGTAGACCTTGGTGGTCCATGGATTGATAGTGATCGAGGGGGGGGTGTCCCAGAGGCCTATGTCGCTCAGTTCGTTGTGTAACGGCGAAGATGGGGGCGGACAACCAGAAGTCCTCACATCGAGGACCTAAGGCGTGAATAGGCACTGTCGCTGTTCGTTTGGCTGGAGCCGACAAGGTTATGCCCGATCATCCATGTTCGATGCGCCACCAGCTGGTTGGCAACGGTATTGCACGGGAGGTCGTGACCGGGATCTTCTCAGTGTGCATCGGCCAGCTAGCCACAAGATAGCCAGCCACCACTCCTAGGGAACTCCCGAGCAAGGTCGTGCTGGCTTTGAGGTGGAGGTGGTAGGTAATCTTTTGCCCGGGCCAGAGAACCGCATTGAAGCCCCGACTCAGTGTGAGGTTAGCCGTCGAGTTCGGGTTCCTTAACCAAGGGATATGAATGGAACCCAGCACATGGTGAGCCCGTGCGCCAATGACGCGAACAACGCTCGAACCAGCCTCGTCGGCGAGCTGTTCGGCGATAGTCGCTGCGTGATGAAGCGAGCCCGGTCCCTGTTGGTCAAGCACGATTGCGACCGCTGGCATCGCTCCCGAAGCGGTCCGCTCTACGGTGGCAATGGCGGCGCACCCGCCAGACCAGATGGTATAGCCGGATTTGATGCCTATCACGTTGGCAGTACCAATGCGAGCCACGATGTTGGGCAGGGTACCAATCAATGGCAGCGTAACCGTGTGCTCGTCAACGATCTGATCAAACACAGAGTTGCGCATGTCCATCGCTGCGACGGTCGCGACCGCTTGGGCGGTGGCCTTGGTCTCAGGGTTAAAGCCACTTGCATCGGCAAAGTGAGTATTTGTGAGGTGCATGCGATGCGCTGTTTGGTTCATCTCGGCCACGAAAGAGCTCTCAGAGCCAGCGACCCAGGACGAGAGCAGTTGGGCGACGTTATTAGCGGAACGAGTGAGAAGTGCCTGGAGCAGCTGGTATTCGGTGAGGCGCTCCCCGGCGGTAACCTCCACCGATGACTGGTCCTCAGCGACGTCATTATCGTACTGTTGCTGGTCTTGGATGGTCATGGTGAGAACTGGCCCTGGCGATCCGATGGCAAGCGGAAAACGCTGCAGGACAAGGTAGGCGGTCATCAACTTTGCAAGACTCGCAATTGGCACTGCGCGTTCGTCTGGGGTTGATGCGATGGCGTTCATGGATAGCGACGGAATGGCCACGGCGGCCTGCCCTTGTGTTGGCCAGCGGAACTGAGGAGGCACGCCAGGCGCAACCACTGGGGTTGGGGTGCTGAGCGAGACCTTCAGTTGCGGTAATAGAGCATGTAGACGAACCTCGACGACCGCTCCACTCGCAATGGCAAGGCATCCCAAGGCGGCCGTTACCAGAAAGGCCGACCACGGCCGTTTCAGGAAAGATACGTGCATTTGGATGCCAAGACTAGCGGGCGCTACGATGCGATTGCTCTCTGGAGGGAGCCAGCGATCATAGGAGTGACAGATCATGGCCAAGAGGAGTGCTGCTTGGGGGTCAAAAGGTAAAGAATGCTCCTCGTTTTGATGACTAGAGTTGAGCCCATCGGGGTATGGTGGATCCATGGGAGAAGCCGACCCACAGAGGTCTCGCCGGTCAAGCTTCGATGGTCCGTCACTAGATCTGCGTCTCCTGCGCGCCCGAGTTCTCGGCGATCTGCGGCGAGGGAGCCTTGACCCGGTTGATGTTTGCGATGCCGACAGACAGCTCCTTGACGCTGCTGCTAGCTTTGGCATTGCCCTACGAGAGGCCTGTCCGGTTTGTGACCAGGGTGCGCTACGCCACGTTGCGTATGGCTTTGGCAAAGGGTTGCCAGCCAGCGGCCAGGTGGTTGGTGGCTTGCTCAACGACTCTTCGATGGCTGGGGTGAGCGATCTCAACGTATGTATCGTTGAGGTATGTACTGCCTGCCGATGGAACTTCCTCATCGAGCGGCGGTTTAAGAGAGCGAAATAGTTGATCGGCTCGAGCGGGACTGCAGTGCTGGCGCTCCCAAACCACTAGTCTTTCTTCGATCGATTCCTCAATTGAGGGTCGTTGTATTGCTTTCCTGCTCCCTGCACGGCCGTATGGCGGTGTTGTCTTCTGACAAGGGAGTCCTGGTGAAGAGCCTGGTCCATAGGAGGTACCTTTTGAGAACGTATGAGCTTGCCCTGATTACTGACTCCTCACTTGAGGAGACGGTTCGTGATGGAGTGACTGAACGCATCGAGTCCATTGTCACGACTGCTGGTGGATCGCTTGGAGAGAGGGCGACGTGGGGACGCCGAACCCTCATCTACCCGATCGCACACCACCTAGAGGGATTCTACTCATTTCATCGGTTTCAGGCCGAGCCTGCGACAGTCACAGAACTCGATCGAGTTTTGTCGATCGCTGATGAGGTCCTCCGTTTTAAGATCGTTCGCCTTCCCGAGCGTGCGATAGAGTCAGGAAAGGCGCCGCTCCTCAAGGGAGCCGCGCGCTAAGACGCAGATACGAGGACAGGAGAGAAATATGTCCGCTGGAAACACCGTCACATTGATCGGCAATCTCACCAAGGAGCCCGAACTCCGTTTTACTTCGCAAGGTTTGGCCCAGACCACGTTCTCAATCGCCGTTAACCGGCGTCGGATGAATCAGCAGACCCAAGACTGGGAGGAGTCGACATCCTTCTTTGAGGTAGTGTGCTGGCGCGAACTCGCTGAGAATGTGGCTGAGAGTCTCGAAAAGGGATCCCGTTGCGTTGTCACTGGCCGCCTCGAGCAACGGACTTGGGAGACACCCGATGGCGACAAGCGTTCCAAGATACAGGTCATAGCCGATGAGGTCGGTCCCTCGCTCCGGTGGGCAACTGCCCAAGTAACAAAGGCGGATCGACGTACTGGAGGCGGCGGTGATGGCCCTAGCCGAAACGTGGCCCAAGCGAGTGTGCCTGAGCCGTCGATTGGAAGTTTTAACTACGATGAGGAGCCGTTTTAGAGATGGGTAAGAACGCTACAAAGAAGCGGCCGGTCCGTAAGGAGTCGGCTGATGCACTCAAGAAGTTCAAGAAGAAGCCATGCAGTTTTTGTCTGAGTAAGTCTGAGTGGATTGACTACAAGGACGTTGAGTTGTTGCGTAGGTATATCAGTGACCGAGCAAAGATTCGAGCGCGCCGAGTTACCGGTAACTGTACCCAGCACCAGGCTGAGGTGGCAAATGCCATCAAGGTAGCTCGTGAGCTTGCTCTGTTACCATACCTTGCACGGCCGACAAATGACCGTGAGCGCAGTGGCGGTGGGCGCGGACGCAGTGGCGATCGTCGAGTTCGCAACGAGGATGTCGAAGACATCGTCGATCTCGATGACGACAACCAAGAGGACGAATCGCAAGAGGAGGAGGAGTAGTAGTTATGGAACTCATTCTCCGTCAACCAGTCACCGGCCTCGGTCGCCGAGGCGATCATGTGAAGGTCGCCGATGGGTATGCCCGCAATTATCTGCTCCCGAAGGGGTTGGCGTTGGTGGCAACCCCCAAGGTGGCACAGCAGGCAGAGTCGATGCGCAAGGCCTCAGCCGAGAAGCACCAGCGTGAACTCGAGGCTGCCTCGGAGCTAGCTTCGCAGCTGGTTGCGCTTGAGATCAGCGTCACCAAGCGTTCCTCGAGGGATGGCAAGCTCTTTGGGTCGGTTACAACCGGTGAGATTGCTGAGAAGGTGACGGAGCTCTCTGGCGTCACCATCGATCGTCACCAGGTCAATCTGTCGGAGCCAATCAAGACCACTGGAACGTTCTCCGTTCCGATTCGATTGCACTCAGAGGTCGAAGTAGCGATCAACGTCGAAGTTATCGCTGAATCATAGACGTAGCATTCTATGGTGGCGCGTGAGTCGAGATCCATCAATGAGACTCGGGTACCGCCGCATAGCGTAGAGGCTGAGGATTCTCTCGTCGGTGCGATGCTGCTCTCGCGTGATGCGATCAGCGAGGCGGTGGAGCTGTTGAACGAGGATGATTTTTTTCAACCCTCGCTTCGTCATATCTTTAGCGCCTTGTGGCAACTCTATACTTCTGGGGATCCAACTGATGTCGTGTCAGTCTCGGACCAGCTGAAGCGTTCCGGGGTTCTCGAACAAGTGGGTGGGACTGAGAAGTTGCTGCTCCTGCAAGCGTCGACACCGGCGATCGCGAGTGCAGCCCGCTACGCGCAGATTGTACGTGATTACTCCCTCCTCCGTCGCCTGATCGCGGCCGCTACCGAGATAGCCGAGCAGGCCTACGCGTCCCCGAACGATGTCCAGGAGATTGTCGACTACGCAGAGGCCCGAATCTTTGATGTAGCCAAGGGCAACAATACCGATAACGCGGTGGTGATTCGCGACGTTCTCTGGGAGGCACTCGAGGAGCTCGAGGAGCTCTATGCCCAGGGTGGGAACCAGACCAAGACGGCATCGACTGGTTTTCGGGATCTCGATGAGAAGCTTTCGGGACTGCACCGCTCAAACCTCATTATCGTCGGCGCTCGTCCTGGTATGGGCAAGACCTCCTTTGCCCTCTCGATGGCCTCCAAAGTGGCGGAGAACTCTGAGGATCCGGTGCTCATTTTTTCACTTGAGATGAGTCGCATCGAGATCGGCCAACGGCTACTCGCAGGAGAGGCGAGGGTCGATTCGATGAAGATCCGCAGTGGTCGTCTCGTCGAGCGCGAGTGGGATCGTATCTCACACGCGGCAGGGCGCCTGGCAGAGCGCAAGATCTTTATCGATGATGATCCCAATATCACTGTGTTGGATATCCGTGCACGATCTCGGCGCTTGAAGGCGAATGAAGGGCTTTCGCTGGTAATGATTGACTATCTCCAACTCATGTCGTCTAGGAGAAATGTCGAGTCGCGTCAGGTCGAGGTGTCAGAGATTTCACGAGGTTTGAAGCTCCTCGCCCGGGAGCTCGACGTTCCAGTGATTGCGTTGTCCCAGCTCTCCCGTAACTTGGAGAGCCGTTCGGACAAGCGGCCACTGTTGGCCGACTTGCGAGAGTCCGGTTGTCTCGCCTGGGATACGCAAGTGCAACTCGACGATGGTGCCACGGAGACGATTGGGATGTTGTGGGCTAAAGGGGTCCAACACTTCGGGCTACTGTCAGCGACACCTGGAGCCGAACCGCGGCATGCAATAGCCAAGAGAGTCGTCGCTACTGGGGTCAAGCCGTTGGTCCGCATTCTGTTCGACGACGGTTCCCACATCGATGCGACCCAGAACCACCCTCTCGCAACCCCGAGAGGATTCGTGCGGGTCAGGGCGCTCCGAGTTGGCGACCACGTACTCGCTCTTGACGACGGGGCGACGGTCGTGACGAGGACGATCATCTCCTTCGAGTCGTTGGCGCCGGAGTTAGTCTTTGATATCGAGGTGCTCGATAGCCATTGTTTCTACGCGAATGGCGCCTTGGTGCATAACTCCCTCGAACAGGACGCAGATATCGTGATGTTCATCTATCGAGATGAGGCCTATCGGCCCGACAGCCCTGATCGGGGGGTGGCAGAGATCATCATCGCAAAACACCGTAGCGGACCGGTTGGAACGGTGCATCTCGCCTTTATGGAGAACTGGGCGCTTTTCGCCGACATCGCTCAGGGGTAAAGAACCCGGTGCGCCTCAGTTGACCCCCACAAGGGCAGCCTAGGTCGATTAACAACTTGTTTGGTCTTGATCGATACGGTCTTGATCGATCCGGTGTTGGTGACTGTGACTGTCTGCGACTGGATTCGTCGAGGGTGCAGAGAACGAACCGTCGCCTCGAGCTTGTTCGCCCGTGCGAGGGGTGTCCGTCAAGAGTTGGTTGAGCGAGTAGAGCAGAAGGATCGCGAAGCCAAACTGAAAGAGCACCTCGCCCGGCATCAAGAGATTGATGCCGTTATCGGGAAGTGAGAACATCGCCAAGAGCCCACCGACGAACTGGAGGATGATCATCGCCCAGCTCAGACTGCTGCGAACGAAACGGACGGTGAGCCAGATTGAGATGCCGAGCTGAAGCACAAAGAGGGCAGCTCCAAGGGTCATGTGCGCCCAGTTGAAGAAGGTGTTCCAGGTGTAGGGGGTCAGCATAATGCCAAACATCAGTACCCCGATCGCGAACAAGGCTACCCGTATGGTGGTCAATGGCTGGGCCGTGCGAGGCAGGCTGCGCCCAAGATGGATGACCAACCAGATACAGACCAGAAACCCAATGGCGAGAGGAAAGAAGGTTTTCAGGTGCACAAGATAATAGCTGATTCCATAGACGTTGACCTGTTGTGTTGGCATCACGATGCCATCGGCGAGAAGGGATCCAAACAGCGCCAGGTAGGCAACCATCAGAACTTTGATCGTATGCTCCCTCATGAGCGCCTCCTATCGCCTAACTTCTCATTCCACCTTCGCACACAAGACATTATTGTAATATACAAGTATAATACCACGAACGACGAGCGCATGCCATCGTGAAACGCAAGGAGTGCTGAGGCGATCGACCCAAGGCGGTTGAGTAGTCCTTGGACCCTGAGAGTCGGGAGACGGCCACAACTTGGCTCGATCGAGTCTTCGGCTAGACTGACACCCCGGAGGATGCTACTTGCGAATCATTTGGGAGAGGTTGAGAACTGAAGATCGGGTCCTCTCGCCGTGTGTCGTGGCGATCGCGATCACTCTCTTCCTTCCCTGGCACACGTATGCGATCTTGAACATCACTGGCACTACCGATGGTTTTCATAGCTGGGGCTTCTTGACCGTTCTCGGGGTGCTCCTGCTCGCCTTTGTTCTCACCTCAGACGGTGAGTTTTTCGCTCGACACACCCCTAGGATCACGCTCGGCTCGTGGAGGGTGATCGGAGCGGCGTTGATGTTTGGCGGGGCTGCGCTCTATCTGACGATCGGGCCAGGCTCCTATCATTCCACCGAGGTTCCGGTTGCCTACGGCCCTGCCTACGGTGTCTACTTAGCGTTCTTAATAGGACTAGCGGCGTTGTTATTGACGTTCCGCCAAGGGAGGAAATCGATTCAGTGAAGAAGTTGCTACTAGCGATCCCAGTGGGAGGCCTTTTGCTTGCTGCCTGCGGCTCGACGAGTGCGAGCAATCCGGTGAGTGCCGGTGCGGCAAAGCTGACAAGTCAGGAGGTGCACTTCTGCTTTGTCACCCAGGCGACGAGTGGCGCGGACAGCACTGAGCTCGAGGGTTGTGGTGACCAGAACTACGATGCTCACCTCGCTTCGGCAAACTTGACGAGTTCTGTCACCCTCTCCGGTCAGAGTCAGAGCGAGAAGGTTGGGGTAGAGCGCATCGGCAAGACCGAGTGGGTCTACTTCAAGAAGAAGTGGTACGCCCAGAAGGAGCCATTTCCAGCCTCATCGCCAGGTTCGATCTCCTCTCTGCTGCGAGCGACACCCTCCGTCAAGAAGGTGGCGGGCATCAAGGTGCTGGGACAGTCAACCACCGGTTACCAGGGAGTCTTCACAGCTGCTGATTTTAAGGCGAACAAGAAGGCGCTGACCTCTTCTATGGCAACATCGCTGACTGGCTTGAAGAGCGATACCTTCACTGCGTATGTCAACAGCAAGGGCCAAGTTGTCCAGGTGAACCAGACGGAGCTGGTGACCTCCTCGAGCACGAAGGTAACAGTTACCTCCACCGTTCAGTTCTCTCATTTTGGAGAGAACGTTGCTATCAACAAGCCACCAGCGAACGAGATCTCGAAGGGTTCACCGACGTAGGCGATCCCGATCGATTCACCGACGCAAGCGATTAAGTCTTAGCACGAGTCCTGAGATGATTGTCGAGCCGAGGACAACGGTCATCAGTATGGCATAGTCGGTGTTGGACAAAATGTGAGACTGCAAGAAGACGAGGGCCATAGCGATCGTCACCTCTCCTCTTGCGAGCATGCCAGCCCCTACCGCTATACGGACATGGAGCTCTCCCGGAGTGGCGGCACCAATGGCGAAGCGCGAGATGAGGAGCGCGATCAGGATGAGGCCTGCTGAGGTGAGAACATCGGCGTGAGCGAGTAAGGGAAGCCGAATTTCATAGCCAGCTGCCATGAAAAACATGGTTGGTAGTAGTCGCTCGAGAATGGTCAACCACCTTCGAGAAGTTGCCCCTAGATGGTGCGCGGTTTCGTGACCATCGAAGACCCCAAGCAGCGCAGCAGAGACTCCGCATGCCAGACCAACGATGGTCAAGGCGATCACCTTCACGAAGATCAAGAGATTCGTCTTTGGTCGCATGAGAAGCATTGCGCCGACAACCACGAACGAGGCCGCCAAGGCGATGGATGGGCTACTGGTCAAACCAAGGGTTGTGCCGGCTGCCAGCATTGGCGCAAGTACGAGGAGGGCGATGCCAAAGAAGTCGTCGGCAACTGCGGCAGAGATAATGATGGGATAACCACTTCTCTCACCCGTACCATGAGGTCGCAGCAGTCGTGCGGCGATGCCAGCCGATGTGGGAATCGCGCTCATGATGAGGGCGAGCTCTGACAATCCAGCTGCTCTCTGTAATGCGAGGAGGGTGAAGCCGACAAGACCGAGCACGACCGCACCGATTGAGGCTAAGCCCAATCCTCGCGGTGTGAGCGGGCGGTGGCCAAGGTCGGAAAGCTCCACGCCTACGCCAAAGAGTAGCGCGAAGAGACCGATGTAAGCGACGATTTTAAGGCTTGCATCGTCTGCATTGGCACCGAGGAGGGCTCGCATCAGTGCTCCGACTACGAGGAGTGCAATGGGTTCGGGGATGCGTAGCCAGCGCTGCGGGATCATTCCAACGGCTAGGCCCACGACCACGATCATCACCATTTCGCTCACCCGACCAACTCGCTTTCCCTTGGCGTCTACTGAGTAGCAAACTCCGCGGTCGTGCCCGCGGAGGGCTTATTCGTCACCGCTCCGGTTTAGCCTAGTAGGCATGCTGGTTGTGGGAAAGTTGTTGCGCGGTGTCGCGGTGGTAGGTGTGCTCGGAGCTGTTCTCTCGGCGTGTCACTTTTCGAATGGTGATTACGGGCCGGCTTCGGCGGGGGCCGGGTTGACGCCGACAAACGGACCGGTGGGTGCGTCGGGTTCAGGAAGTAGCGCGACCGCAAAGCTTCTTGGCGGCTTTAACGTGCCAAAGACCGCGTCGAGCTATGACGGAGCAGGGTTTCCGATCCCAGATTACGGACCGATCAGCTACCACAACTACGTTAACGGCGATCCAAAGTATCCAGCTACGATCGGTGTGAGAAACTCCCCGTACGGGCAGATCCTTACCACTAAGAGCGGATATACCCTCTACATCAGGCTTGGCGATGAGTTCCGAGACAGCAAATGCTTTAAGATCTGCCTCGATGCTTTTCCCCCGGAGCTCACCAACGGCGCTCCGCAGGCTGCCCCGGGCATCCTCGCCGCAGACCTTGGTGTCTTGACGGCGAATAACTCCTGGGAACAGGTCTCCTATGGAGGACGGCCCCTTTATCGATATCGGCTCGACACCAAGCCGGGCGAGATCAATGCCGAGGGCAAGGGCGGTATCTGGTATGTGGTGGGGGTCAATGGTCTCCCGATCACGAAGCCCCTCTCTCAGTCCAGCGCGACCAAGGATTAAAGCGAGCTGGTAAGGATCTGGGCGACATCTAAGACTTGCTTACCCGGATCAGCCGTCCCCTCAGCTTGACGTGCCTTCATGGCATCGTCAAGCATGATCATGCAAAAAGGACAGGCGGTTGAGACCACGTCTGCCCCGGTCTCGAGGGCCTGATCGGTACGCTCAAGGTTGATGCGCTTCCCGATATTCTCCTCCAGCCACATGCGAGCACCACCAGCGCCGCAGCAGAAGCCCTTCTCGCGACAGCGATGCATCTCTCTGGACTCGACACCGGGAATCGCTTCGAGTACCGATCGGGGTTCGTCATAGACATGGTTGTGACGGCCCAGATAGCACGGGTCGTGATAGGTAACACTCTTCTCGACTGGCTTTGTGGGGTTGATGCGCTGGTCAGCGATGAGGCGACTCAACAGTTGGGAGTGGTGAACAACCTCGTAGTTTCCACCGAGAGCCGGATACTCGTTGGCGATGGAGTTGAAACAATGAGGGCAGGATACGATGACTTTGCGTGCGCCGACGCTGTTGAGAGTCTCAATGTTGGTCTGTGCTTGGGTTTGGTAAAGATACTCGTTGCCGATGCGGCGGGCTGGATCTCCCGTACAGCTCTCACGTGGACCGAGAACGGCGAAGTTGACCCCCGCGTTGTGGAGCAGGGTAGCGATGGAGCGGGTCACGCGTTGTGCTCGCTCATCGAGCGCACCGGCACAACCTACCCAAAAAAGATATTCGATGTCGGCATCGATGGTGGCAGTGACAACAGGCACTTCGAAATCGAGACCGTGCATCCAGTCAGCGCGATGACTAGCCCCCAGTCCCCAGGGATCGCCCTGATTTTCGATGTTTCTCAACATCGAGTTCGCCTCTGAGGGGAAGCTTGACTCCATCAGCACCTGGTAGCGGCGAATGTCGACGATCGTGTCAACGTGTTCGATGTCGACCGGACATGCCTGCACGCAAGCACCACAGGTGGTGCACGACCAAAGCACATCAGGGTCGATCACGCCAGGAACGAGGTTCTCGTCCAAAGAGGTCCCTGAAAGCATCTTCTCCCGTAGGCTCATGATGAGAAGTTTGGGAGAGAGGGGTTTGCCGGTTCCCCAAGCAGGGCACTGCTCTTGGCATCGACCGCACTCCGTGCAGGCCAGTAGGTCGAGGCGCTGCTTCCATGTGGTCTGTTGGATGGTGCCAACCCCGAAGACGTCTTCTTCGGAGAGCGTCTCTGGATCCATATTGGGGGTAGTTGCCAGCGCACCGAGGGCGATCGGACGGCGCGCAAAGGCGACGTTGAGCGGCGCCGTGAAGATATGGAGATGCTTGGAGTGAACGACGAAGATCAAGAAACTAAAGATGACGGCGATGTTGAGGACGAGGAAGATGGACTCTAGGAGGTAGTTGGTGTGCGCCCCCATGTGACGGAAGGGGATCGACAGAATGTGTGACATGAAGGCGAAGTCAGAGTAAGGGAAGTCGCCGGTGTTCACCTGGAAAGCCCGATAGGCCAAGAGCGTGATAATGACCGCCGCGATCCAACCCAGCGTGATCCAGGCAGTCTTGGTATGAGAGCCATAGAACCTTGACCCGCGGTGCCGTTGTTCAGGGGCCTCTCGAATTCGAATGACGCTAAAGACACATACCGCGATCAAGACGGCGAGTGCAAAGAAGTCCTCGAGGAATCCCAACCAGCTGTCGTGGCCAATGAGTGGTATGGCGAAGTGGCGGTCAAAGAGTAGACCGATCGCTTCGATAATGGTGGCAAGGAGGATCGTAAAACCCCAGAAGGTAAAGAAGTGGGCGATGCCGGGTACGGTTTTGGTCAGCAACTTACGTTGACCGAGCACCTCAACGGCCTCAGCCTTGACGCCTTGCTCAGCGGTCGTGCGTCCACGCTCCACCTTCTTGCCTGCACGCACCACGCCGAAAAGGTACAGGCCACGCCGTGCGACCAGCACGAGCGATACCACGATGACAACTAGGCCGACGATGAGACGGTCGTCCATTTTTCCTCCTCTGGCTGTCCTAAGACACCTTCACGAAGCCCATACACATATTACCCATCGGTAACATCCATCCACAATCCTGCACTAGAGGTCGAGTTGATATCGGCTTGGTGTGGGGCCGTCCTGACCCTGGTACTTGCTCGCCAAGCCATCCGAACCATACGGGTTGTCGGCGGGTGTCGTCATCTCCAAGAAGGAGATCTGCCCAATCTTCATGCCCGGATAAATTTTGATGGGAAGGTTGGCCACATTTGAGAGTTCGAGCGTGATGGTACCTGAGAAGCCTGGATCGATAAAACCAGCGGTCGAGTGTATGAGGAGACCAAGTCGTCCAAGTGATGACTTTCCCTCCAGGCGACCGACGAGATCGGAACCGATAGAGACCCGTTCAACGGTTGCACCCAAGACGAACTCATTTGGGTGGAGCATTAAAGCTCCATCATGCTCTACTTCGAGCAACTCCGTCAGATCATCAAGGGGTTCGCGGACATCAATGAGTCCCTTTGAGTAGTTCCGGAAAACCCGAAATTTGTTGCCGATCCGAAGATCGACCGAGGACGGCTGAATGGCGTTCTCAGCAAGAGGGTCGATGGAAACTCGCTTGGCCTCTAGAGCTGCGATAATGGATCGATCGGACAAAATCATACTCCAATTACACTAACCTTTAGTGGTTGGCCCTACCGACGTCCATCCGGAGGTAGTTAGGGAAATCGCAAGAATGCGGGCGTAGTTCAGCGGCAGAACATCAGCTTCCCAAGCTGAGAACGCGGGTTCGATTCCCGTCGCCCGCTCTCGATAATGTACCTGCTCAACAGCGGTGCACGGCGTCAGTTATCCTCCTTGGCCAACTCCTTGTAGACCACGTTGAGACCACCGTCGGTCCTCAAGGGGGACTCGGGGCATGCACGAGTGCTATCGTTTCACCGGGATCAGGACGGCGATTCTACGCGGCCCAATGCTCCTCACTCCACCTAACCCGCAAACTCTCGGATGAGGCCGCTGTCTGGCTACCGCTACAAACTGGGATGCGAGCGAGTGGAGTTCCTTGAGAGACTTCTCCTACGGGACCCCACGATGGTGGACATGAACCGCCGACATCTGGTCAGGATACACCGATCCGCTAGGCTGCGAGCAGATGTGTGGCTCTCGACCCCGTAGGCGGCTGTGGCGGAAAGTGTCCACCGTGTGGGCGCCTGAGAGTGGGGCGCCTGCCGTCCAGGAGTCCTCCGTGCTCGGCTCGAGGACGAGCTACTACCATAGTCGGTGCATAGTCAGGGGGACACATGTTCGCTACAAGAGTTTCATGGACGACCACAACCATCATGCATGGCGGGCGCGCCGCCGCCTCCGATCGATCCCGATCGCTCGATCGAGCCTCGATGTTCTTCCACACTCGTAGCCGATCCTGCACTCGGCGTAACGGTCGGACAGCGCGCCAGAGCCGCTCTGGTGAGCCCACATTGGTCCGCTTGGTCGTCAACACCCGCGTGGCTCCAACCGCGCGCTTCGACTCCGACCGCGCTCGCTTGGCCCTCGCGACAGGGTCCCTTCTGCTCGGAGGACACCTCGCCAGTAACGCAAGGCAGCGACAGCACAAGCGAGGGGGGAGTCATGCCCAATCATCGTGAGCCACGGAGTCGAGGGCTCCGCGTTGCCGGTCGCGGTCTGGGGCTACTCGCCATCGTCGGGGGTGCTGGTGCCGGTGGCTATGCCCTGGGGGCAGCTACTTACGGATCGAGGGGAGCTGTGACCACAGCTCAGACCGCACGAGCCCGCGCCGCCAGTGGGAGGAGTCGATCGGCATCAGCATCTCGATCACAGAGCGCGGTCTCACCATCCCCGAGCAAGAACTCATCGCCCCCGGACAGTTCAGCGACCACCTCGAGCTCGCTCGGCTCGGCCGCCGCTGTGACCGGCCTCTACGTGGATGGCCCGGCGGGCACGCCCCAGTACTTCCTCTCGTGGACCGCACGCCCCAACGGTACCATCGGTGGCGCGGTCAACTTTGCCTACCAGGACGGACAGACCTCGGTCGTATTCACCTTCACGGGCGCTCTCGAAGGCTCCCACGACGTTGCGACGCTCACGCCGCAGGCGATCCCCGAGAACACTGGGTCAGCGTCGCAGCCGCCATGCACGGTTCCGGCCGCGATCTCAGCATTGCTCTCGCGGGGTTCGATCTCGCTCGGAGAGTGCACGACCTACCTACACTTCGCTCCGAACGAGGCGGCCTGTACGTTCACCGCCTCGACCAACGACCAGTGAGCCCGCGCCCGCTGAGATCCGAACAGCTCAGAGGAGGCCCGCGTCTAGGAGATAGGGGACGTGCCTAGCTCGTGTCCGCACTTGCCCGAAGTCGCCGAGCCACTCCAGGCTGCGCACGCAAGAAGCTGCGCATGCAAAAATCCGCACTGCGCGGAGTGCGAGCGAAGCTCACGGCGGCGATCGGGGAACTGACAGTGCAGGGTGGTGAACGGATGCGCTCTCTTCGCTGCAGCGGCGGCGGGTCCCAGCCAGACGAGCGGTAGTAGGTGTTTATCGGGACGCTGCACGTCCAATGGGTGGCCAAGGTCGCCCAGTCCTTCGATGTCACGGCGAAGGGTGCGACGAGATATCTTTAGTTGGACAGCCAGCTCCTGCCAAGACCAGTGTCGGTGGGTCGAGAGGAGTGACACGAAGCGCAGCCTTCGAGAGCTTGTAGTTGCCATGTTGTCCTACTCACCTGTTCCAGGACAGATCTCACCTAGTTGGAGATGGAACGTGGCACCAGCGGGGAGTAGTGTCCTGGTCAACGGTGAGCCGTCGTCATTGGTGTCGGCAACAACCTCATTTCAGCAAAGCACACCGAGAGCGCCTCGTTTGTTGACTATGTCGCAACAACCCGACCCTATCCGAGCTACGGCCTACGGGCTCACCGAAGGAAAGGCGCGCCAGAGGTCAGCTCGAAGAGTTCTATCCATTGGGGGGCTCATCTGGGTTGGATCACTCCACATCGAGCATGCCCCCTAGGTGATGCAGATGTGCCAGAGTCGCCGAGGTGATTCGGGTGTAGCGTCTCACCGGTCAGTCTTTAAGTATCTGTAGCTTTGCACTCGAGGATGAAGAGACGCTCGTTGACGCACTTGAGACCGGCGATGATGCGCGCGGGACCCATCCTGCTCGACTATCGCGGCAGGGAGACTGGTGCCGGCATGATCGCTCCGGCCGTTGGATCTCATGCCAGCAAGTGTTGAATGGCCGAGGGGATAGCGACGTGGTGGTCTGCTCGGTTTGCGAGGTTCATCGGGTTCAGGCTGCCTCGAACTGGCGCTTGCCAACGCACTCCGATGAGCGAGGGTGGGAGTCGGGGTGTGTCGTGATAGTCCGACAGGTGGAAATGGATCACCGCAGTTGCTTGCAACCTAAGGGTGATGGGAGGGTGCTTCTAGCCATCTTGAACTTACTGGTACCAATTCGCACAGCCTGGGCGAGGACCCAGCGTGTCCCTGTACGGAGGAAGAGGCACAAAACTCCATAGGTACCTATCTGGTTGCGACGGGTACCCGTGAGGTCCGAATTTTTGGTGGAAGTAGCAGGTGATGTCACGGTAGCGAGTAGAGTCTTCTAGCAACGGCTAAACGAATTAGCTCAATAGATAAGATTATTAGCCAGTGCCGAGGAGAAGCTTATGCAGGAACAGTTCGCGATCGACAACGGAACGATTGCGTATGAGGTGACCGGAGAGGGGCCTCTTGTCGTACTTGCACACGGTATTGGGGACAGTAGGTACGCGTACCGGTTCATGGCACCAGCTTTAGTTGCGGCCGGCTATCGGGTTGCGAATATCGACCTCCGCGGCTGTGGTGAATCGAGCCTTGGTTGGGATAGCTATAGTCGCACTGCTATCGCCTCCGACCTGGTCGCCCTCGTTCACCACCTCGGCGGTCCCGCAGTCATCATCGGTCATTCAATCAGCGGCGGCGCTGCAACGATTAGCGCAGCGACGGCTCCCGATAACATTGCTGGATTGATTGAGTTGGCCCCTTTCACGCGAGCCCAGTCAATCTCTATCGGGGCACTACTGCATTCAACGCGCTACCGGAAAGGGACCGCCTGCCTAGCCAAAACCGTTTTCATGGGGAGCCTAACGGGCTTGAGGGGGTACCTCGAACTGGCCTACCCGACCAAGCCCCACGATTGGGAAAGCGAGTCCACACGCATGGATGCCAAGCTGTGCGAGCCGGGTCGAATGCGAGTGTTGCAGGCGATGGGCAGGTCTAGTCCCAGCGATGCCGGTGCTCTGTTGGCACAGGTACGTTGTCCGGTGCTCGTCATCGAGGGTAGTGCCGATCCTGATTGGCCCGATCCAGGCACCGAGGGGGAGCGAATCATCGAGGCGCTACCTGATGGCCTTGGTGAACTTGTGGTCTTGGAGGGGATCGGTCACTACCCACATGTAGAGGCTCCCGGCCAAGTCCTTCAGGTGGTGTTGCCCTTTCTAGCCAGGGTGTCATCCCGTGAGTAGGGCTGGGCTTGGACCGGCCTCAGTGACCGAGGCCGGTGCCCTATTGGTGGACGAACTCGGAGCCGACCAACTCAGCATGGGGCTACTTGCCGAGCGTGTTGGAGTCAAGACTCCATCACTCTACAAGCACGTCGACAATCTCGCTGATCTTACCCATCGGATCGCTGTGCTTGCAGCAACCGAGCTGGGGGATTGCGTACGCGATGTGGCCCAAGGCAGAGCTGGAAGAGATGCGCTCATCGCTGTTGTACGCGCCATGCGTACCTACGTGAAGGGACATCCGGGCCGCTACAGGGTCATGAACGCCGTCACACCAAGTGGACCAGAAGACCCGCTTGTCGTGGCAAGCAACCGATTGTTGAGCTCTTTATCGGCCGTCTTAAGGGGATACCGGATCAGTTCCACCGAGGAGATCCACGCGCTTCGGATGTTACGCAGCATGTTGCATGGGTTTGTAACCTTAGAGATCGAAGAGGGATTTCGGCTCGATACCGACGTGAACGAGAGCTTTGACTGGATGATTGACGCGATTGATCAGACACTACGTTCCAGAGAGAGTGACGATACTCCGGGTTATCGGGACTGACCATTCGAAGAGCTTGGGTGACGGCGGGTACAGGTTACCCCCGGTTTGTTGCTTTGGGTCCGAGCGAACCGACTATCACCGACTATGCCCTGTTAGCAGGCGCAGAGGCTCAGTGGACAACCTCACCAACCCAGCTACTGGGGACCCCCTGTAAAGGGGTCGACGACGAGGAGGGCTGCGGATTTGGTCTCAAGTGTGACGAAGTGTCCCTGGTGATGTACTGTGAGCGCCTGCGAATCTTTATGCGTGATGCACAGTTCGCCTCCTGGGAAGATCTGATTGTCGACGAGGGTCGTCATGAGGGCCTCGTCTTCCTCAAGCTCCTCGGTGATGCGTTGGAGTCGTAACGGGACTCCCACTTCGGCTTCGTTGAGGCGGATTCCAGAGGAGGTGATGGCGGCATCGGCCGCGGTTCCATAGGGAATAGGGTTACCGTGGGGACAGCGAAGAGGGTTGGCGAGCAATGTCATGATCAGATGCTCCACCTCGTCCGAGATTGCATGCTCCCAACGGCCAGCCTCAATATGAAGTTTGACGTAGGAGAGGCCTATTATCTGATACAACAGGCATTCGGCAAGGCGATGTTTACGGACAACACCCTCGGCAAGCTTCTGCCCTTGCTGGGTGAACTCGAGCTGCTTGCCGAGGGGCCGAAGGAGGTATCCTTCGGCGACTAAGCGATCGAGTCGTTGCGTGACTGTTGGCAGCGAGCGCCCCAAACGTTCGGCGAGGCGAGTCGGAATGACTTCGATCCCGTCCTCTATCAAGTACCACATAGTCTCAAGATATTCTTCTAGAGGAGGGTGGGACTCGATGGTCATCACTGTACTTTATTAGCGCTAGCCACGGTTCGCTGCTTTAGCGTTGCACACCTTCGGCCGCGCTTGACGCTGCCGCTGCCGGATCCATGCATCCCCTGGTCACACGGCGACGAATGGTGTGGATGATCACAAAGTCCTTGCACCACTATTAGCTACTGGGCTTTAGCGGAGATTGGATGAACCAGACGAGTCAGAACCACCGATACTAGCCGGGGGTTGTGGTGTCAGTTCTGCGGTAATCGATTAGGGCAGGCGGTGAAGTGCTCGAGCATAGGCTGGCGATGAGGATACGGCTGGTGCACTTTGTGGAGACAGCACTTCTCGACGGTGTTGGAGCTCTGCCGTGGTCGTGACATGCGCCTGATCACATAGACGGCAAGGATTCGTCGATGAGGTGAACTATGCAGGTGGATCTCGTGCTTAGGCTAGGCTAACCTAAATTTATGAAATTTGCCCAGGATCCAGCTTCGGATACAGGTCTGAACCACTCGTTGTTGCGTCGGAAAATGTGGGTCGGATTTCTTGTCGTATGGGGTCCGGGCCTTCTCGTCATGCTGGCCGATACCGATGTCGGTAGCCTGGTGACGGCGGCACAGTCAGGTGCTCAGTTTGGGTACAAGATGGTTCTGCCCGATTTGATCCTCATGCCGATTCTTTACTTTGTGCAGGAGATCACTGTGCGACTAGGAATCGTCACAGGTAAGGGGCATGGTGCTCTGATTCGTGAACGCTTCGGCAGGGGCTGGGCGTTCCTCTCGGCGGGCACGCTCTTTCTCACCGCAGTAGGTGCTCTCTTGACGGAGTTTGTTGGCGTTGCCGGGGTTGGAGACCTCTTTGGCATTCCACGTGTCATATCGGTCCCGGTCGCTGCAGCATTTCTCGTGGGAATCGCAATGACGGGTACGTACCCGAGAGCGGAGCGCATCGGCATCGCTCTGGGTCTCGCCGAGCTCGTATTCATCCCGGTAATGATCATGGCACACCCGAGCTTTTCGGCCATTGCCAATGGCTTCGGACAACTACCGCTTCACAATGGAGGCTTTGTCTTGCTCCTGGCGGCGAATGTCGGAGCGGTCATCATGCCATGGATGATCTTCTACCAGCAGGGTGCGATGGTCGACAAAGGTTTGACGCGAGCACACATCGCGGCCGCCCGGAGGGATACCGCCTTCGGTTCCGTCCTGACCCAGTTCATTATGGTGGTGATGGTAGTGACTTTCGCGGCCACCATCGGAGTCTCACATCCCGGTGCAACGTTGAACACGGTCGGCGAGATGTCGTTGGCGCTTCGTCCGTACGTCGGAGTGGTCGCTGCCAAAGTGTTTCTCGGCATCGCTATGCTCGGTGCCGGACTCGTCGCTGCTCTCGTCGCATCGCTTGCCGGCGCCTGGGGGTTGAGCGAAGCATTCGGTTGGAAACATACGCTCAATGCAAAGCCTGATCGTGATTCAGCTAAGTTCTACGCCACCTACACCCTGGCCCATGTGCTTGGGGCCGTCGTTGTTTTATTGAGCCTTGATCTGATCAGGCTAGTGATCTACGTAGAGGTGATGAACTCGCTGCTTTTACCGATCGTGCTTGGACTCCTCTTGGCTCTTGAGGCGAAAGCGCTACCGGAAACGTTCAGAATGCGTGGAGTCTATCGGGTGGTGGTCACAGCTCTCTGCGTGATCGTCATGGGGTTTGGACTCTACGTCATTCGTACCCTTGTGTAGCATGCGGATCATCGCCATCGTAGGAGAGGGCTAGCTGATAGCTCCGAACTGAACAGGCGTACCAGACCAGGTGATTGGATCAAGAGATACGGGTCGGCCAGGGTTGGTGGCCTCCACTACCTGACCATTACCAGCGTAGATCGCCACGTGATCGATGCTTGTGGCGCCCTCGGTGTCGTAGAACACCAGGTCACCTGGTTGGAGCTGAGAATACAGTATCGGAGTGGTGTCGGCGGCTTGATCCGCTGCTGAGTGCGGGAAGTCGATTCCCAGTTTGGAATAGATGTACATCACGAGTCCCGAACAATCGAAGATTTGCACCCCATTTTCCCATTGGCCCGCACCTCCCCAGACATAAGTGGTGTCGGCGGCGTTCACGATCTGTAGCGCCATCTGCGCCGCTTGTGCGGCCGCGGGCACATTGGAGCTAGGGACTGGAGTATCGGTCTGACTGGGTTGACTTGCGCCCGAGGGTGATCCGCCGACAGCTGGCGGGGCCTGTTGGGCGGCCAGTGCAGCTGCTGCCTGCGCCTGAGCCTGTTGGGCGGCAAGCGCGGCGGCTGCCTGGGCTTCACGTTGTTGGATTGCTGCTTGTTGTTGTTGATAGACCAATTGCTGGATCTGCTGGTTGACCTGGTTGAGGGTGGTGACCGCCTGCGCCTGGGCTGACTGCGCACGATTACGATCGGTGGCGAGAAGCGTGACCGTGCTGGCTTCATGTTGGTTTTGTGTGTTCAGCCGTTCCTCTTGCTGCTGCAGCGCTTGCTGAGCTGCCTGGTATCGCACGACATCTTGTTGCTGGATGTTGGTTGCAGTGTTGATCTCCTCTTGGGTGAGCGCGGTTGCGTCAGGATTGGTCTGCACGAGTGTGACGAAGTTACTGTTAGTCCCGCCTTGCATAAACAATCTGTCCGCTTCGGTGATCACCTCCGCCTGCAGGACTTTGAGATGCGCTTTTTCGGCTTTGATGGCATGTCTCGTCGCGATCACCGCGCTTTGTAGCTGCCCAAGCTTCGTTTGAGCCTGGTCGTAGTCTTCTGCATAGACCTGAACCTGATTGTCGAGGACATTGATCTGGTTGGCGATCGCCTTGGCCTTGGCCTGCGCGGTCTGCAGTGGAGTAGCAAAGGCTAGAGGGGAGGCAACTCCAGTGCTGGCGACGACGAGAGAGGTCACCGTCACGCCGATGAGGGCAATGCTGCCCCACCGTCTTAACATATCGAAAACCTCGACATCAACATCACTCTTGCATCGTCATCTGCACCCGCTTATGTTAGGCTTTCCTTAGAAGCCTTTCCCTAGACGATAGCCGATGGAGACCGCTACCGGACGCTATCTTCGCAAGTCTCCTGTTGGTCCACCAGTGGAAAGCCTCCGTCTGATAGCAAACGATCGCTCTGTGTGAGCGAAATAGAGTCAGCAACTGTGGTCGATGGATGCTGGGCGCACCGGCTGCTCTGTCGGTCGCGATGATCGATAGGGGTCGCTTGACCGGCCAGAGATGCAGGGTCATCGGGGATGATCGCACGGCGGTTGAGTCGTTCTGGTCGAAGTGACGGTGTGTCCTTCCTCGCGTCAGGGGTGACGGATCTGAAAACTGGGGGGGTTGTCCGATAGAACGAACAGCTGGAGGTAGTCGGAGCTGGCTGCGAGGGCTGGATTGGGCGAGAGCCATGAAGGGGCCTGGCTCGACGTCACTGTTGGCCCACGCGCCGCCCCCGCAGAGATCGCTGACATGTATTCCTGATCAGGGAGGCAGAAACCAGAAGCTGGTGTGGACTCAGTTGAGTGCGTAAGCAAGCAGTCCAACGAGGTCGAAGCGCTAAGGCTGATGGTCGACGGGCGCGTACGGTGTTGATGAGATTGATGGTGATCTCCACCCCCCAGCTTGGCTGTAGGCAAAGCTTCCGAGGTGACTTGACAGTTGCGACTTGACAATGGCGACTTGACAATGGCGATGAAGGTCCCAGTTGAGTGCGATTGCGGCGGTGGGGTATTCACGGCCTGTGCGAGAATGGCTGAAGGTCATCCTCGCTGGAGTCATCGACAAACTTCTAGGCTAAGTCCGTAGCGAGAAGTAAGCTGGGCAGAGAGGGTCGTGGTGTCCGAGAGGTTGTGTTTTTGTGTTGGGGAAGTGCGAGTTCGTCGATGAGACGCTACGTCTATCGCGGCATTTTTGGCGTTGTTGGGCTCGTTTTCGCATGGTGGGAGGGTTTGCATCCATGGCCGAGCGACCCGGCTCATGTGAGTATCCTCACTGCCATCATCGTCATGTTTGTGCTGGCGATTCTTGTGGGTCGTCGCCACCAGCGCATGTCCAGTCGTGCCTGGTTGTCTCGGACGTGGGCTAGCATCAGACGACCAACGCAACGCCCACCTCTGTATCTTTTCGGAACGGTGGTCTGGGTGATGCTCGTGTTGGCGGTTGCTGGCTGGGACTTCCGCAGTTTTCTCTTAGAGCTACACTCACTGCCGACGCTGAGCTACCTGATTGGACGGGTTAGCCGTTTTGCAACGGGTAGGTCGATTCTTGTTGCCGCTTGGTTAGCTCTGGGTGCTTTTTTTGTCGCGGGCAATCGTGTTCATCTCGCTCCTAAGGGAGGCCGGACGTCGTCGCCTCCTCGGGATGCCGCGGATCGCGAGCAGCTGCCATGAACATCGGCCAAACAGTGTGGATCTCACTGGCGAGTGTCTTCATCGTCTGGCTCGTCGTAACCCAGCTGTGCTCGGATCGGCTGCCGACCCTCAAGTCGATCGCTTTCGGCTTTCTTGATTCCTGGTTGGGTCGTGCCTTGTTGTTGGCAGGGTGGGCTGAGATGGGTTGGCATCTTTTCTGTCAGCACCCCTGAGGAATCAAATTATGCTGCGCCAGTTAATGCTCGGCCGATGCCAAGGGACATGCTGGTGCTAGCCTTCCTGTGCGGTCAGGACGTCAGGGTCCGCATCGCTGGGGGTAAACGCCTCACTGCGGCCAACGGTTTGTAGGGCAGCTGTCTTAGATCTGAAGGCGTCCGTTTTAGACAAAAACCTTTGCCCATTGAGCGATTGGTGCTAGTACTTGCCGACACACTTTAGGTGAGGTGACCACGTGCGTCGATCGTGATCGGATCAGAGGCTTGCGTGATGAACTGGTCATAGAGGTTGACGACGGTGCAAATGTGGTTGGGCACGACGTGTAGCAGTGTGCCTTCCGGTGGGGGCGTCCCTTGATACGAGATGATTCCGTGATGCTCTGACACTCTGGTAACGACTGCACCATCGAGTTCTCGTACGAAACCATAACCCTCGACGAGTGAACTCGACTCAGCCGTCAGCGCCTTGCTGCCTGCATCCACGACGAATTGACCCGGCACCGCGGTGCTGATCACTCGGGTTGCAACGACAGCTGCGACCTGATCGAGCCTCGCGGCCCCCAGCGCGATCTGTTGACGATCATTGAGCAGGTAGGTGCCAGGGCGAGCTTCGGTGACGCCACCTCCGAGCTCGAGGGCTGTCGGGGAAGATCCAGCGCTCAGAACAGTCGCCGCGATTCCGTGATCCTCAAGGCTTCGGCTCGCGGTCTCGAGAGCCTCACTCTCGTCCGCTGCCGCTCGGCTCACGGCTCCAGGGCCGGCGTAGCTGTGTCCACCATGGGTAAAGACGCCAGCGATTCGTAGCCCGAGAGACTGACAGTGGAGGGCGAGAGGGCCAGCTTGAGAGGGGTGCACACCTGTTCGGTGTTGCCCGCTATCGATCTCAACCATGACCTCGATGCTCTCACGCCTTTGCAGTTGTTCGGCGAGACTTTGCACACCACGCCGTGAATCCACGCCAATGCGAAGGTTGGCCGAGAGTGTGAGTTGGTCTAGTTTCGCAGCGGCATCGGCGGTGATCCAGAGAGGGCGCGCGATGAAGATATCGTCGAACCCGGCGGCAATAAACACTTCAGCTTCGCCGATCGTCGCGACGGTGATTCCATCGGCGCCAAGCACACGTTGGATTCGGGCGAGACTGGTTGATTTATGGGTCTTGACATGAGGGCGTAGTGAGATCCCGCGATTGCGCAGTGCATCAGCCATCACCCTCGCGTTGGCCTCTGCAACCTCGAGGTCGATAAGGAGATAAGGCGTAGCGCGATTCTCTAGTGTTGGCGGGGTGCGCATGCAGTTGACCTTTCTGTGCTGCATTCCGATCATAGTCCTTACGAACAAGGGTTCCAGGTAGATCCATCGACGGGGCGTCTTGGTTTGCCTCCACCGCCGGAGTAGTCGCATGTGCGCTGGATGTCCATTTGGATGGGAGGCCAGACGGCAGAGGAAGCAGCTTCGAGAACCCCACTATCTCTTGGTGATGTACTAGCTATCTCACACGGCACTTCCCGCACGCTGGGCGTATTTGGCTAGTAATGGTATGTTCGAGAGCATGCCGGGGCTCAAGGCTCCAGGATAGGTAGGGCTGCAGCGTGCCCCAGGGCTCTTGGCAGTTAGCGTAGAGGATCGCTCTCATTGGGTTAGGTTATTCGCCTATAGACATCGAAAGACCCAGCCGGTCAGTTCCAAACCCCAACAGTAGTTCGGCCGTCTTTCGGGGACGAAAGTCCTTAATTTAGGCAAAGCGTATGGTGACTCGGCGCTGGCCGGATACCCTGGTAGGTATGTGCACGCGAGGAGCGACTGGGTAGCAAAAACAGTAGTCGACATTGCATAGATGATGCACTCGGTCCAGTAGCAGTGCAGCGATGGCAGCCGTCGACTCGTGGTATGACCAATTCCCATACAATCCTCTGGCACACATCACGAAAGGCGAACAAACAGTGGCGAAGATAGTAATACTTGGTGCCGGAGTATCGGGGCATACCGCAGCACTGCATCTCAAGCGTCGGTTAAAGCAGAATCACGAGGTAATCGTCATCTCTCCCAACGCCGATTGGAACTGGATCCCATCCAACATCTGGGTTGGCGTAGGGAAGATGAAGACCTCCCAGGTCCTCTTCCCGTTAGCGCCGATCTACCGTCGCAAGCGCATTGAGTTTCATCAGGCTCGTGCCGTCGCGATCTGGCCCGAGGGTGACGAAGCAAACCCAATGGGGGCCGTTGATATCGTCTACACCGACCCGAAGAGGGAGGGCTCCAAGGAGCGCATCCGGTATGACTTTCTGATCAACGCCACTGGTCCAAGGCTCAACTTTGAGGCAACGCCGGGCCTTGGGCCCGACCATAACTCGTGGTCCGTTTGTACCGCTGACCATGCAGCCAAGACCTCGGAGGCCTTTGCTGAGATCGTGGAGCAGCTTCGTCGTGGTGAAAAGAAGACCCTTGTCGTTGGTATGGGACATGGTTCGTGTACCTGCGAAGGGGCAGCTTTTGAGTACACCTTCAATGTCGAACACGAACTGAGGGAGGCGGGCGTCCGCGACAACGCGGAGATCGTCTACCTCTCGAACGAATATGAGCTTGGCGACTTCGGTGTCGATGGGATGCGGTTCTCACAGGGCGGATACCTTACCACATCGAAAATCTGGACGGAGTCGCTCTTCCGCGAGCGCAATGTTCGTGCGATTCTCCAAGCCCACGTCGAGCGTGTCGACCCAGGAGTGGTCCACTACGAGCAGCTCGACGGGACCAAAGGTTCACTAGCGTATGACTTCGCTATGCTGCTGCCACCATTTCGTGGCGTCGACCTCCAAGCCTTCGATCGGTCTGGCACCGACATCACCAGTGATCTCTTTGCCCCAAATGGATTCTTGAAGGTTGATGCCGACTATACCTCGAAACCCTATGAAGAATGGACTGCCGAGGATTGGCCAAATACCTACCAGAGCCCAAAGTATGACAATCTTTTTGGTGTCGGTATCGCGTTCGCGCCTCCTCATCCAGTCTCACGCCCTCGTACCAGTGTGAATGGAACACCAATATCACCAGCTCCTCCTCGCACCGGGATGCCATCTGGCGTTATGGGGCGAGTCGTCGCTGAGAACATCACCTACCGCCTCACTACTGGCGCAGCAGCTGGACCAAAGACTGCCTCCATGGCGACCATGGGAGCTGCGTGTATCGCCTCCGCTGGGGCGAATCTGAGAACAGGGTCGGCTGCCGCCATGACCATGTTCCCGATCGTGCCCGACTATCAGAAGTATCCTTTGACCGGTCGCGATGATAAAGGAACCACCGGAGAGATCGGACGAAGTGGCCACTGGACCAAACTTCTCTTGCACTATTTGTTCATGTACAAGGCGCGTGCTCTTCCGGGGTGGTATCTTATCCCTGAGTAACGAACTCAGCAATCAATGATGACGGCACAGAAGACAATCAAAACTCTTGAAGGAGAACTTCATGGATAACGCTAACCAAGACATCGCTGATGCTCCGCTTCCCACTCGGCGAACCCTGCGAACACGCCAGAGTATGGCCTATCAGCTGATTCGATTTGCCATCTTCAACTTGCGAATGCTGCGTATGGTAGGGAAGGGTCACGACTAGTGCGACTTTCGGCTGGGTCCGGAACCTTTTCGGTCATCTGGACTCAGCCGCCGACGTTGACCGGCAGTTCCTCATGAATGCAGAGACTCGAGAAACTGAGCCGTGTGACGAGGTGGATGCTGCTTCATCAGTGGGTATGCCAAGTCAACCTCGAAAGGCCAGTCCGAACCTCCATCGATCACCCTTTTTGGGCATGCACCTCGAAGAAGCAACAATAACCAACAATAACATAGCGCGCTCTGGCCACCCCTCCGTGTGGTTCACGGTGCTGCCCACACCTAACAGGTGGACTCCAAAGAACAGGTGTAGCATTCAGGAGGTTCACACCGCAGCGAGGCACCTAACCACCCTGTAGATGAGGAGACAACCTTGTTACTGGGGCCAAGAAGGTAGGTCCTGGCCTTGTTTGTCGCTGTTCTCGGGCCACTCCGAGTCGGGGGAGCGGAGGCTACGCACCACAGGTAATTGCCTTGAGGCCATTGAGGAAGAGGGCACGAAGTCAGACCACCGTCGACTCGACTCGGCGCGCCGCATTGAAGGCCGTGTAGGTCCGATACCCACCGTTGAGATTGCGAGCCTGAAAACCGAGCTCACTGAGCAACATCGTGGCGACATGGCCGCGCAGACCCACCGCGCAATACACGAGGAAGGGACCGTCGCCCAGGTGGTGGAGTTTGTCTCTCAGCTCATCGACAGGCGCAGAGACGCTACCTGGGACAGAACCAGAGAGGTGCTCCGCTGGTGTTCGGACGTCGAGCAGGGTCCACCCTGCGTCTACCAAGGGCTGTACCTCATCTGGTTCAACGATGTCACACTCACCAAAACGCACATTTTCAGCTATGTAACCGAGCATGTTGACAGGATCCTTGGCGGATGAAAATGGCGGAGCATAGGCGAGTTCGAGGTTCGCGAGCTCCTCAACAGGTAGACCTGCGGACATCGCCGTCGCCAACACATCGATGCGCTTGTCAACACCTGCCCCTCCGATGGCCTGCGCACCCAGAATCATGCCATCGACTGGGTCAAAGAGTAGCTTAAGCGACATCGGTTCCGCCCCTGGGTAGTAACTTGCGTGGTTCATTGGATGCGCGCGCACTACTTGGTACTGCCTTCCTGCCTCCCGCAGACGACGCTCATTCCAGCCTGTAGTTGCCGCAACCATCCCAAAGACCCTCACGACAGCAGTGCCGATCGATGGTACGTGGCGCGAACTGAGACCACAGATGTGATCTGCGACCCTACGCCCCTGGCGATTCGCGACGTTGGCGAGCGCAATCAACGATGGTTCCTCACTGACACCATCAAACTTCTCTACGGCATCGCCTACGGCATAGATATCTGGATCGCTGGTGACGTTTGCTTCGTTGACCTCAATACCGCCATGGGGTCCAATGGCGAGCCCAGCTAAGCTTGCGAGTCGCACATCTGGTCGAACCCCAACCGACGCTACCACCAACTCCCCTTCGACTTCGCGACCATCGCTGAGCGTCACACCCCAAGCATGTACCTCCATCACCGAGGCACCGGTGATGACACTGATTTGATGTCGCATCAGCTCCTCTTCAACCATCACCGCCAACTCGGGATCGAGCGCTGGCAATACCTGCGGGGCAGCTTCGACAACGGTGACTGCAATCCCATGATGGGAGAGATTCTCGGCGGTCTCCAGTCCGACAAACCCCGCCCCCACAACCACTGCGGTTCGCGGTGTCTTGGCGACATCCCCAACGATACGCTGGGCATCCTCAACGGTACGCAGGACTCGCATGCGTTCCGACCCCGGAATGTTTAATCGTACGGGCGATGCTCCTGGGCTGAGTATCAACTTGTCGTAGTTGAGGATCTCCGGTTCGCCCCCACCAGCAGACCTCACTCGGACCTGGTGGCGTTCTCGATCGATACCCACCACCTCGTTGCCGACGCGCACGTCAAGCCGAAACCGATCATGCAACCGCTCAGGCGTCTGCAATAGCAGTTCAGCCTCCTCTTCGATCACGGAACCCACAAAGTAGGGTAATCCACAGTTGGCATAGGAGACGTGGCCGGAGCGCTCGAGCACGGTGATCGAAGCGCGTTCATCGAGACGACGCAACCTCGTAGCGGCTGACATGCCGCCTGCCACGCCGCCAATGACGATGACTTTACGCGGCACAGACGGGGATAGAGTAGTTTCAGGTGAGTGTTCTTGCATACCCCCCAGAGTATCTGAAACCCAATCCAGCGAACGCTGCTACCATCCAGACAAAGGACTTTAGTCCCTACCGATATACGGTCTAGTAATGGCCTCATCTAAAGAATTGCTCATGAAGGAGTGGTCGTTGGTGTACGGTCAAGCGTCGGAGTAAGACTAGGGGTCGCCACCTCATCTCGATACTGCACAAGACATGTCAGTGGACCTAGGGGAGTAGCGTCATCCAAGACAACTGTCACATCGAAGATTTCGGCTTCGACGAAGCTTCTCGTGTACGGTTATCAGAACGAACAGGAAGGGAAGTGGCCAGATGGAAGCTAGGAAGCGGTCAAGGACCGCAGCAAAGTCAGCCGGCAGGTCTTTGGAGAATGATCTCGTCGAGGTTTTTCGACAGCACGGTCTCGCCGCCGAACGCCTGGGGCTACAGGGATCGCAAGACAAGGGTGATGTCAGGGTTGAGATGGCACCCGATCACATCTTCGAGGCTAAGAACTGTCGGACGCTTGCCCTCACTCAGTGGTGGCACGAAGCAGTGAAGGAGTGTAACAATGCTCAGGCTCGCTACGCGTGGGTCGTCCACAAACGCCACGGCGTCGGCGACCCAGCCCAGCAGTGGATCACTACGACTACAGGTCAGGTCGCACATCTGATCGCTGAACTCACGCGACTCAGAAACCAGGTCGTGGAGCTAGAACAGAGAACCGCAGCTGGGGTGCAGGACTCTCGAGAGGAGGCACTTGCCGATGAAGAATCGACCCCTATCGAACTTTGAAAGTTAGCTCCGTTCAGCGTCACTTGAACGCGCTGCTTGGTCAACGTCATGGTCGTTGTCCTCGGGATGCCACAAGCGATCAGCGACCACAGCGGACTCGCCGGCAAGGCTGAGCTTCCAGGCTTGTCATCGCCTCTAGCGATTCCTGCACCAGCGGGCGCGAGACGAATCGGCCTGGCTACAGCTCCCTGCCCGACATCGTATGCTGTTGTGCCCTGAGTCACTCCGGAAGGGGCGGAAGCTCTGGCCGCCTCCTCGATCTCGCAGCAACAAAGACGAGGCTTCCGTCGCTGGAGCGTCAAGCGACGCGTCAACAAGTTTGTAGAGGTTGCACGTAACGGTTGGTATGAATTCCCGAGCAAGGCTCGCTGACTTCGATATCGGTCACTGAGCCTGCGCATGCGAGCAGAGGAAGATCTTTGAAGGGGTGGAGGTACAGAGTGCCCGAAAGAGCCTCCGACCCTTATGGGGACTCCTGACTGACCATGACAACAGGGGTCGATCCCGTGCGACGAAGCAGGCGTAGCTTCGCTCTCTGTCTACGACCATCGCAGCGTTCCTTGGCCAGCGAGATGGTAGTGACCAGCATGGCTCAGGGGTGAGCAGAAGCGAACTGAGTATCAAGGTTCCGAGACGTGACAGTGAAAGCCCCCGATGGCACTGGGCGAAAGACCTCAAGAAATGGTGTGCTGGCCGTCTATGAGGGATGAAGGGTTGGCTCGACGGTGAGCTGAGCCCACGTATGAGTACCACCCTGCGCTCCAGGGATCTGCTGGTTTGGGCCCAGTTGGTCCTTGAGATCGCTGACGTTCGTGGGTTTGAGCTTGTACCTTTCGCTCACTGCGGTTGCGTTGGAAGAAAACGCTGATACCACGCCACTATCTCATCAAGACGATGAACCCTGTTCCAAGGCTTGCCGTTTCGACTCATCCCATGGAACTCATCTGGGTACCGAACAAAGCGGACGGGCACCTGATCGAGAAAGCGTAGGGCCGTGTAGTACTCCATCGACTGTTCGATTGGACAGCGCAGATCGCCCTCCTGTGCTTCGATGAGGACCGGAGTGTGCACATTTTGAACATAGGTCAGTGGACTCTGTTCTCGATACCAGCTGTCGTCCTCCCAGGGATGCTTGCCCCCAGCGCGACGAGCTTCATCCCAACCAACGTCACTCGAACCGACCATCGAAACCCAGTCAGTAACGGGTCGACCGACTACCGCGGCGCGGTACCGATCGCTGTGCCCGATGATCCAGGCGGTCATATAGCCGCCGTAGGATCCACCGCCAACACCCAAAGATTCTCGATCGATACGTGGGTAACGTTCACAGGCGGCATCGACGACCGCCTCTATATCAGCCCAATCCCGATCCCCCCATCGATCAAAGATCGCTGCGCAGTAGGCTGACCCATAACCCCGAGACCCACGTGGGTTTGATGCGATGACTGCATATCCCTGACTCACCAGTAGTTGAAACTCGAAGAAGAACGCGTGGGCGTACATCGCCATCGGTCCACCGTGAATCTCCACGACGCCCGGGACTCGCTCGATGTAGCTCTTAGGTGGTAGGTAAACCCACGCATCGACGGTATGTCCCTCCGGGGTCGGTACCTGAAAGTAGTCGGGAGTGACGAAGGTGATATCGTGCACGAGTGTTTCATTGGTCTTGGTGAGCTGCTCTTGGGCTCCGTCGAGAAGTCGATAGACCTCGCTCGGCTGATTCGAAGTGGTGATGACTGCGTAGAGGTCTTTTGAGGTCGAGGATCGGGCAAAGGAAGAGATGACATGGTGGCCAGTGGTGACGTTCACGAGCGTGTCGGAGGCTAACGAGATGTGAGCAATTTCGACAGACCCCTGCTGAGAGACGAGTGCGAAAAGGCTTTCGCCGGGCTTGTCCCACGCAAGTGTATCGCCAGCTGGGCTAAGAACATCATTGAGGGCTTCATTCCCGATGGGATAGGCAAAGGTTGCTACAACCGGACGCGCCACGGTCTCGTTGGGAAGGCGTAGGTATAGTCTTGGCTGGTCGTAACCTATGGCGGCTGGATCCTCCCAGGTATAGACGATCGCACCATCTGGGCTGAGGAGGAATGCCTGTACGCCAGGAGATACGAGTTCAGTGATGGCGCGGCTCGCCAGATCAACGGAGTAAAGCGCTTCATCGCTGCTGCGATCATAATTCTCCCCCCGCCGGGAGCGAAAAACGATTGCGGTCCCGTCCGGTGTGAACTGCGCTTCACTCACTCGATATGGATGCTGGGTGAGCTGCTCGGATCGGTTGCCCTCTCCGAGATCCACGGTGAAGAGGCATGGACGGTAGGGGTCGAAGTAGCCGTCGCCGTCATATTTATGCAGGAGCTCGGTGATGATCTTGACATTGCTGGTGTAGCGCTCGCGGAGTGGCAGGAGCTCGGGATCACTCTTCTCAAGGGCACCGTCTTTGGTGACCCGGGCGGTGACCGCGAGGCTGGATCCGTCAGGGGACCAGGCAAAAGTATCAACGCCACCGGGGTAGTCAGTCACCTGTCGCGCTTCACCGCCGCCAAGAGGCAGGATCCAGACCTGGGCGGCGTCGTCGACCTTGCGAAGAAATGCTAGTGCCCGTCCATCTGGGCGAAAACGTGGATTGGTATCGGAGGTGCCTTGGGTGAGATCAACGGGGCCCGTGTTCTCTAAAATGGTGCGAATGCGCTGGCAGTTACTGTTGTGTTCTGCGTCAATCCACTGTTCGACGAAGACGACACGATCCCCAATCGGTGAAGTTCGTACGTCTCCGACGCTACGGAGCTTGAGTAGATCCTCTGTTTGCAGCTGACCCATGTCAGTCTCCCCCTTCTGCACGCTGGTCTTGGGTTGTCATCATCGCCCAGGCGAACAGCCAGCTCCTTCCAGCGTAGGAGCACGGTGATCTGGCTAGTCCGTTCTGGGAATGAAACCGTACACCCAAATTCGCCCAGTCGCTTCAATGCCGGCTACGGTCGGGAACACTATGAACACGATGGATTCTGATGCGATGGAGTGATGACCATTGGGAGAGAATGTACGCCGAACGGCGTGCCTATGAGTTACGTACCCAGTCCGAGGAGGAGGGGCTGAAGTTGAGGTATTGGTGTGAGTGAGGCACAGCGACGAGCATGCCGCTGACCAGAAGCCTGCCGTTGATGATTGGTCCCAACTGGTCGTTAGCCCAATACCGTTAACCCAAAACCGTTAACTCAGTACCACTCCTGTGCTTTACTGGGTCCTGGGAGGTGCCGATGCCAAGACCCGGGTGGAGAAAACAACCAGAGGATTCACGACTGACCGACCATCTCTCGATCGGGGTTCTTACCCGAACGTCCCAAAGAGAGCTCATCGACTGGATCCTCATCTCAACAGGTAAAGTCCAACAGCGCATCCGACTCCTCCCATCACGGGTGATGATCTAGTACATCCT
>JAKAQL010000117.1 GCA_021822605.1 Actinomycetes bacterium
ACCGGCGTGCTTCCGTGTCGTTCCTGCAACCATGGGCGATGCGATAGAACGAGGAGTGACGAGGCAGCGCTGGTATTAAGTACCGCGGAGCATGTGGTGCTGAGGGTCGAGCTGTGCATTTTGATGAACTCGGACACTCAAGTCGGAGTCTTCGGACACTGCCGTCACGTGCATAGGAAGGAGAAACTACGTAGTAGCTTTTCCCGCGCCCTGGATCACAAGTCAGAGGATCGTATTCATGAACTGGGGTGGAAGATGCTTGAGCTTTGAGTGACTGGCGCGCATACATATCATCCAGTATCACAGAACAGGAGCCACGATGTCGATCACCAGGGAATTGAGTAATCCACAGAGTAAGGCGTCGCGGTGGCTGGCTGCCAACTTTGAGCTCGATGCGGTGGCTGTGCTATTGGGCACGCGAGTAGGTTCGACAGAGACCATCCGACCCACGGGTTACCTGAAGGACTACCCCTGGGCAACCGTGGGCCATGCGGTTGAGTTCCGGTTGCGACAGATACGCAATACTCCATACTTCGCGACTACGGCATCTACCGCGCGGGTGAGCAACTCCCCTAGCATCACCAGACTCTTTCACGATGCACTGGCACTCCTGTGGGATGCTCATCGAGACGACACTCTCACGAGCCGTGAGAACGCCTGGGTCATGTACTTCGCGGGGATCTCGGAGGGGATCTATCGCAGTGGGCGCACCGAGGGTTTTGTTCCAGTGGAGCGTGTATTAGGCGAGCTCGCACCTCTGCCAGATTGGCAAGCGTTTGCACAAGAGATAGCTCTGGCAAGATCAGGAAAGATTGCCGGGGTGGAGCCAAGTGATCACCCCTGTGTTCAGGTGTTGACGGAGCTGTTGCCGGTGAGCGAGGATGTTCTAGACGATATTGCACGGGTATCAGACACAGCAGCTGCCAGTGAGGGTTGGGCCCAGATTACCAGCGGCACTTTCATCGACAACCCTACCTTCACAGGAGCCAAATGGGTTGGTGGAGCGGATGGGGACTTTATCGTTGATCACACGCTCTATGACATAAAGTGCACTATTCATCCAGAGAGGCTCTGGTTGGGAGCATTAGCGCAGATGATCTCCTATGTCGCACTTGATAGCCAGGATCGGTTTGGGATCGACGAGATTGCCATTGTCCTGCCACGACAGCACGGTGGGATAGCTCGGGTGTCGTTGAGGGAGATCTTCGCCCACTCCACATTTAGGACCCGACAGGAGATGCAGGGGTCAGCACGGGAGGCGTTGGAACCCGCTTGGGCATAGTTCGGCCGTTGTCGAGAGGTGACTCGTACCTAGACCGCCAGGGGTTGGGGCCAATTCAATCAAGTTTTTCCAGCCGTCCGTGACCTAGGTGTGTATATAACGGACAGACATCTCAGAAAGGAACGAACGATGGACGACGATACCAAAGCCAGATTGATCCTCTCGGCCCTAACGTTAGCGGGTGAGCCTGCTGTGGGCGAGGGCGAGGATAGCTACAACGAAAGATTGGCCAACACCGTGGCCAGGGTTGCAGCTCTATGCGCCCCACGATCGCCGCTGGCTGTCGTTTTAGACGACGTGCTCGATCCCGAAGCTAAGCGCTTTGTCGGCACGATCACCAAGGTGGTGAAGGAACCAAGTTCCACCAGGGGTGTGGTCTACATGGACTGCAACCCGAGTGATCGGCATCCAGACGGCAAAGAGACAGCTCGTACAGACAGGACCGACAACCCTAACGGCCTCAGAGTCGCGCACCTCGCCCAGAGTCTTCTTGGGCACAGAGTGCTCTTCACGGTGAGGCTAGAGGTCATACCAAACGGTGACAAGGTGCGGATCATCAAGCACGTACAGGATTTGGGGGTGGCGTCGTAATGGCGAATGAAGTTAGCGAGGACGCAACGGCGATTGTTCTGCGCTTCGAAGAGGACTCCCCTGACGTAGAAGAAGTTTGCGAGGTTCTTCTTGCCCTGAATTCGCTCGTGAAGGCGATAGCCAAGGAGAGTGACCCTGAAGGAACGGGCCCGGAGGTAAAACTGAAGTGGAGGGCGACGAGCAAAAAGGGTGAGGGCGACGATGGCTAAGAGGAAAGTGCTCACGGAGGAAACACTGGAAGACTTTGACCAGTTCATGTTCGGCAAGGGTCTCCAGGTGCACATCGAACGCATGAGTGGCAAGTGCATCTGGATCGGAGTGTCTGACGAAGAAGGCACGGTGGCGGACATAACTCTCCATAGTGACAAGAAGATTCATATACGAATGGAGAGCACGCGATGAACACCGGTGATCTACTTTCGCGATTGCGTCGCCACTACATCAAACCCGGTGTACTCCTGCCGGGTGGAGCATTTCTACCCGAGGTTCAGACTCCGTCGGGAGTGTTCCCTCAGCGCAGAGTCGATGCCCTCTATATCGGGTTCACGCGAAGCCGTGGCAACCTCCTAGACGGACATGAACTCAAAGTGTCCCGGTCGGACTGGCTGCACGAACTGGACCAGGCCAACAAAGCCGACTGGTGGTTTTGTCACACGCACCGTTGGTGGCTGGTCGTTCCTGACCTGTCCGTGGCCAAGGCAGAAGAGTTGCCGGATGGTTGGGGACTAATGGTGGTCAATCCCAGGACAAAGACACGCCTGAACGTAGTGGTCAAGGCCGAGACACGCACACCGGAGATCACGATGGGCCTCTTACTTGAGGTTGCGAAGAAACTCGATACGATGCGAGCGACTGCGCATCAGCAAGACCTAACCGAAAGGCAGCGCCTAGTGAACGAAGCGGTCTCTAAGCAGATGGATTCGACACGGGCGGTGGACAAGCACCAGGCGGAACGTTTCGAGGAAGCGTACAAGACACTCACGCGCCTGCAGGAACTGACCGGGTTGCACTTTGATGGCGCACCGTTTGAGCGCGACCTTGCCTGGTCAACCTTGGAGGACAGCGCCGAGGCATTACGAAGCTTTTGCCGTGACAACGCCGAGGCGAAACACGCGCTGGTCGCAACACGCCGAGCCCTGGAAGAGGTTGTCCGAGCTGCTAACAGCGCCCTTGGCGAGGTTGAAGATGTTAGGAAAAGGCGATGACCTTACCCAGGCGTGGCCGACAACCGTGCCCGAGTGATGGCTTGAAGATTTTCACAAGCCTGGAGGTTCCGTGTCACTCGAAGTGCTGGCCATGTGATGACTCATAGTGGATGGCTGGACAACCCACTATGAGAGGCAGCTCATCCGAGGGGGATCACTCCGCGCTAGATCCGCTCAACGCGAACACCCGCCTTTTCAGCTCGGTTGATCATGTCCTGGGTACCCCTCCCACCTGGAAAGGCGATCACAAGATCTGCTCCGGCGTCGAGCATCTCGTGGTTTCGAATGGGACCAGCAGCCTTCCCGTGTCGAGCCCAGTCTGCCGGGTACGCTTCAACCCTGTAACCCAGCGTTCCTGCGATGTGTCCTGCCAGGAGATCAGCACCAGGTGCTGCC
>JAKAQL010000118.1 GCA_021822605.1 Actinomycetes bacterium
GTCCTCACCAGGGTCGGTGCCCGAGTGGCCAATGGGAGCAGACTGTAAATCTGCCGGCGTACGCCTACGGGGGTTCGAATCCCTCCCGGCCCACCGAGAGGTCTAGCGCAGAGCGATGTGGATACACTCTCTCCGCGCTAGACTAGAGCGAGCTCATGGAGAAAGATACTAGCGAGCCGAGTGCCGCGCCTCACGAGGGACATTTGCAGCAAGACGATGGGTTTCGTCGCCAACGGGCTAACCTTTGGCGGGCGGCTCAGCCTCGTGGCTCCTCCTCCGGAAGGGTACACGCTAATGAGCGGGAGTTGAGGAGTCATCCTCACCCAGAGGGGTCCGACACTCCAGAGCAAGCAGCCACTCCGGACCAAGCAGTTGCGTCGAGCCAAGGGATGCTGGTGGCCTATCTCGCTCTAGTTCGTAGGTGGTTTGCCTGGGCGAATGCCGATAACCTGATGCAGGTCAATCCCATTTGGACCGGTTTCATCGGTTCGCTGTTAGTCTTCTTGGGTTCGCTCCAGGCGAACTCCCCTTTCACCTCTAAGATTCCGGGATCTTGGTATCTTGGCGTCGACGCTACCCCACATCCGGGGAATGTGGTCATCGAGTTGCTCGCCCAGTCATTGGTATACTACGGCCTCATCCTGACGGGTGTTGCTTGGCTGAGGATCGTGGTCGGCAGCCGTCGAGGAGAGGTACTTCGCCATAGGTGGATCCTGTTCGGGCTCTGGATTCTGCCGTTAATGGTAGCCGGACCCCTCTTCTCAAGAGATGTTTACTCGTATGCAGCGCAGGGCCGCATGGTCACTCTTGGTATCAACCCTTACAGCGGTGGTCCGGCCCTACTCGGCAACAGCGCCTATCGTTCGACGGTCGACCCGTTGTGGGGCATGGCTAAGGCGCCATATGGCCCACTGTTTCTTGCTTTGGCAGGCGGCCTTGTCGAGCTCGCCGGTCGCTCTCCAATGCTGACGGTACTATTTTTGCGGCTGGTCGCTCTCGTCTCGGTGGTTGTCATTGGGATCTTCGTCCTGAAGATCGCCGATTTGCTGGGCGTCAATCGTGACCTAGCTTTTGCTCTTTCCGCTGCAAACCCTATCCTTCTCTACACTTTTGCATCAGCTGGACACAACGATGCGCTGATGACCGCACTCATGGTCATTGGGATCTACCTGTTCCTGAAAGATCGCAGATTGGCTGGGATTGTGGTAGTTGCGTTAGCTGCTTCAGTGAAGGTGCCAGCAATTGTAGCTATCGGTTTTATGGGGTATCACTGGAGTGATTCGGAGCGGGTTGTGAGCAAGCTTCGTGGGCTCGTCATCGCTATCATGTTGACCTTTGCCATCTTCTATGTGCTTGGGTTGGTGACCCATCTGGGGATGGGTTGGATCCCAGCCCTTTCAACGCCGGGTTCGGTACTATCCTTTGAGGATCCCATCATCCTTGTGGGTTACGCGTTGGGTTGGGTGCTCGCGCATCTGGGTCTGCCATTTGGGCCCCATTTTGTTGTCGGTGTGTTCCGCGCTATCGGCGACGCGCTTATCCTCCTTATCGGCGGGGTCACCATCCTTGGAAGTCGTCGGTCCAATATCGTCAGATTGACGGGTGTGGTGCTCATAGTGACGGTTGTGCTTGGACCGGTGATCTGGCCATGGTATCTTGGGTGGGGAATTGTGTTGCTGGCTCTTGGGGCCGGGGATTTGACCGTTGATTTCTTGGTGTTGCTCACCTTGTCCGCGATGCCCATTGACTTCCTGGGGGCGCCGACCGCCTTCGCATGGATTGGTTATGCTGGGCTCGTGACCGTTCTCTACCGTCGGCGAGCGAGCCTGTTGCGTGAGGCGAATGAGGTCTTTGCTGGGTTTCGAGCCGCCGTTGGTGAAGCCGTTCCGGCTCGTTACCAGCGCTGGCTACCCCAGTTCATCCGTGTTGATGCTGGGTCGTGATCGTTGTCAACGGGCTGGCTTGGATGAGGGCTGCGCGTCATCGGCGAAGGTGAGCTGGTGACCTATTGAAGAGACAGACTGAGGAGCTCATTGAGCAGGCTGTGGATTCTCTGTCGAGGGAACATCCCCTGATAGCTCGGTTCGCCGCTCTTTATGGCACGCCGCGTCTCTATAGAGACTCATTTGATCCTGGTCGAAGCGATGCTTCTCACACCAGCGATGCCTTTGGTTTCTTGGTGGAAACCTTGGTATACCAGCAGCTATCCGGGTCATCGGCGCGGGCGATTTTCGATCGTTTGACGCGAGCGACTGGGTTGGAGATCGATGCGATTCGGCAGCTCGGCTCCGAGGAACTTCGGCGAATCGGGCTTTCGGGTCCGAAGATCAAGACTTTGGATAGGCTCTGTCGCAGTGTCACTCGTGATGATCTTGCGAAGCTCGCTGCGTGCGATGATGTGACGGTGCGAGCCTTTATCGTTGGACTCTACGGCTTTGGAGAGTGGAGTGCGGATATGTATCTCATGTTTCATCTGCAACGGCTTGATGTTTGGCCGGTCGGAGATCTCGCCATGCGAAGAAGTGTCGAGCGGCATCTAGCCGATGATGGAGCGATGACGATGTCTGAGCTGGTGGCGCAGGGTGAACACTTTCGACCCTACCGTTCCCTCGCTGCGTGGTATTTCTGGGCTGACGACCATGCACAGACCCGCTAGCCCCGTGGCGAATGCTGGTTCAGGTTTGAGCCACCTGGCCTGAAATCTTTTAGTCCACAGTTACCCCGCGAGGTCCTCCGTTGAGGAACTCTAGCTGGACGTATTCAAGAAGTGCCTGCCTACAGTAGGCATGTAGACAGGCCACTCAACTGGGGTGGGGCACATTTGGAGAGGGAACCTCGGATTAGTGCAGCTGTCGCTGCAAGATTGCCATATCGAGCCATTTTCCAAACTTGCGACCGATCTCATGTTCGACTCCCACGAGTCTGAACCCACAACTCAGATGGAGCTGCAAGGAGGCTCTGTGGTCAGCGACGATGTGAGCGATACAGCTGTGAAATCCCAGAGAGGTCGCCGTCGCCAGCAGGTGCTCCAATAGCATGCGTCCGACGCCTTGTCGTTGGTGTTCAGGGTCAATGTAGACGGAGTCCTCCACTGTTGAGTTGTACCCGGCTCGTGGGCGAAATGGAGAGATGGTGGCGTAACCGATAGGAGAGTCGTTCTGGACGGCGACAAGCCCTGGATAGATGCTAGAGTGCAACTCCAGCCAGCGTTCTTGCTCGCGAGGCGTACGGGGTTCGAGGTCCAGTGTTGCCGTCGATGACAGGACAGCATGGTTATAGATCTGTCGTAGTACCTCGCCGTCTTGGGGCTGGATATGACGGATACTGATCGATGTGGGGATTGAAGAGGTCATCGTTACGATCCACAAGGACAGGGTGATACACACACATCGAGGAAGGTCCGCAATGTCGTCTTCACGGGATCCTGATCAATACGAGAATCTGGAGAGAT
>JAKAQL010000059.1 GCA_021822605.1 Actinomycetes bacterium
TTAGCCCGCCGTATCTACGCCAGATGTCCGATCTTATGTAGCCAACGACCTTACAGATCGGCAGTAGCTCTTTAGGTGTGTCGGCGTAGATGGTACGAGTACTAGTTGTCACTCCAGTACCTGAATCTTGGACTTGGGATACTCGGCCTGGAGCTGTTGTGTGTACTTCCTCATACCAGAAAGCCGACAGCTAGAAGTGTGGACAATAGCGTGCATATCCTCAACCATCTCTTGCTCTGGCGAACACGATGGTTGGTTGACTACCACTATCTCACATCCCGGAAGGTCTCCCACCAATATGAGTTGCCCTACTTTACGCGCAGGAACAGGCAGAGTACCGGCACGATACCACTTATATGCCGTTTGAGGATGTATACCTTGAGACAGTGCCCACCCACGCAAGTTCACTATGTGTAATTATAGAACATCTCTGCGTCAACTGTTGCAACCCCATCCAACCCCGAGCGGCCTTCTCAGCCAATGCTCCTGAGTCTGGCCTTTGACCCCATCGTCATGAAGGCCCACACGGGTTAGCTCCTAGTCCTGGAGCATCGTCGAAAGTTCGGCTGCTCATCGCAGATGGAGCCCTAGCCATCGAAATAGCAATAATCTCCGCCTACACCTTCGTACCCAGGATCCGACAGGGTAAGGCTAGCTGCGTGTATGTAGCCATCGGATCGCTCATCGCCATAGTCCTGCCAGTTGCCAGTCGGCTACTCTCCAGTGATGCGGTCGTACAGAGAGTCTGAAATGGAGATGAAATCAAGCGGGCATCAAATGGCCCAATCGGAGTTAAAAAATTAGCAAGCAACAGAAGTTGGAAGGAGGATCAAATGCACTTCTTTGGACTTGTCATCTTGTTCGGTTTAGGCATTTACGCATTGAGTCTTCTTGGGGAACGCGCCTACCTGCGCACTCGAGAACTCAAACCACTCGTGCAACTTATTCTCGGTGTCGCGCTGGCCTGGATCGCCAACCTGAATCTATGGAGCGGTTTCGCCATCGGTAACCTAAGAGCTGACTGGGTAGGCATTACTATCACTGGATTAGCTCTCGGTGGCATCGCCTTCTTCTTTGATGCGGTTGTCGGATTCTTCGCTGGGTTACACCGCAAAATCGAGGATCAGGCGGTCCAACTTGAGCACGGCGACCTAAAGCGGGTCGCCTGATCGCCGCTGGATGGGACTGCTGGGGTGTGATGCAATCCCAGCAGTCCTCCCTGAAAATGGGCCAACCTGGCTCTATCTGGCTTAGCGTATGATGCCGCCTCTGGTCATCGCCATGACATCAAGGGCAACGTCAACCTCCGCCTCGGACAGAAGGCCCTTTTCGAGCACCACTGTACGCAGGTCTTTGTCAGTTGCAAGCGCCTCTTTGACCACCTTAGCAGCCTGCTCGTACCCGATATAGGGGTTCAAGGAGGTCCCAATCGACGGCGAAGAGAGTGCATAGGTACGACAGCGTTCGACGTTTGCCTCAATACCAACAACACATTTGGTCAACATGGAGTCCGCAATGGTACCCATAATCAAAATCGAATCCAGGATAGCTACGCCAATCACCGGCTGCATCACATTGAGTTCAAAGTTACCCGCCGCGCCACCGAAGGTGATGGTGGCATCGTTGCCAACAACTCGAGCAACGACCTGACACATCGCCTCTGGGACTACCGGATTGACCTTGCCCGGCATAATCGAAGAGCCGGGTTGGAGGTCCGGCAGATGGATCTCACCGAGACCGCAACGCGGCCCAGATGACATCCAACGAAGGTCATTGGCGAGCTTATAGTAGGCCATCGCCAGCGTCTTGAGCGCTCCGGAGAGAAAGACGACAGCGTCGCGTGCTCCGTGAGCTTCAAAGTGGTTGCTGGCCTCTCTGATTGGCACCCCAAGGCGTTCCCGGAGGCGTGTAAGTACCCCAGTCGCGAACCCAGGGGGCGCGTTGAGACCGGTACCAACCGCGGTGCCCCCGAGAGGAACTTCGCCAACATCGTCCCTCGCGACCTCGATGCGTGCGATCCCCTTTCGGATAGCGGCAGCGTAACCAGAGAACTCCTGTCCAAGGGTGATCGGGGTTGCATCCATGAGGTGAGTGCGACCCGACTTCACGACTTGGGAAAACTCCGTCGCCTTTGCATCGAGTCCATCGGCGAGCCGCTGAAGAGAGGGAAGAAGCACCTCGGAGAGTTCAAGGAGAATGCCAAGGTGCATCGCCGTTGGGAAGACGTCGTTGGAGGACTGCGACGCGTTCACATGGTCGTTCGGCAGCACCGGAGTGCCCAAATGGGCACTAGCCAAGTGGGCAATCACCTCGTTCACGTTCATATTGGACGAAGTGCCAGAGCCGGTCTGGTAGATGTCGATAGGAAACTGATCATCGTGGTCTCCTGCGAGCACCTCCTGACACGCCTTCACGATAGCCTCGCTGATCGAGGGGTCGAGTATTCCAAGATCAGCGTTGGTAGTGGCAGCGGCCCACTTGACCCAAACGAGCCCTTTGATCAGGGACATTGGGAGCCGCTGCCCAGAGATCGGAAAATTATTGACTGCGCGCTGGGTTTGCGCACCCCACAGTGCAGTGGCCGGGACTTCAATCTCGCCCATCGAATCGTGTTCGACCCGCATCTCTTCGGTCATCACTACCTCCCTGGTTCACACCTGTGTTGCATCCACCACGCTATCGGAGTAGATCTGGAAAATCCACTTGACAGCGGCTCGTACGACGGGCCTTCCACCTTGGCGATCGCCCAAGACTAGGATGGCTCCTACGGTGATCAACGACGATAGACCGACAAGATAGACAGACAAAGGGAGACTCAATGCGTGCACTCGTAGCAAGGAGTGGATCCGTTCTGATAGCAGAGGTACCAAAACCACAACCAAACCCAAACGAGGTCCTCGTTCGGGTGACAAGTGCCGGTATCAACGCCGCTGACCTTCTACAGGCCCTCGGCCACTATCCTCCCCCACCTGGCTTTGACCCAGAGCGTCTGGGGCTGGAGTTTGCCGGCGAAGTCGTCGAGGTCGGCTCCTCAGTCACCACACGGCAGCCTGGCCAACTGGTGATGGGAATCACCGGAGGTGGCGCCCATGCGGATTTTCTGACCGTTCCAGCGAGCGCATGTGTACCGGTCTCCGATACTGTCGATCCCAAGATCGCTGGTGGTTTCCCAGAGGCAGCATTTACTGCCTTCGATGCATTGATCAGCCAAGTCGACCTCCGTATCGGCGATCGGCTCCTCGTTCACGGAGCCCTGGGGGGAGTCGGCAACGCAGCGGTACAGATTGGTGCCCTAGTCGGTGCGCACGTGACCGCCGTTGTGCGCACTCATGAACACGATGCGCGTGTGTTTTCACTCGGTTGCCACGCGAGCGTGACCCCCGGCGAGATCATCGACTCCGGTCCCTATGACGTCATCATCGAGCTCGTCTCTGGTGAGAACCTTCCTATAAACCTCCAGTCACTCGCCCTTGGTGGCAGAATCGTCGTGATTGGCGTCGGAACCTCAGCCAAGCCTGAGATCGATCTTCGTCTCTTGATGAGCAAGCGTGGCACCGTACGTGCGTCGACACTTCGTGCACGCAGCTGGGAGCAGAAGTCGTTACTCGCAGCCAAGATCGAGCACCATCTCCTCGGACACCTCAGTACCGGTGCCTACCGGATCATCGTCGAGCAGCAGTTCGATCTCGCCGATGGGCCATCCGCGTACGAACGATTCCGCCAACCCGGCAAATTCGGCAAAATTATCTTGACCACCGATTAGCCGAACCGCCGACCTTGGCAATGTCGGCATCGATCGAGCGAAGAAGACCACTGACGCCGGGCAGCCGGAAGCGGACACCTCTTGTATCGATCAAATTTGTATCGATCAAAGTTGTGTCGATCAAATGCACCCCCTCACGGTGTTGTCATCGGGACGACGATTCGCTCACCTGGCCACAGGAGGGTACCGTGTGTCTGTACCTCCATCTGTGCCACTATCGGATAGGGATTCGCGTTCGGATCTACCCGATGAGCGATCGAAACAAGCGTATCACCACGGCGGACGACAAAAATCTCGCTAGCAACATGTGAACCCTCGACGAGCGGAGCAAAAAATCGGGTAGTCACCACCAGCAAGGCGAGCACCACAATGGCCAGCGCCAGCAGACGTGCTACCACCTGACATGGATGTTCATGGCTTCCGTGACGGTTATAACGGGTGGGATCGGTTCGCCTGGGTATCATAGACGAACTATAGTTCGAGACTCTGACAGAGAAATTTGATATTCGGGTAGACGGAAGCAAAACAGCTATATACTTTGATCAATGCCCAAGATCATGGCCCCCACAGTTAAGGAACATCACGCTCAACGACGACAGGCGCTACTGGATGCTGCCAAGGAGTCGTTGCTTAATCCAACCATCAGGTCGGTAAACTTCGAGGCCGTAGGTCCCCGTGCTGGCCTGAGACGCAACAGTGTCTATCTCTACTTCCCCTCGGAGAATCACCTAGCGGTCGAACTCGCTGAGGATGTTTTGCCCGGATATCAGGAACAGCTCGTAACCGCCATGAAACGACACCGTGAGCCACGTGAGCAGATCACTGGTTTTGCCAAGGTCGTTACCGCGCCGGATGCACGCCTTGCTCACGAGGTGCTTCGCAACCTCGAAAACCGGGATCGAACTCCTGACATTGCAAGCAAGGTGAAGGAGTACTACCTAGAGCTCTCCCGCCCCCTCGTGGAACCACTCAAGTTGCTGAAGTTGACTGATCCCGACAACACGGCCGTGCTCTTGTTCACTATGTTGAGCTCCACTCAGGACATCGCCGACAAGGTGATCGACGCGAAAGCCGCGGTGCGGCGCTCGTTGGCCATCATCGACGCCTTCATTCCAAAGGGTTAGAGCGAACTATCTTCCTAGGGCATCCACTCTTGGAGTCCGGACTTTTCCTCTGGTTGACTAGCCCAAGACGTGCGCCGCCTGACTCCCTCTGGGCGCAGCTTCGTCTCGCTCTGATACCGTATTTCCATCAGACATGCGACACAGTAAGTCGGTGCGCGCCCGTCCGAATCCCTACCAAGACCCCAAGTGTTGCTACCAGGAAGCCATGCTCGGCGTCGATGCGGGGCCACTCCGACTAGGGGGGCGTGGAACACCTCAATGTATGCTACCGGCCAACCAGCCCGACTCAAGAGAACCCTCCCGCACGCAGACCGACTGTTGAGCAGAGCAGCCTGATGGGATTAATTAAATACCGGGCTCCTCGTAATAACCAAAGACCTCGGCGAGAGCCTCCATGACCTCACCAACGGAGACCCGTACCCGCGAGGCGCGGATCAGAGACTCCATCAAATTCACTTCAGGGTCCCGCGCCTCAGCTTGTAGCTCGGCAAGCACGCGAGCGACCTCATCAGAGTCCCGCCGCTGGCGGACATCCTGCAGCCGCTGCACCTGGAGCTTCTCAACCTCCGGACCGATCACCAAGGTATCGATTGGCTCCTCATTCTCGAGGACAAAGTTATTCACTCCCACCACAATTCGCTCTCCGGCAGAGATCTTCTTTTCAAGCTCGTACGCTGAGTCAGCAATTCGATTCACATGATAAAAAGTATCGACACCCGTCAATGCCCCTTCGAGCATGGATCCATTCCCTAAGTCTGCGATCTCGGCGAAAATCTCCTCAGCCCGTCGCTCCATTTCCCGGGTCAACTCTTCGACAAAATAGGAACCCCCCAATGGGTCGACCACGTTCGTCACACCAGTCTCATGGGCTACGATCTGCTGGGTGCGAAGCGCAATCCGCGCTGCCTTTTGCGTAGGGAGCGAGAGAACTTCATCCATCGAGTTGGTATGAAGACTCTGAGTACCACCAAGGGTCCCCGCCAACGCTTCGATTGCCGTACGGACGATATTGAGTTCAGGCTGCTGCGCGGTCAGAGAGACGCCAGCCGTCTGCGTATGAAATCGGAGAAGCCAAGACCGAGGGTCCTTCGCATGATAATGGTCGCGCATCCATCGCGCCCAGATGCGTCGTGCTGCTCGGTACTTCGCTATCTCCTCGAAGAAATCGATGTGCGCGTTGAAAAAGAACGATAGCTGCGGCGCAAAGTTATCGACCTCCAGCCCCGCCGCCAAGCCCGTCTCCACATAGGCAAAGCCATTGGCGATTGTGAAGGCCAACTCCTCTGCTGCCGTCGCCCCTGCCTCACGAATATGATAACCAGAGACTGAGAGCGGGTGCCACTTCGGCATCTCAGCAGCAGCAAAGGTCATCGTGTCGCGCACGAGGCGCATCGAGGGCCTTGGCGGGAAATAATACTCCTTCTGAGCCTGATACTCCTTCAAAATATCGTTCTGCAAGGTGCCGCCAAGTGCACCTCTCGGCACACCGCTCGCCTCGGCTACTGCCACAAACGAGGCCAAGATGAAGGCAGCCGGTGAGTTAATCGTCATCGATGTCGTAATATCGCCGAGTCGGATATCGGTAAACAACGTCTCCATGTCATCATAGGTATCGATCGCAACGCCACACTTGCCAACCTCACCGAGCGACTTCGGGTCATCCGAGTCCCTTCCCATTAGGGTCGGCAGGTCAAAGGCCACCGACAAGCCGGTCCCACCAGCTGCCAGTAGTTCGCGGAACCGTTCGTTAGTCTCAGCAGCCGATGAAAATCCCGCGAACATCCGCATGGTCCAGAGCTTGGTTCGATAGCCGCTGGCATAGATCCCCCTGGTGTACGGATAACTGCCAGGCAGTTCCTCGTCCTCTGGGAGCGCAGCCTGCAACTCCTTGCCAGCCACCGTACCTATGGCTCCCTGGCTGGTATAGACCGGAGCAAGCTCGATGCCCGAAAGTGTCTCGAAACGATCCTGCCTCTTTGGAGCGCGATGATAGTTCGCTACCCACTCATCAAAACGCGTCATATGCGCCTAGTCTAGCCTTTTTGTGCAGACTCAATGAAGAACCCATCCGGAGTCCATCGCTACGACGCTGCTCCTCCGCGGACTGCCGTGTGCTACCATACTGTAGATGATCGACAACACTCCACCTGACCGCAACCTAGCGCTTGAAATCGTGCGCGTGACGGAGGCGGCGGCTCTCGCCTCCACCCAGTGGGTGGGACGAGGACAAAAAGAATCCGCCGACGGAGCAGCGGTGAACGCGATGCGCAGTGTCCTTGACGTCGTGTCCATGGATGGGACCGTCATCATCGGCGAGGGAGAGAAAGACAACGCACCGATGCTCTTTAACGGTGAGCATGTTGGCGACGGCACTGGACCCAAGGTTGATATCGCCGTCGATCCCATCGAAGGTACCACCCCAACGGCGATGGGGCGGGGTGGAGCCATGAGCGTAATCGCGATCGCCGGTACCGGGTCAATGTTTTTCCCAGGACCGATCGTCTATATGGACAAACTTGCAACAGGGCCCGATGGAGTTGGGGTGGTCTCACTCGATCTTTCTCCACGAGAGAACGTCGCTGAGCTAGCGAAGGCCAGGCACTGTCAGACCTGTGATATCACCGTTGCCATTCTGGATCGACCCCGCCATCAAGAACTCATCGAAGAGGTCCGTGCGGCTGGTGCCCGAATCTTCCTAATTGGCGATGGCGACGTCGCCGCCGCCCTCCTCACCGCTCTGCCATCCTCAAATATCGATATGCTCCTCGGCGTTGGGGGTAGTCCGGAGGCGGTCATTGCAGCGGCTGGCCTTCAATGCGTCGACGGGGCGATTCAGGCTCGCCTATGGCCGCGCGATGAACTGGAGCGGCAACGGGCACTTGACGCGGGTTACAACCTGGACAAGATCCTCCATACCTCAGATCTCGTCAACTCCCAAGACTGCTTCTTCGCGGCGACCGGAGTCACTGACTCAGAGTTACTGCGAGGTGTTCGCACCCATCACGGTGAAGCGATCACTCACTCAATCGTGATGCGATCACGAAGCAAGACGGTGAGAACCATTGAGGCTGTTCACCGCGTCGAGAAGCTCAAGAACTTCCATTTAATAGTGTGAGGGTCCTCAACCGCTGAGGACCCGACGGTTGTCAACGCAAAACGGTGCAAACCGAGCAGCCGAGCCCCCTCCAAGCTCAACGGCTCGGCACCAAATGCATCAAGGATCTCCACCTGTGATCGTGCCACAACTGTGGAAGGTGACAGGTAATCCAGCAGTTCCCCGACGACCAACTCCTCAAAACCAAACCCCACCAAATCGCTGTCGAGTAAGACCGGCGCATTCAGTACCCAGACTCCGTTAGGTCCATTGATCGCCTCAACCCAGCCGAGCAGCTCCCCTGTCTCGTCCATCAGCCAACAGCTCACCTGGGAACACCGTAAGCTATGGGCGACTGGACTCGACCGGGATAGCACCGCGCGAACGGAACGATGAGCGCGGCGTCGCATCCCGCCAAAGCCCACGAGCGCCCGCAAAAATGGCCGCCACTCTCTCCTCTGTCCACGGACCTGGGCGACAAGCAGGGTGACCTCATCCGCTCGTACCCCCAGCTCGTAGGTCGAGAGCTGGTGCTCCAAGATAGAGCTCGTCTCGGAGTCGAGGTTCTCCACTACGGTGACGTGGGGAATGTAACTCCGTGAACTCCGCGCCACGGTGAGTTGACCATGCCATCGCTCTAGGTCCTCCTGACCAACCCGGACGGGAAGATGTCCCGTAATCCGACGATTCGCAAAGGTTGCGAAGCCCTGCAGTTCGAGATCGACCGGCGCAGTCCGCGTGCAGAAGGCGCCAATCCTTCCAACCCACTCCCATGCTTCCGCTGGAGTGCAATCCACAGGAGGGACGAGGGTGATATGGGGGACAATCCAATCGATCGACCTTGAGCCGAGAACCCTCCTCACCACATCAAGTTCGACCGCAACTGGATCAGCAAAGGTGACAGCTACACAACACCGGACCCGTGGCGCCACTTAGTCGATCAGACTCCCTCTGAGCTCCAAAGAGCGCAACTCTGACTCCGCGACTGCGTCATCGAGTTCCTCTAACCGCTCCTCGTAACGCTGCCTTCTGCGCCGAAGGGACTCCTGTTCAACGTCGCTGGCGCGCTGTGCATCGTTGGCTAATACCACCACACGATTGCCCCCAGCTCGCACAAGTCCACCATCAATCACAATCTGGAAGGAATCACCTGGACGCTTCACGACGGTGGCCAGACAGACTTCCACCTCTCCAACAAAGGGGGCGTGGTGAGCGAGGAAAGCAGCGTCCCCCAACGCGGAGCGAAGGGTGAGGCTCTCTACCTCCTCATCAACAAGCACCAACTCCGGATTCGCGATCACTAAGTTGAAGGTCTCATTCGCCACTATGCATCCATCTCCTTGGCTCGCGCAAGTACATCCTCAATACCGCCCGAATTCAAGAATGCCTGCTCAGGGACGCCATCGAGATCCCCCCGCACGATCGCCTCAAACGATTCAATCGTCTCATTGATCGGGACATACTTACCCTTTGCACCGGTAAAGATCTCAGCGACGAAGAAGGGCTGCGAAAGGAAGCGTTGAATACGACGTGCTCTCGATACGGTGACCTTATCCTCCTCAGACAGCTCGTCGAGGCCCAGGATGGCGATGATGTCCTGAAGCTCCTTGTAGCGCTGCAGAATCTGTTGGACGCTGCGGGCCACCTGGTAGTGGCGTTCACCGACAATGTGGGGAGCGAGAATATTCGAAGTCGACGCGAGCGGATCGACGGCGGGATAAATGCCCAGAGAGGCGATCTGGCGAGAAAGCTCTGTCGTGGCATCCAAGAAGGTAAAGGTCGTAAACGGCGCAGGATCGGTGTAGTCGTCAGCAGGTACATACACAGCCTGCAGCGAGGTAATAGACCGACGCTTCGTCGACGTAATCCGTTCCTGCAGAGCACCCATCTCGTCGGCGAGCGTAGGCTGGTAACCAACTGCCGATGGCAGTCGGCCCAACAGGGCCGAGACCTCAGAACCAGCCTGTACAAAGCGAAAGATGTTGTCGATGAAGAGCAGCACATCCTGGTCCTTAACGTCACGGAAATACTCCGCCATCGTCAACGCTGACAGTGCAACACGGAGGCGAACACCAGGTGGCTCGTCCATCTGGCCGTAGACCAGGGCAGCCTTCTCAATAACTCCAGACTCCTCCATCTCCAAGAGGAGGTCGGTACCCTCTCGAGTCCGCTCACCGACGCCTGCAAACACAGAGACACCACCATGCTGTTGGGCTACACGGTTGATCATCTCCATGATCAAAACGGTCTTACCTACTCCTGCTCCACCAAAGAGACCAACCTTACCACCTTGCACATACGGCTCCAGAAGATCGATCACCTTGATCCCGGTCTCAAACATCTGTGCTTTGGGCTCTAGATCATCAAAGGGAGGGGGGTCGCGATGGATCTCCCAGGAGTCCTCGATGTCCACCAGCTCCGTTGCATTCAGTGACTCACCGATGACATTGAATACATGGCCCAAGACTCCCGAGCCAACGGGCACCTTGATTCCATGGCCCAAATCAGTGACTAGCGCACCTCGCCGCAGACCATCCGTCGGCTTGAGGCAGATGCAGCGAACCCGCCCATCTCCAAGCTGACTTGCCACCTCAGCCATGATGACGACCGTTTTGCCATCGATCTCTGCCTCCATCGAAACCGCCATGTTGACTTCAGGAATAGATTCGGGAGAGAACTCGACGTCTACCACTGGCCCGGCGATCGACACAACTCGACCGAACTCCCTACCCTGTGAAGACGGTGTATCCGCAAGTCCAGTCTCAGTCGATCCTGCCTCAGTCGGCTTCGCATCTGTCTCCATTACTACCTCTCATCTCCACTCATGGCTCGGTCACCCTGTGCGAGTGCCTCAGCGCCACCTACTATTTCAGTAATCTCCGTCGTAATCGCGTCCTGTCGGACGCGGTTCATGGCCCTAGTCAGGTTGCGAACCAATTCCGTCGCGTTATCGCTCGCATTCTTCATCGCGCGTTGTCTTGCTGCGTGTTCCGCAGCAGACGCCTCAAGCAAGAGTCCGAAGAACTCCGCCACCACCAACTGGTGCAACGTAGTATCGATGACGTCCTCAAGCGTAGGCTCAGCCTCGAAATCAAAATGAGCGACCGTCTCCGTCGTATCCCCAACGAGCGTTGCCGGGTCGATCGGGACGAGCGTGGTCTCCTCCAGTCGTTGCACGCCGAGCGAATAGAACCTATTCGATAGCACCACTATGTTTCCGACCTCTCCAGCGTCAACCCGCTTCATGACCGGTCCTATGATGGAATAAGCCTGCTCAAGGGTGGGTAAGTGGGTGACTCCATTGACCTGCACCGCACTCGCTGTGCCCCGAAAATGCAGATAGTTCTCGAACCTTCGACCAATGCCAATCAGTTCAATCGGTCCATCGATCTGGCGCACCTTCTCCTCGTAAGCCCTGATTACCGAGCTGTTGTATCCTCCGCATAGCCCTCTATCCGAGGTCACCAAGATCAACACCGTGGTGCCGCTAGCCGTTGTCTGACTCAATGGTGGCCGATAGCTTGGCAGCGTCACCAGTAGCTCGCGGGTGAGCTCTGAGATCTCCCTAAAATAGGTCCGAGCACCCCCAATGCGCCCGACGGCCTTCACGATACGCGAGGCCGCGATCAGCTCCATCGCCTTCGTGATCTTCTTCGTCGAGTTGACACTCCGAATTCGACCTCGAAGAGCCCGTTCCTTCCCTCCTGGCACGAGACACTAAGCCTTTACTGAGGTGGCAAACCCACCCGTGAAGGTAGTGATAGCATCCGTCAGAACTTGCTTGTCGGGCATCTTGCCATCGGCATTTATTCCGTCGATGAGTTCGGGGTGTCGAGCCTTAAGGTATCCCATCATCTCTACCAAGAACTTGGAGACATCACCAACCGGGAGCGTGTCAAGAAGACCGTTGGTGCCTGCAAAAATACTCACGACCTGCTCGCCGACTGACAGTGGCGCGCCTTGATTCTGCTTCAATAATTCGGTGAGTCGGTAACCACGATCGAGCTGCGCCTGTGCATACTTGTCGAGCTCGGAGCCGAAAGTTGCAAAAGCCTCCAGTTCACGGAATTGCGCTAGATCGAGCCGCAAGCTTCCTGAAACCTCCTTCATCGCCTTAACCTGGGCTGCACCTCCGACACGTGAAACCGAGGTCCCGACGTTGATGGCAGGGCGCATGCCAGAGTTAAAGAGATCGGAGTCAAGAAACACTTGGCCATCGGTAATCGAAATCACATTGGTAGGAATATAAGCAGAGATATCTCCCGCCTTGGTCTCGATGATCGGTAGGGCTGTTAGCGAACCTCCACCGAGAGCATCTCCCAGCTTCGCAGCACGCTCCAGTAACCGCGAATGCAGATAGAAGATATCGCCGGGATAGGCTTCACGGCCTGGTGGCCGCCGGAGCAGCAAGGAGAGCTGACGATAGGCGTCGGCTTGCTTCGATAGATCATCGTAGACGATCAATGCATGCTCGCCATTCTCCATCCAATGTTGACCCATCGCACAGCCTGCATACGGTGCTAGGTACTTGAACGGAGCAGCCTCAGACGCCGCAGCCGCAACGATTACCGTATACTCAAGTGCACCATGATCACGCAGGGTATCTACAACCGCGGCGATCGATGTGCCCTTCTGGCCAATCGCCACATAAATACACTTTACCCCCTGCCCTCGCTGGTTAATGATGGTATCCAGCGCCACCGTCGTCTTGCCAGTCTTGCGGTCGCCAATGATCAGCTCGCGCTGCCCACGCCCAATCGGTGTCATTGCGTCGATAGCTTTGATCCCAGTCTGGAGTGGCTCACCAACAGGCTTTCGTTGCACGATGCCTGGCGCCTGTACTTCAAGACGACGCTGAATCGACGAATCGACAGGACCAAGACCGTCAATCGGTCGGCCGAGTGGATCGACAACCCTCCCAAGAAGTCCATCGCCGACAGGCACTGACAGGATCTCACCAGTAGACTTCACCAGTTGGCCTTCGGAGATACCCGCCTCATCACCGAGGACAACGACACCGATCGTATCCTCCTCAAGGTTCAGCGCTAGCCCAACGGTACCGTTAGCAAATCGCAACACCTCATTGACTGCGACCGAGGGGAGTCCAGAGACCGAGGCGATACCATCACCAAACTCCAAAACCCGACCAACCTCTTCGCCAGAGCTTGATGTCGCATACTCTTGCAATCGCCGATGGATCACACCAGCGATCTCCGACTTATCAATTTTCAGCTCTACCGTCATCGTCTCTCCTTGTTATCGCCCGGCAAGTAACTGCTGGGCCCTCTGTAGTTCCCTCGCGACGCTTACGTCATAGACGCGATCACCAATCACCGCGATCATGCCGCCTATCAACGATTCGTCGACTCTCCACTCGACGATCAGCTCACGTCCAATGCGATGCTCGAGGGTGGAGGTGATCCTGGAGCGATAGACCTCGTCGACTTGGCGAGCCAGCGTTACCCGAGCAACCTGACTCTCGATGATCACAGAGCAGTCACCGATAATCCGTTCAAGCGACTCCTCCAGAGACCGCGGGTTGCTCGTCGCAACAACTGCACGGATTACCGCCAACGTCGCAGCGGACACCCGCTCCTCAAAAAGGTCCTCGACAATATGCACGCGCTGTTCTGCATCACCACCAGCCCCCGACAATGCCCGCCGCAGCAGGATATTATCGGCTAGCAACTGCGTGACTCCGATCAGCTCATCCAACATCAACAACAGTGCATCTCGATCGAGATCGAGCATGATGGCTCGCGCATAACCTCGCGCGCGGGCGCCGGTGGCGGTCTCAATCCCATCTCCGAGCACGTAGGTACTTCCAAGGATCTCCCCAATACCTGCGAGAACCTCAGGGACATCTCCTGCAAACTCAGTCTCCACCACGTAGCCAACAAGGGCGACAACACGCGAATCCACACGACCAGTCAAAAGTTCATCAAGTATCGAACGTCGGATAACAGGGCGGAGCCCTCGGTCGATCAAGACATCGCCCAACGCAACCGAGTCCTCTACTAGCGCGACAACCGCAGCCAATTCCTGTGTTATGCGTGCCAACTCGCCACTCTTGGTCCCAAGATCACGAGTTGCGATGGCGAATCCACGGGTTCGCTCTCTCATGTCTACTCCGAATCCGCCTCCGCGAGGAAGGACTCCACGAGTGGATCTACCTCACTCGAAGCGAGTTCATGCGCGAGAATACGTGTGGAGAGTTCGATCGCCATCCCTGCCAACTCTCCCCGGAGCTCAAGAATGAGACGCGAGCGCTCAGCCGCCACCTGCAACTGGGCTTGTTCACGAACCATCTGAGCCTCCCGTTGCGCTTCCGCGGCCGCTTCCTGACGCAAAGCCTCACCGGTGGCGCGAGCATCTTCAATGATGCGCTGACCCTCCTCGCGCGCCCGCCCAAGCTCCTCACGACGCTCTTCAGCAAGACGTTCGGCGTCTCGACGAGCTGACTCAGCCGCCTCAAGATCGTCTCTGATTTTGTCGCTACGCTTGGCCATCATGGAGGCTACTGGTGGGAAGGCGTACTTCACCAACACCGCCAGCAGAATTGCAAAGGAGATGACCGACCAAATAATCTCGCCTGTCGAGGGCAAGATTGGATTTGGCGACTGTGTAACTACTCCAAAAACCACGAACAGATTCCTTAACCGGTGTACTTCAGAAGGACAAAGACAACGAAACCGATCAGAGCGAGTGCCTCAGCGAGTGCGAAACCCAAGAACGCCAACGACCGAACTGGCCCAGCCGTCTCGGGCTGTCGCGCGATCGCCGAGATCGCCTGACCGAAGATAATTCCAATACCGATACCGGGCCCGAGCGCAGCGAGACCGTAGGCTAGCCCCGATCCGAGCTCTGCGAGACCTTTCCGTAGGTTGACATTTGCCGCAACCGCGATAATTGTCGCCATCATGCTATGCATTTAAATTGCTTTCCTCTCCATTTCAACATTCGATACCAACCCCTTTATGAGCCCTAGCGCCCATGGCGAACTTCAGACCAACTCCTTAGTGCCCACCTCCCGCAGATTCGCCTAAGTAGACGGCAGTCAGGATAGTGAAGATGAAGGCCTGCAGAAAACCTACGAAGATCTCATAGCCGGTCAATACCACCAGGGTAGCCGCTGGCAACGGCAACACAACCAGGCCAATACTGCGAACAAAGAGCGCTTCAGAGATCACCGCGAATGTTACCAACAGGAGGTGACCTGCGAGCATGTTACCAAAGAGACGTACTGCCAGCGCGAAGGGTCGAACGATGAAGGTGGAGAGCAGTTCAATAGGAACAAGAAGTATCAGCAATGCGACAGGCACCCCACTCGGCACAAGCGCCGACTTGAAATAACCACCAAAACCTTGCTTTTTGATACCCACCACAATAAACGTGACGTAGACGATGAGGGCAAGAGGGATGGTCACGCTGGTTCGTGCTGTCGCCGGCATCTGTATAAAAGGGATGACCTCAAAGAGGTTGTTGAACAGGATAAAAAAGAACAAACCGGTGAGCCATGGCACCCAAGCTAAGCCCTCCTGCCCCATCACGTCAATCACTACCGAGTTCGTGATGAAATCGATCGCAGACTCCATGAGGTTCTGGATACCACGGGGAACAAGGTTTTGGCGTCGACCAGCGAAGAAAAACAGTGCGAGTGTGATAGCTGCAGAAAGCAGCGTGAGGACAGCGATTTTGTTAAACATGAGCGCCGTGCCGCCAAAAGCGATCGGCTTCCAGTTCAACAACTCCGCTATTGGCGGAAAGTCAATGCCAGCAAAAATCATTTGACCAGTCTCCACGGGGCGAGACCATCGTCTCCAAGGCGTCCAGAGACCCGACGTGCCTCAATGATCACCGCGGCAAGATGGCCGAGTATCACCACAAGTCCAAACACAACGAGATCCATCCAGTGCGCATTTGCCACTGGGATGATCGCCGCAGTGAGTACCCCGAGCCCGATAAGCAGCGCGAGAAAAGCGGCCGTCATCAGGCCAGTCATACCAAATTTGGCGCCCTCACGAAAGAACAAGATCATGATGGTAAAGTTGACCGCGACCAACGCAAGGCCATACAACGAGGACCACAAGCCTCGGTCGCCAGCAAGTGTCCACGAAACAGCCACCGCCACCGGGGCGACAATGAGCAGGCGAAGAAGAAAGCCTTTGGCGATACTTACCTCAGGCTGAATAGGGGTGCCAGACAAGCTACTCCTTCCTCCTCAGCCACGCATCAGCCTGGCGCACGTCGTCAGAAACCTCAAGATCGGATTCGAGCAGTCGCGAGGCACCACCACGCTCGGGACGTCGTGTCTTGACTGGTATCGGAGTGCTGTCAATCTCCGCCTTCGAACGGTAGTACATCGACAGGACTGAGCCCACGATCCCAAAAATGGCTATTCCAACACCCCACCCCCAGGAGTGTGTCCACTGACCGACCACGACGGCGATAACGAGCGAGAGTACCATCGTCCCAAAGGACTCAATCATTTTAGCAATTGCCTCGCTAAAAAGA
>JAKAQL010000060.1 GCA_021822605.1 Actinomycetes bacterium
TCGATGACCGGAGCATCCATGAGAGCGAAGAAGTCCAAGGTGGCTAAGTCCGCGGACGAGGCTCCATGACACCATCAAAACAACCGACAAGGAGGCGACCTTTGACCGATTAGCGATACACTACAACAAGTCCCTCTCGCACCCTCCTAGGGGGTGGCAGATTTCAGCGATAACAGGTGGCAAATTTCAGCGAGAATGGGTGGCAGAGTTAGCGAGAATACACACCTATCCCACCAAGTATCCCAACCACTCCCACTGGCCTCAACCATCGAGGGAGGTCCAAGATCTCATCTATGTCATCGCAGCCGGTCCCTGAGTTAACGGTGTTGGGCTAACATTCAAACGACTTACGCTCTCGACTTGACAAACATGAGAGCGTCAAGACAAGCACGTTCTGTGCCTACGTTCCCGTCGCGTCACAATCGACTGTACGTCCGCGGGACCTGCTCCGCGACGGAACGCCAACCCTGCGAGGCGAAAGGCCGAACTAACGACTCATGCACTGACAGGATTAACTGGCTATTCCTCAAGGGACTTGAGCACTCTGAAGGCCTCGTTGGCCACTGGTATGCCGGCGTATAGTGCAACATGTAGGAGAACTTCTCGGAGCTCCTCCTTCGACAGGCCATTACGTTCGCCCGCCTTCAGATGGAGTTCGAGTTCTCTATGGTGATTCAAGCCCGCAAGTAACGCTATGGTGACCAGCGAACGTTCGCGGGCTTGGAGCCCTGGCCTTGCCCAGAGACTACCCCAAGCGGTCTCCGTGAGCAGTTCTATGAAGTCTTGATCAACTGTGGTCGCTTGCTCCATCGAGCGTCTGACGTGTTCTGTGCCTAGGTGTAATCTCCTCTGAGCGAGCCCCCGTGTATAGCTGGTCCCCAAGAGATGATCCTTTAACAACTGGGTAAATCGATCACTTTCGCTCAAATTTGCTAGGTGGGCGGAATGGGGCAGCACTGCTAGGGAGACATCTGGGATAGTCATAGCAAATTCGAGTGCAGTCTTCGGACTAACCACTGGATCGTGAGCCCCAGCGATGACCAGTGTCTCAGCGGTTATCTGCGGGAGTAGAGGTCCAAGATCGCAGGATGCTATGGCGAGACAGGCCTCCGCATAGCCCTTGGGGTTGACGCTGGCGACCATCTGTGAAATACCTGCAACCACCTGTGGATTCACTGCGCTGTATTCCGCCGGAAACCAGCGGGACACCAGGTCATCGACTAACACTCGGGTCCCTTGAGCCAAGACAGTAGCTGCTCGATCCTCCCAGGCAGATCGAGGTGGTAGAGCAGGAGCGGTGCAGGCAAGGACTAATTTCGACACCCGCTCGGGATGCCTGGCGGCCATCGACATCGCTATCATGCCACCAAGCGATAGGCCGCAGACAGAAAACTCCTGAACTCCGATTGAGTCTAAAATCTCAATCGCCCGATCAGCGAATCCATCGATACTTGGCTCCTCGGTAGGTGCGAAATCCTCTCCTAAATGACCATCGTGTTCTATGGCGACAATTCGAAACCAGCCGGACAATCTTTCGATCTGCGGCAGCCACATCTTGCTCGTTGTCCCTAGTGAATTGAGCAAAACTAGGGTAGCTCCCTCCTTAGAACCCCATACTGTGAATTGCGCTGACATCTGCCTGCCTCCTAACCGTTCTCGAGGTCTTCGAGCCGGCGAAGTACCGTGTCTATGATTTGTTGATTGGATCCGAGCAGAAGATCCACCCTGGCCTCTAGGCCAGTTACAATTTTGGTGGCAGCTCCAAGAGAACATCCCTGATTTCGAGTTAACTCAAGAATCTCTGGCAGTACCCGTTTTGACTCCTCGAAACCTAGCGTCTGTTCAAGCTCTACCCGTAGCGACTCGGAGAGACAGAGTTCTTCGCCTAGCCTACGCCCGACACACTCAGTGTGTATTTCAAGACCTGCGAGCGCAGCCGTAAGAAGCCTGGTGCCATCGACGATAGCGTCAAGCGCTAAGGGAAGAATCTGGTTTTCGGCCTGCCAACTACCAGCACCGCGTTCAAGTTCAGGGCTCATATTACCCATGGCTCCGGTTGCGTTTGAGAAGGCAACACGCGCCTTAGTTCTCGCACCTATCGCTAGTGCGGCGTTGCGCTTGTTGGGCAGAGTCGACGAACTTCCGCTAGAGAAGGAAAGTTCACCTATGTCATCCTGACTTAATAGAATAAGATCCTCCGAAATCTTTTCAATGACAATGGATCCGAGCGTAATGGCGCTAGAGATCAAGAAGCGCTGATAGCGGTTGGTATGCCAAGGTATCGAGAACTTCAGCCCAAGTGCGCTCGCGATCAAGCGACCTACGTCCAGCCCTTGTTCCCCAAGTAGCGCGAGGTTTCCCACCGATCCCCCGAATTGTAGTGACAGCGCATTACGTGCCCTTTGGATCTCCAGTGTGAGATCCAAAATTGAGTCGAGCCATGTGGCGAAGCGCAGCCCCAGGGTCATCGCTGCAGCACCTTGCATCAGTGTTCTGCCAACGGTGATCGTCGTCTTATGGGCCACAACGAGGGCAGCTAGCTGACGTGCGATGACGCGCAGGGCCTCGTCAAGTTCACTTAGAGCTCTTACATAAGAAATGTTGAAGGCCGTGTCGATCGTATCTTGACTCGTTGCTCCAAAGTGGACCCAAGCCCTGCAGTGATCGGGAAGTTGTCGTCGAATCTGGTCTACCAAGGCAGGGACTACCGTCGCATTAGACCACTGTGAGGCTTGAAGCGCCTGTTCATCGGGTTGGATGCTAAGACACACTTGCATGATGGCGTCGGCTGAATGTTGTGGACAGACGCCCAACTCTCCTAGGGCTTGCGCCAACGCAGCTTCAAACGAGAGCATGCTCTTAACGAGTTGGTCACTTGCAAAGTATTGGAGTTCCCCAATTTGGGGAATTCCAATGCCTGATGCTGGCTTACCAGGCAAAAAACACCGTCTCTTTAGGCCCTTGTAGATAGATGTCGAAGCAAAATCCGCTCGCAGTTGGCGTCGCTACGAGAGTGCCACGCCTATTTGGATCCACTGACTCCAATACTTCATCCATCGTGTCGCTCAGGTAGAGCCGAGTAACCAACGGTTGAAGTAATCCTCTAGCGAAGATACGTAGCTGAATCACGGCTCCGTCGTCTTGGGCTGGTGGAGCAGTATTAAAGCAGTACTTGCCCGTGGGATCACAGATCGCTCGTCCAAACTGCACCCCCTCTATTGAGTGGTGGATCATCTCGACTAGGGCATCGGGGATCGGTTGGTCGGTACCGTCAAAGATTTTTCCGTAGATGGTGATAGAGTGCTGGCGCTTCGCCAGTTGAGTACCAGCCTCGCCCATCCACTCGAGTCCAAAATGGAAGAAGGGACCGATAGTCTGAGAGGGTGTTGGGATGGTCATTGACCCTCCAAGGGGATGCCAAGATGGCCGTTGATCACAATATCGAATCGGTAGCCTAGCGCATACTCCTCTTGAGTGGCCTCCCAGTCAAAGTTCGCGACTAGCCGGTTACGAACCCTCTCCTGTCTTACTGAATTAAAGATAGGGTCAAATGCAAGCAACGGATCTCCGGGAAAATACATCTGGGTTATGAGTCGTTCGGTAAAGGCCCTTCCAAAAATGGAGAAATGAATGTGTGCCGGCCTCCATGCATTAGGCGCATTTTTCCAGGGGTAGGCTCCGGGCTTAATTGTGAGAAAGCTGAAGGTACCATCATCACCAGTAAGTGCCCTTCCGGCACCGGTGAAGTTCGGGTCAAGTGGAGCCTGGTGATCGTCAACTGCGTGGCGATACCGGCCCGCAGCGTTCGCCTGCCATAGCTCAATTAGCTGCCCTCCTAAACCCCTTCCCTCTGAATTTAACAATCTTCCCGTTACTCTGATCCTCTCCCCTAAAGGTTCCCCATTATGTTGGTGAAGGATGTCAGAGTCTGACTCCTTCACCAGAGAGGAGTCAAAAATTGGCATCGTAGTGTTGAGGAGACGTTCTGGGACGACTATTAAAGGTTGCTTTGGAGCTCTCAATACTGACGATCTGTATTCGTCAGTATCATTGCTCGGATCTATAGAGAACTTCACTCCATCGGAATCGTAGCTTACCACAGCCCCTCCTTCAGTCTTCTTAGCGCTTTGAGTTCATCGTGAGTAGGTGGATCCGTTACGACTAGCCTGCTGCTGACCTTCAACTCCCACCCAGTTTCGCCTCGCATCTGCTCTAGATTCACTCCAGGATGTATACTGGTCAGTTCCAATTCGACTCCGTTAGGTTCTAAAATACCGAGGTCAGTAATAACTTTCGTTGGACCAGCACCTCGTAGCCCAAGTTGAGATCTCGTCTTCCCATCGGCCAAGTGACCAACCGATGAAACAAAAGATAGTTGCTCAACAAATGACCTTTGAGACTGATTCAACACGACGAACACCTCCTTTGCAGAAGCTGCAATCTCCGGAGCTCCACCCGCTCCAGGAAGTCGTATCGTGGGCTTGGCGTAGTCACCAATAACCGTAGTATTGAGATTACCATAGCGATCGATTTGGGCTGCCCCCAAGAAGCCTACATCGACTTTACCGCCTTGTAACCAATAATTAAAGATTTCCGGAACCGGAACCACAGCCATGGCGGTATCGGATAGCTCGTTATCACCTATAGAGAGCGGTAGCCGCTTGGGTTTACTTCCGATGCACCCAGATTCGTATATTAGTAACAGGTTAGGGTTAAAGAATCTGCGAGCCATGTTGGCCGCAATGCTTGGAATACCGATACCAACAAAGCAGGTGCGTTCGTGAGCCAGCGCTCTTGCTGCGGCTATTATCATCATCTCACGAGTGTTTATCTCAGTCATGGTGCGCCTCATAAATATGTCGCTTGATCCACGAGTTGAATGTTTGGCGGTCACGACTGATTGCATCCCAATTGATATAGAAATCGTTGTCTCGATCGTAGTAGCCACTCGCATATGATGGCCAGGCTCCATGTGGAACTAGGGCCACCGCATCGATGGCAAAGCTAGGGATCTGTAGTGAGGTTGGACGTGGGATCAGTTCGTCTACGATCTCCTCGACCGTAACCAGTGAACGCCTGCTGGCTAGTATGGCCTCCTTCTGGACTCCACTGATTCCCCAGATCATGACGTTACCCATACGGTCTGCCTGCTGCGCGTGCACAACAGCGACATCAGGGTTGAGAGCCGGTACTGCGGCTAGTTCCTCGCCGGTGAATGGACAGGCGATCGTCTTTATGTTCCCGTGCTGCCCCATCAGTGAGGTGCCCACATATGCCCTGAGCGTTGCGAAGGGAAGTCCTGATGCGCCGGCTGTATACCGATTCACCAGCCCCGCATGACTATGTTCCTCTATTAGAAGTGGGTTTGGCCAAGCATTTTCGATAGCATCGCGTAATCGGTGGAGACTCCCAACACCTGGATTGCCGCCCCAAGAGAATATGAGCTCCCTCACTGCACCGACACCAATGAGTTGATCGGCGATGAGATCCGGCGTAAGTCGTACGAGGGTTAGATCTCTGATAGATTGACGGATGATCTCGGCTCCGGCTTCAAAAGGTATGAGATGAGTAAACCCCTCCAGGGCAACTGTGTCGCCGGGTTGTATGAGTTCACTTACTGCTGCTCGAAGGGTAGTTATCTCTGCCACAGCTCTTCCTAATCTAAACGAACCATTTCGATATCGACCTGGCTCGATCATCTAGAGGTCTCCCAACGTAGCGCTCAGCGAGAGAGGTCGCCTCGGCTCGTGAGATGCTAACTCCACGTTGGTCTGCGCGCTGAAGCTGTCGCTGATACTCGTCTGCCGAGTAGTTCAGGTGCATAAGACTGGTCATGAAGTTCGAGAAGCGTTGAATCTGCCAGACTCGCGCAATACACCGATCTGAATATCCATCGAGATCCTCGTAGTCTCGGCCCTTAATCGCGTGGATGATACCAACCCCTAGGTCGAGAGCATCCTGGAGCGCAAGATTAAGGCCCTTGGCCCCGGTAGGAGGAACTACGTGCGCTGAATCACCTGCTAGAAAGAGATGTCCATGACGCATCGGCGTCGATACAACCGAACGCATGGGAGTGAGACCAACCTCAGTAATCTCACCCGTGGTTACCTCAAAGCCGGTCGATGCTAGCCTGAGTGAGAGTTCCTCCCAGATCTGACTGTGCGACCAATGGGTCAAGTCTTCTGTCGATGGAACTTGGAGATAGAGTCTGGAGATACTAGGTGAACGCATGGAGTAGAGAGCAAATCCTCGGTCCGAATAGGCATAGATAAGTTCGTCAGTCGCGGGAGCGGCATCCGCCAGAATTCCTAACCAGGAGTACGGGTAGTCGTGGTTGTAGGTCCTCATACTGGGGATCGATGAGCGTCCGATACCGTGGGTGCCGTCGCAGGCAGCGATGAAACTCGCCGTCACCTCATGGTCACCATCTTTATCCCGATATCGAAGGGTTGGTTTGGCGGAGCCCACATCCTCTATCACCTGGACCTCGGCGCCGAAGATCAGTGGCCATTCATGGCGCACTCGATCGCCAATCAGATCCTTGAGAACCTCCTGTTGTCCATAGATAGTTACCGCACCTTCCACGAGTTCGCCGAAGCTTATGTGATGGCGCTGTTGGTTGAACTGTAGGTAGATCCCTTCATGAACTAATCCTTCGGTCTTTAGCCGATCTGCAACGCCAACTAGGTCGAGAAGACCCACGCTGGCCTGCTCTAATACTCCAGCGCGAACCCTCGCCTCGACGTAGTCTCTTGTACGACTTTCGAGAATGACGTTATCGATCCCCGCTAGCGAAAGTAGATGACCTAAGATAAGTCCAGCGGGCCCAGCTCCGATGATAGCGACTTGTGTATCATATTGTGACAAAGCCCCCCCTCGTGCGCATAACGAACGATTGCGCTCTATACGACCAAATATAGCACACCTGGAGTCAATCCTTACGAATTCGATATGCTTTGTTTCCATAGATGGGTAGATTGGTGGGCCTGTGGAGCGTAGCTCTGATTTTGTTAGGTCTCTAGGCAAGGGCTTAGAGGTCATATCTAGCTTTGGTGTCGAGCATCGTGTGGCGACGGTTTCAGAGGTAGCCAACTCGGCTGGGCTGTCTCGCGCCGCAGCACGGCGGATGTTAATAACTCTGGTATCACTAGGGTACGCTGCCACCGATGGCAAGATCTTCTGGCTGACACCCAAAATCCTCAACCTCGGATACGCGTACCTCTCAAGCCAGAGCCTTACTGAGATTGCCGAGTTGCACATCGAGGAACTAGTGGCCAGGGTACAAGAGTCCTCATCTGTTGGCGTGCTCAACGATCAAGACATTGTCTATGTGGTCCGCGTTCCGACCAGGAAGATCATGCGTACCTCAATCTCGGTAGGTACGCGTTTCCCAGCCTTTGCCACATCGATGGGCAGAGTATTGCTCGCCGAACTGCCCGAAACCGCACTCGATAGCTTTCTTGAGTCAGCCAAGCTTGAACCATTGACCGCGCGCACGGTGACCGATCGAGGTCTACTACTCAACATTCTTCAAACGGTACGAGAACGTGGCTACGCGCTCACGGATCAAGAACTTGAGGAGGGACTCCGCTCTATTGCCGTGCCGATTCGAGATCGCGTAGGCACAGCCGTGGCCGCACTGAATGTCTCGACATCGGCGCTCCATGGACGACCCGAGGACTTGGTGGAGCGCTTTTTGGAGCCCCTACGCGAATGCGCTGTGAGAATTGAGCGTGATCTAGCGTTAGCAAAGCACCAGCTCCCAGGTCCAAGTAGCCGCCCCATACGCTAAAACAGAACTTTTAGGCATTTTCAACAACGAGCGGATCTAACTTTGCTACAATCCAGTGTACGCTACACGATCGTGTGTGCGACTAGCGCACAGAGTCGTGTATGCAAGGGAGCATGTGGCTAGCCCGCAGGCAAAGGGGGGATCAATTTGCTTGAGAATACTGATGGGAGTCCTAAGGACTTAGATATTGACAGGGGAGCTTCGATTGTTGCGAGGCTCAACAGAATACCGGTTTGGTCGCTCAGCTGGCTCTTTGTCGGAGTCATTGGGGTTGGATTCCTGTTTACGTTTTTCGACATATTCGATATAAACGTCTCTTTCATCCAGACCTGCACCGAGATTGTTAAGAGTTGCACTCCAGCGACGGCGTCTGGTATCGACTATCTTGGGCTCGCCGTCACGCTCAATCTGGTCGGATACGTCATTGGTACCCTGCTCCTCTCCCCACTAGCCGATCGCTTTGGTCGCAGAGACATGCTGTTGGTAACCATGCTGGTGACCGGAATAGGCTCAGTCGCTACCGGGCTCACCGGAAATCTCGTGGCCTTCGATGCTGCTAGGTTGATAACCGGTCTTGGGATTGGCGCCGACTTAGCCATTGTCAATACCTACATCAACGAAGTTGCGCCTCCGCATCATAGGGCGCGCTACACCTCCATCATTTTCATCATGTCGGCACTGGGGGCATTCTTTGGTATATGGCTGGGACTATGGTTAACTACTCCTGCTACCAAGTTTCCGCTCGGCCTACCCTTCGCGATCGCTGGACCTACCTTCACAGACGGTTGGAGGGTGATGTACTTCATTGGAGCTGGACTAGCGCTGGTAGGGCTATCTTTACGAATGCAGCTGCCTGAATCCCCGAGATGGCTGGTTGGCAGGGGTAGGCTCAATGACGCGGAACAGGTTGTGGCCTCGATGGAGACAAGAGCCAGTCAACGCGCCAAGCTCCGAGATCCAAATGCCGAAGACCTAGCTATCGCCAAGGCATCGTTAGTGAGCACGGATTCCGCTCACTCTTTCACTAGTTATCGAGCGATCTTTTCTTCCCAGGTCTACAAGCGACGCATGGTATTCCTCCTAGTGGTCTGGTTGCTTGCCTACGTAACCGTCTATGCAATCGCATCGGGACTCACTTCGTTCTTGGTAACACTCAAATTCGCACCACCCGAGGCTGGTATGATCGCGGCTATCGGTACCTTTGGCTTTATCGCCTGTGCAATCTTTGCTTCCATCTTTGGTGACAGACTCGAGCGCAAACTCTGGATGCCAATCTCTGCAGTAATTACTCTTGTCGGTGCTTTGTTGATTGCAATAGCTGGGAGTGATATCGGCTTATCGTTCCTTGGCTCAGCGATTCTATTCTTCGGATTCAACCTCTGGGTCCCAATGGCCTACACCTGGACGACTGAGAACTTTCCGACTAGAGCTCGGACAACCGGTTTCGCAATGGTAGACGGCATTGGCCACCTAGGTGGAGGGCTCGGAATCCTAATAATCGCCCCGATTCTACCACATGTAAGCAAAGTCGAGGCGGTACTATTAATCTCTGGATTCCTGATCGTTGCCGCTATCATCGCACAATTTGGAGCAAGGACCAAGGGCATGACTCTGGAAGAGACAGCACCCTGAACCAATATTGTCGCCTCAGCAAGCAACACTGATAGCCGTAGATGAAAAGTTGGGCATCCCTTCGAGATTAGGACTGGTTGAATCGGTTCCGCTATCTAGTCTGGAACTGGGTCATTCGTTCGAAACGATGGTCGAGCAGGGCATGAATGGTATTCATTGAAAGTGGATCAAAAACCATCCTTGACGACCTAACTCCCACTGCCAACGGTCCTCAAGCCCTAGGGCTCAGCACTCACTGAACCACCCCGGGTTTTACAGAGACTCGGTTCGCTGTCAATCAGGTAGTTTCCTGACTGTCTTCGAGCATAGTGTAGACAGCCTCGTACCCCACTGGCGGACATCATTGGCAATCGAGGAGTGGAGCCGTTTCGTTGTTGAACCAATCCACCCACGTACAGGTCTCCCATTCCACCGCGATCTCGTCGTCAAGGAGACCGATAGCATGGATTAACTCTGTCTTGTACAGGCCATTCAAACTCTTAAGCGAGCGCGCTGTCGCAGCTTTGACTCTTAGCTTACGACTCCAAGGTCGCATACCAGCGGCCAGAAGGGTCGTGGGAGTAGGCTACCGAGAGATACCAGATGCCTCGATCGCTTCTGATGAATGAGATCCTCGATATCAGGCCTTGGGGCCATGGCTATCGCTAGGGCTAGCCAGATCACTCTCCAAGGGAGCTGGGCACCCTTCTGCCCGACGATCACGTTCGAGACGACGTCGATGTGAACCGCCACAGGAAGGCGCACCTGGGTTCTTGTCTTGGGCATAGGTGATGTCGGCGCACCCCATCAGTTCAACGTCAGCTCGTTTGGTTCGTCCGATACGAAGTGCTCCTTGATAGGGTCCTTCTCGCTGCTCTAGCGACTCCCCAGCAATGAGGTATGCATAAATGTTGTGTATGAACCGACTTCAAAAGCGTTGTCGGAACCGGTTCGGGTGGCGGTCGGTGACTGGTTAACCGATTCGGTGTGATTCGTGCTGGGATGTCAATTATCAAGATAACAGGGGCCCGAGAATGATGAGACAGGAACCCGAACCGTCTCCCGACCCTCATGCTCGCACGAGATTGCTGCCAGTTCCCGCAGGCGCCCACCGTAGCCTTGATCCCGTCAGCAAATGTCTCCGCTCTGGTCTCGCGCCACCATACCTCACCGGGCTCAACGTTCACGCATTCGGTGTTCTTGACCTGGTTCCAGCGCTTGCACAGCCCCACAACGTCGACTTCGCCATGGCCTCAACCGCCGCGTGGAGCCTTTCCAGATCGGCCTTCAGCGTCGCAACCGACCAGTTCCTAGCCCTCGTGCGGCCCCGAACTGACGTCGCCAACACGCCACCTGCCAACGAGTCGGGCCGAGGGTGAACCAGAACGCCTGCACCGTTTAGCCCTCCGGAACCTCCCACCTAGCCATGAGCGCCACTCCTCGCCGTCATGGTGGCATGCGCGGCACTCGCCATCGTTGGGAGGTCCCACTCAGGCCACCAGAGTCGATGGTGAGGACGAACTCGGCGTTGCTGCAGAAACAGTCGTGCAGTCCACGAAACGTATTCCGGTTTCTGCTCATGACTCGCCACCTCAGCCGCCAGCACCGGCGGGTCCGACGTCGTGCTGTGCGTAGTCGAGGGCCTCTGACGCACGGTGCCTCGCTGAACGGCGCACGCAGAACGAAGTGAGGACCTGCACCGCACCAGGTCGTCATCGACCTCACCGTCATCAAGCACCACCAAACGGCGACCATGAGCCGACCGCACCGCCTCGATCAGTTCGACTCTCATTCGTCCGAGCCGATCACGGTGCTCGACCATCACGCCAGTGATCTTCGGATCGGCGAGCATCCTTCGGATCTTGGTGTGAGAACTCTTCATCCCAGAGCCAACCTCGGCCGCGACATCCACCACTTGGCCACCGACGTCCGCGGCCCAGGCCGCCAGGCGGAACACCTGACGATGAAGGTCCTCGCGCTGGTCGTACGAGGATCCCCGTACATAAAGACCGAACGCCTCCACTGGCTTATGAAGAACCGCATTGGGACACCAAAACCGTACGCGAGTTGATATCCACCGCAGGCGCCGGCAACGTCGGCTTACGAAACCACCGGAGGGCGGCCTGCAGGTCGACGCCCAGCAGGCGAGCCCACTCAGTCAAATTCACATCCGCCATGATACGCACTCGAACGTCGGTGCGCGAGGTATTCCTCGCTATATTCGGAACTGCTCCCAACCCTTTGAACAGGTGGTTGTCGACCGAGGATGCGCAGGTAATTACTCCGCCGCACTTGTCGGGGGTGGCCGATGTTCCCTGACGTCACGGCTTGTTGCTGGCTGGTGCGCCGACAATTTTGGGTCGGCTAGCTGGTCCGTGATGTCAATCGGCCCGTCGCGGGGAGATCAGCCCCGCACCATCGTGATCATCGTTAGTCGATGACCGCCTTGGATGGAGAAGCGTCGGCCGAATCTTGGCCGTGAACGTATTTCTTGCCTCGCATGAGCGATGCAACTCCAGCCAAGACGCACGCAACAGCGCCAAAAGTGAAGGCGAGATTCAAACCGTCGGAGAACGGTTTACTCAGCAGCGTGGGGAAGAATCGACGACCGCTCAGGACCGCAGCTGAGTGAGCGGGTAAATGGCTGAGGAAGGCAGCGCCGAGGATGCTCTTGATGGGGTCATAGCCGAGCAACGCGGCGAAGAGACTTGAGATCGGGGGAAGGTGCGAGACGTTTGCGGCAACCTGGCTTGGAACGTTGTTTACAACTAGTCCGTGATAAAGCGCGGCCGGGAGATCCGAGGCAATACCAGAGATCATCAGGGTAAAAAAGATACCCATCGACAGCACCATGGCTGCGTTTTGAAAGACACCCGACATGCCAGCTCCAGCTCCGCGTTGATCGGGAGGAAGACTGTTCATGATGGCAGCTCGATTCGGCGATGCAAAGAGACCCATCGCAAGCCCGTTGCCCAACATCAGCAAAGCAAACGGTAAGTAAGAGAAGTTGATGGGCAAGAAGTCAAAGCCTACGAAGGTCAGTGCTGCTAACGCCATGCCAGTGGTGGCGAAGGGACGGGCGCCGAACTTGTCGGAGAGGACTCCAGAGGCAGGACCCGCGATCAAGAATCCTAACGTCAGCGGCAGCATGTAGATACCAGCCCACAGGGGTGTGACGGAGAAGTTGTAGCCGTGAAGCGGCAGCCACACACCCTGAAGCCACATCACGAAGATGAACATCAGACCGCCGCGCCCAATGGCGGCGAGGAGCGATGCAAAGTTTCCCGCGGAGAAGGCACGGATCTTGAACAGCTGAATTCGAAACATCGGGTACTTCACCTTCGTTTCGGCGATCACAAAGGCGACAAGGAGGACGACACCAACAACGAGCTCGGCCAGCACCTTCGGGCTTCCCCAGCCCATAGGAGAGCTGCCATAGGGCTCGATGCCGTAGGTGATCCCGACCAACAGAACCGTGAGCCCAACGGCAAAGAGGACGTTGCCCAGCCAGTCGATCTTGGCTGGTGTGCGAATCCCGTTGTCACGCAGCTTGAAATAGGCCCAGATGGTACCAGCGAGCCCGATCGGTGCTGAAACGATGAAGACCAATCTCCAATCAATCGGTGCCAACAGACCTCCTACGACCAACCCGATGAAGGCGCCAGCGATGCCGGCGATGTTGTTGATCCCGAGGGCGAGACCCCGCTGGTTCTGAGGGAAAGCATCGGTGAGGATCGCAGAGGAGTTTGCGAAGAGGAACGCGCCGCCGATCCCTTGGCCAAGTCGCATACCGATGATGAACGCGCCGGCGGCCTGACCATGCAGCCAGTTGACGGAGAGAAGAATTGAAAAAATGGTGAAGATTGCAAAGCCCAGGTTGTACATTCGGACTCGGCCATAGATATCGCCGATCCGCCCAAGGGTGACGACCAAGACGGCTGTCACCAGCATAAACCCAAGCAGAATCCAGAGCAGGTAAAAGGAGTTCGATGGAACGAGCGGATTGAGCCTGATCCCTCGAAAAATTGCTGGAAGCGCGATGATCAGAATCGATTCGTTGATTGCGACGAGTAGAACGCCAAGTGTCGTATTGCTGAGAGCAATCCACTTGTAGCGGTCCTCATGTGATGTAATAGACGTCACCGTACCTCCCTTACCTTTCTAAGTTTAGTTGCTTGTAGCAAGTAACTGCTTTTCCGAGAGGGTGGGCTCCTTCGGTATCTCTTTGGCGGTGACATCCGCCCCTATCCCTGGCGATGGTGGCGTTGCACTTGCTGCGGTCAGGCGTTTGAATCTCGTTGCCGCCCTTTAACCTGATGACATGCCTGGATCAATACTTGGAACATCAGTCCTCCGCGTTGAGGATCCAGCCCTGTTGACTGGGGCTGGCACGTATGTAGATACTATGTCGCCAGAGAGTACGGCACACCTAGTCTTCGTTCGCTCCCCCTACGCTCACGCGAAGCTGTTGAGGATCGATACCAGTGAAGCGGAGGCAGCTCCCGGGGTGCTAGGAGTTTTTAGCGCTGATAGTCTCAACTTGCCACCATTCCATGGCTTTGCTGCGTTGAACAAGGACGTTCCTCGCCCACCACTGGCAAAGGAGGTGGTACAATTTGTCGGCGACCCGCTGGTGGCGGTGGTTGCCAGTACGAGAGTGGCAGCTCTCGACGCTGCAGAGTTGGTCGCGATTGAGTATGAACCCATGCCCTCCGCGGTTGACATGGAGTATGCCTTGACCGCTAATGCACCGGAACTCTATGGTGGTGTCACCCGCAACATCGCAGCGGGGTATCGTGACCCCGGAGACGCTGATGTCCTTGGTGACGCGGAGATCGTTGTTCGTGGGCGCTTTGAGAATCAGCGAGTAGCTGTCGTGCCAATGGAGGGTAATGCGATACTGGTCGTGCCGAATTCAGCGAACGGTGACCGCCTCTCGACGGTCTACATATCGACCCAGATGCCCCATGCTGTTGCTGACCTACTCGCGGGTGTCTTTGGTATCAAGGCCTCCTCGATTCGGGTCGTTGCGCCCCATGTCGGGGGGGCCTTTGGTGGAAAGGCGGGCATCATTGCCGAGCATGTTGTTGCCTTCGCTCTAGCTGATCGATTGAACCGGCCTGTCAAATGGGTTGAGAGCCGGAGTGAGAATATGGTGGCGATGCCCCAGGGTAGGGGGCAGGTTCAGTATGTTGAACTCGGCCTGAAACGCGATGGAACCTTTACGGGGTTGCGCTGTCGCATGGTCGGAGACGGCGGGGCCTATGGTGGGTTTGGTGGTGGACTGGTTCTCGGTCCAACCCGCGCCATGGCTCAGGGTGTTTACCGGATCCCGAAGGTCGCATATAGTGCAGTGGCTGCGTTCACCAATACCTCTCCGGTAGGAGCTTTTCGCGGGGCGGGTCGACCTGAGGCCGCTGCATTCCTCGAACGGATCGTCGATATGGCGGCGGATGAGCTGGATATTGACCCTGTCGAGATCCGACGTCGTAATCTGATATCCGCCGATGCCTTTCCGGTCACCACTCAATTGGGCACCACGTATGACAGTGGTGACTATCAGGGAGCACTCGACAAACTGCTCGCCGTCGTCGACTATCAGGAACTGCGTCAGGAACAGGCCAAGCGTCGAGAGCGAGGTGACGTTGTGCAACTCGGGATCGGAGTTGCAACGTATGTCGAGATCACTGCAGGAGGAGGGCAGAATGAATACTCCCGCGTGGAGGTGCACCCCGATGGCTCGGCGACGATCGATGTGGGTACCTCTGCCCACGGTCAAGGGCACGCTACATCCTTCGCGATGATCGTCGCGGATCGTCTGGGTATTCCGCTGGAGCAGATCCAATTTCGGCAATCCGATACCGCCATTATTCCACGTGGTGGCGGCACTGGGGGCTCACGATCACTCCAGATTGGAGGATCTGCGGTGGCGGGTGCCGCGACATTGGTACTCGACGCGGCGAAAAAATTGGCGGCACAGCAAATGGAGGCAGCGGAGCACGATATTGTGGTGGCTGCCACCGGGGGGCTAGCAGTAGCTGGCGTTCCGAGCGCTCAGTTGAGTTGGTCCGAGCTTGCGGCCATCGCTGCTCAACAGGAGCAACCCCTGTTTGCAACATTTGACTTCAAGCAGGCCAGTGCAACGTTCCCCTTTGGAGCCCATCTCTCCGTCGTTGAGGTCGATACGCAGACGGGGAAGGTGACGCCTGTTCGTCACGTCGCCGTAGATGACTGCGGTCGAATTCTCAACCCTTTGATTGTCAACGGTCAACAGCACGGTGGCATCGCTGAGGGTATTGCTCAGGCCCTCTGGGAGGCGGCAGTGTACGACCAGGATGGTAATCCATTGACTGCTACGTTGGCGGAGTATGCGATGCCATCCGCCGCCGAACTGCCCTCCTTTGAGACTTTCAATACCGAGACCCCAACCCCATACAACGAGCTCGGTGCAAAGGGAATCGGGGAGTCAGGAACGATCGGTTCAACACCTGCTGTGCAGAACGCAGTTGTCGATGCATTGTCATATCTCGGTGTGCGCCATATCGATATGCCGTGTACCCCTGAGCGAGTTTGGATGTCCATAGCTAGTGCAGACGCAGCTTCCCTGGCTAGCTCAGCCTGGTCAGAACCGGGTGATATCTTCACGTCCCTGCCCATTCGCGGTGCCACCTCGGGTTCAGATGCTGAAGCGGTCGATATCTAGAGTCATTAGCTAACGGTGTGGATCTCTTTCGTGCTGATCACGGGTGGAGAATGTTAATTTGCGGCTAGACGCGGTTGTAGCGACGCTCCCTATGACTTGTCGAAGGCCGCAGGCTGTGCCGCCAAAACACGGAATGTCGCGGAATGTTGTTAACCTGAGGTTACCCCCTCCAACTCCCCCTTTACCCACGCTGAACAGGTGTGACAAGGATTCGTGGCCATCAAGTGTAGCCAGTACTATGCTCGATATCGGAGATTCCTTGTGGTGGTATTCCCCGATGGATAGGG
>JAKAQL010000061.1 GCA_021822605.1 Actinomycetes bacterium
GATCTGACTATATCCCGGCTCGCCTCTGCGTCGAGAGTAAGAGCCTCAAGCTCTACCTGGTGAGCTATCGCAACCACGGCTCCTTTCATGAGTCATGCGTGAATGCAATCGCCGACGATCTCAACAACCTGCTCTCCCCCAAGTTCCTCCGGGTCTTCGGCGACTTCAACCCCCGCGGGGGCATCGCCATCAAGCCAATGGTGGAACGTCTCGCTCCTGATGTATCCCGGGAGCATGCCGTCGCACTCATCGCGAGTTACACACAGGTTACGACATCGCGATGAACCGTTGCCTGACCGATACCGTTCGTACACAGCGGTGCTGGCGAGACGATTCACGATGCCGGTGAGACGATTCACCTGGCGAGCATGGCTCGCCCTCGCCGTCTATATCGGCGCCATCGTCGGCTCCAACTGGATGATCGCACATGTCGGAACCCCGATCCCTGGAGCCCATGTTCTCCCTGTTGGCTTCGGCCTCGAGGCGCCGTCGGGGGTCTATCTGGCGGCGGTCGCCTTCGTCGCACGTGACTACGTACAGCGGCTCGCTGGTCCAAAGGCTGGTATCGCCGCCATCCTCGTCGGCGCGTTGGTCTCCGCGCTCGTCTCTACCCCACAGCTTGCCGTCGCCTCAGGCGTGACTTTCCTCCTCTCCGAATCGACTGACTTTGTCATCTTCACGCCACTCCAGCGCTGGAACCTGGCCGCATCGGTCCTCATCGCGGGTCTCTTCGCCGAGGTCGTCGACTCCGTCATCTTCTTAACGCTGGCAGGAATCCCACTCGGGGTTGCCCTCGAGGGTCAGCTCGTTGGCAAGCTGTGGGTCATCCTCGTGGGCACCGCACTGACATGGTACTTACGGCGGCGGCCATCGCTTCAGCTGCCGCGTCGCAATCTCGATCTCGACCGGAGTTAACGCTCGGTCGAGGGGAGAGAACCTTCGGCAAACACTAGACTGACCTGCAGTGAAGGCGAGCACACAGGGTTTTATAGCGCTAGCCCTCGCCTCAGCGATCTGGGGTGGGATGTACGTTGCGAGTGACGCGCTCATGCGCACAATGCCACCGCTCGTGGTACTCGAATTTCGCGAAGGTGTCTCCGCGATCATCCTGTTATTCATCGCAGCCAGAAGTCGACAACTCCATGTCGCACGAAGAGATTACCTACCCATGTTTGGCGTAGGCGTCATCGGCTTTAGCGTCTCCATCGGGTTCCAGTTCTATGGAACCCACGCCGCCGGTGCCGCGCTTGGCTCGCTTGTCACTGCCTCATCGCCGATCCTGATCGCGTTACTCGGTGCCTTCATCCTCAAAGAGCATGTCCCGCTGCGACGCTGGCTGGCCATCGCACTCGCCTTCGTCGGTGTCATCGTGATCGTTGGAACACCGGCACCCGGGAAGGACACCACCCTCGGCGTCTCGCTGCTTCTGGTAGCAGCCGTCTGCTGGTCTCTCTACACCATTGGCTCGACCTCGCTGCTCAACCGCTATAGCGCCCTGACGGTCGTCACCATCGCCTGCACCGTTGGCGCGATCACCTCGCTCCCCTTCGCCAGTTTCGCCTACCTCCACGCGCGCCATCCACTCCCGATGAACCTCGCCCAGTGGGGAGAGGTTCTCTACATCAGCGTGATCGGCATGGCACTCGCCTTCTTCCTCTGGGTGTGGGGATTCAAGCACGTCAGCGCCTCTCGCGGTGGCGTGTTGTTACTCTTTCAACCCCTCGTGGGCATTATCCTCGGAGTCGTACTCCTCGGTGAGACGATCACCATCGGAACGCTCGCCGGCGCCATCCTCGTCTGTGTCGGGGTTACCCTCGCCGTCTTGGAGCGCAAGCCCCCGCTTGCGCTGGAGCCAACCCCCTGAGGCAGATACGCTTGCAGCTGGATCGCAACCACCGGAACAGCATTCAGGTCGAGGTGTCAGGCTCTCGGACAAGGGTCTTCAACCGAGCGATTCCAGCCCAGGCTCATCCTCGCTTGGTCTCAACTAGAGAACTCAGCCCTCACCGCTCCTCACCGACCAACCACCGACACCACGGGACCCATCGCCAATGAGCGACCAAACGGCTAAGAGGTCTGTACGACTCGATCGAGAGTTGGGCCAGAGGCTCGGACCGCTCATACTCGATTCGCGAGGGGGCGCCATCCTCGCAATCACTGGCGATATCCCTCGCCACTTTGACACTGACAACCCCGGCAACTACCGGTCGCTTATCGCAGCTGGAGTTTTAGTCCCTTCATCTCGATCCCGTGCCCCGAGCGTCTCTGTCGTGATACCGGCCCGCAACCCTCCCGCCGATAGCTTCGAGTCCCTGGTGCAGAGTCTCGTCATCTCTCCCTTGGTGAGTGAAGTTATTGTCGTTGACGATGCCTCCGAACACCCACTCGAGTTCGACAACGCCCTTGTTCTGCGCAACGAGGTGGCACTCGGCCCGGGAGCGGCACGCAACCTGGGGGCACTGAGAAGCACAGGGGAAGTATTGCTCTTTATCGACGCCGACATCATCAGTCTCGATGAGGAGTTATTCACCTCGCTCAGACTGCTCACCAACCACCAGATCGTCGCACTCGCACCGCGGGTCATCGAGGAGGGCCATCCCTCACCCCTCGATCTTGGCCCCTCACCCACTATGGTCGACGGCAAGCACCTCAATCACCTTCCAGGTGCTGTCCTTGCTATCGACCGACAATCCTTCGAGGCTGTCGGGGGCTTTGCAGAGGATCTACGCCTCGGTGAGGATGTTGACCTGATCAACCGCCTCTGCCATGCAGGTCAACTGGCCATCTACGCACCGGGCAGCATCTGCGTCCATCACCCTCAACCCTTGGCAACCCGACTCATCAAGGCTGCCAGATACGGGTACTCAGTCGGCCATCTACGCAAGCGAACAGCGCTCACGCTTACCCCGAAGTTACGGGATGCACCGTTCCTCCTCTGGATCACTCTTGCACCCTTGGCGACGGCGACACTCGCCGCCTTTCGACTCAGGAGCCGCCTGACTGGTAGTCAACAGATCAAGGCTTCGATCCTGCTACTCGACCAGCAGGTTGTAGCCAATGCATCACTCATCGTGCGCCAGTTGGGGTTACCCATGGCGCTGACATCACTCGTATCGAGACGGCTGCGACGCTCCTTCACGGCAGCGATGACAATCGAACTTCTCCATCAGGGGCCTACTGCGACACTCTACGATCTGGCCTACTCGCTCGGGCTTTGGCTATCGATCACCCTCGAACACTGACCTGATCCCCCAACTCACGCGCTTGGACCCACGTCACCCCTCGCACCAACCAAGGATGGGGGGGCCATCGGATGATAGAGTATCGCTAGGCGACGCTACCCATCCGGCCCTTCGGAAGCCTGGGACGAACTCAACGATGATGCCACAGGTGAAGGGTCTTGGGACATGCGCAGCGCCGTTATGGTGCGGCGATTGGACCCACGCCCCCAACAGCGGTAACCTGCCATATCTCCGAGGCTCCGGTCAAGTGCAAGGCGTCGGCACTCGCACCACCCGTGACCCCTTGGGCGAACAACAACAGGGCGCCGTTAGAGGCGACACAGGCCTGATCACCGATCGAGAAGTAGGAGTTCTTCGGGGTGCCGAGATTGTAGATGGTACCATCCTGGCCGGCGACGGTGCAGGAACCACCCTTTCGAATGTCCTCCCCAGTGACGTGGGTCATCCCGATCAAGGCCTGGGCGTTGACGTATTGCCCGTTGAGATGATGAATACCCTCTGGAGTCGCAAAGGTCGTCGACGTGACCGCCGAAAAGCCAGCGACGGTCCCATACCCCTTACCATCTACGTCATAGTTTGTCACCGCCGGTGAACTCGCCTGCAACCGCCAATCGGTGAGCGAGTGAACAGCACCAGTAAAGGTGGTGGTCGCTCCGCCTCCGGTAGCCGAGTAGGTGAAGGCGTAGTTGGTGTAGCTTGCCAGCTTCGAGAGCGATAATCCTGCCCCGCCGGAGTCTGCTGGAGACGATGAATTTGCCGGAGATGAGCTGCTCGACGCGGAGGAGCTGGACTTCGACGACGACGATTTGGTGCTCGTTGATGTCGCCCCAGTCGAGCCACAGGCTGCGAGTGAGACCGCAAGGGCGCAACACGTGACCCCGAACATAAGAGAACGCTGAAAATGCATAGTGCTACTATAGCGTTGAAGTTATCATAACGCGCGCCTTTCGGACAACAATTTGGACTGGCCCAGGATGTCTCTGGTAGCGCAATGCCTCTCCTGAGACTCAGCCGACCCACTCTATCTCCCAGCTGGTAGTATTCGCACATGAGCCAAGATGTGACAATTGAAACGGTGCTCGATGCGTTCATTGAGGATCAACGCGGTCGAATCTCAGCCCGCACGATGCGCAACTATGAGGATGTCATCAATCTCCTTCGTCACTCGTTGGACGGTTACGCCTACCAGTTGCTTGACGAAGCTGACACGAAACGCTTTCAGGAGACACTCAATGCCGGCGACTACCAGGCGTTCTGTCATCTCTTTGGCCCCGAACGTATTCCTGAACACTTTGGAGAGTTTCTCGGATACTTCATGGTGAAGAAGGTACTTGCCAGTCAAGACGTGCTGCGATCGGCCGCGACAGTCACAAAGAAGCTCGCCACTTGGTTATACGAACAGGGCTATGTGAGCGAGGAGGAGCGGGACCTTGGCCTCGACCAGGCAACTGCTGCGCGCGACCTGCCTCGGGCAGAACGCCTCTCCGAACTGCTGTATCGGCAGTGCAGTAAGGCTCCAGTCTTCAACCTGAACGACATAGACTCCGAGGACCTCATCGAAGACCTCCTCACGATCGAGCGCATCGAACCAGGGGCGTTGTACTTTACGGGAGGGATCGGCCCTCTGGCAGTCTCCGAGCAGGCCTCGGCGCTCGCCAAGGTCGGCTGGGACGTCTACCTCACGCTCGTGCGTGTCGCTGGAACTTGGTGGGTGATTGAGGTCGGTAACGTCTACGCAATGTGACGATCGCCGCTACCTAGAGCTAGGATGCAGGCTCCCTTGAAGGATGCGATGACGTTGGCAACTTCGGCTCTGCATTGGACCACTCCAGTACTCTTCAACTGTCGTCCTCCTGACCGACCGACCGGATGATGGTGCTGCACGTCTTTGCCCAGTAGGCCTGAGCCGAACCGGCAGGAGGCCCCGCCGGGAGAAGGTTTGGGGAACTCATGGCAGGTGACGTTGACAAGGATCGATGCTGAAAACACGTGTGGGACATCGCAGCCCTATGTAGTTTTTTTGGTGCTCCTAGGCTCACTTCTTGAACACCTCCGAAGGCCGATTCACTGTCCCAGAACCACCCGCTCCTAACTCGTGAAACTCACCGATCCAGTCTCGCTCGAAGTGATGGGACGACGAGTTGAGATCTCCCTTCCTCGGTTCCCTTGGTCAGCCTCGTTCCTTGCCTTGGTCGAGCTTGCTTTGGGTCTTCAAGTCGAGGGCAAGCTCCCTGCGTCTCTGCCTCAGCCCTCTAGATCAGGGTTCAGGCTCGCAACGATGCCGGTGAGGTCGTGGAGTTCCTGGCGATAACGCTTGAGCTGAGCGACGACGGAGTCAATCGATGCACCACCAGCTGCGGAACGACGACGTACTGCCGCATCCGCCTCGATCAGCGACATCGCCTCCTCCCCGAGCTGAGGGTGAGCTCCCACCAGTTCGCGCAGGGGTACCCTGCGCTCGAGGGAATCACGGACGAGTCCAGCGGCGATCCCGTGAGCTCGCCGGAATGGCACTCCGTTGGTCACCAAATACTCTGCGATGTCGATCGCCTGCAGATACTCCGACGATGCGGCTGCACGGAGACGCTCATAGTCAAAGGTCATCGTCGAGACCATTCCGTGAAAGGCGACAAGTTCACGAATCATCTGCTCAACCGAGTCAAACAGCGGTTCCTTGTCCTCTTGGAGGTCCCGGTTATAGGTCAAGGGGGTACCTTTGAGGGTGACAAGCAGCGAGACGAGGTTGCCGATATAGCGACCAGTCTTACCCCGCGCGAGCTCCGCGATATCGGGGTTCTTTTTCTGGGGTAGCATAGAGGAGCCGGTCGAGTAGGAGTCATCGAGGCGGAAAAAGCCAAACTCCTCGGTGGTGAACATGACGATCTCCTCGGCAAAGCGCGAGAGATGAACGCCGAGCAAGGCGATGTCAAAGAGGACCTCTATCACGAAGTCCCGATCGGAGACCGCATCAAAGCTGTTCATAAAGGCGGCGGCAAAGCCGAGCTCGGTGGCCGTGAACTCAGGGTCAATCGCCAGCGTGGTGCCAGCAAGTGCTCCAGCGCCCAGTGGCGAGACATCCATGCGACCGTAGGTCGCAAGGAGGCGGTCCAGATCACGGCGCAGCGCCCAGCCATGGGCGAGGAGGTAGTGGCCGATCGGTACCGGCTGCGCGCGCTGGGTGTGGGTGTAGCCAGGCATGACCGCATCCCCCGCAGCCTCGGCGACATCGGCGATCATCGTGAGGAAGTCAAGCACGCCCTGGGCGATCGCGAAGATCGCACTGCGACTGTAGAGGCGCAGATCGACGGCGATCTGATCATTGCGAGAACGCCCGGAGTGTAACTTGGCGCCAACATCGCCGATCAGCTCCGTGACCCGCCGTTCAACAGCGGTATGAATATCCTCATCGGAGGGGAGAAACTGAAAACTTCCAGCCTCGAGTTCGGAGTAGACGTTATCGAGTGCCTCAAGAAGCGATACGCTCTCCTCCTCAGTGAGCAGCTTGGCGTGTGTCAAACCGAGAACATGGGCTCGGGAACCTTGAATATCGAAACGCCAGAGCTTCTGATCGAAGGAGAGGCTCTCTGTGAAGGCGAGTAGCGCATCCGCAGGGGGTGCGCTCAGCCGGCTCTGCCATAAGGTCATGGCTGTACTCTACCCTGTCGCTTGGACCAAGTCTCAAGCCCCAACCCGAAGATCTTCACAAATCCCTCCGCGTCGAGGTGGTTGAAGGTATCGGCCCTGGCGTAGGTGGCGAGCTCATAGTCATAGAGAGACAGCGGGCTCCTCCGCCCATCCACCACAAACCCATTTGGGGAGAAACGTACCCGCACCTCACCGGTGACGACTGAGGACGCCTCCTCCATGAAGGCATCAAGGGCCATCCGCAGCGGGGAGTACCAGAGGCCGTCATAGACGAGTGTCGCCCACTGCAGACCCAACTCGATCTTTGCATGAGCGAGCTCACGCTCTAGGGTGATATCCTCGAGCTGGCGGTGTGCCTCAAGGAGCACCGTCGCCGCAGGGGCCTCATAGACCTCGCGCGACTTGATACCCACCCGGCGATTCTCCACCATATCGATGCGGCCGATCCCATAGCTGCCAGCGATTGCGTTCAAACGGGTGATGAGAAGATAGAGGGGAAGCTCCTCTCCATCCAGTGAGACCGGAACCCCCTGATTGAATCCGATGATTACGCTCTCTGGGACTGAACCATGAGGAAGGGTGTAGGCATAGATATCCGATGGGGGTGAGTTCCAGGGATCCTCCATCTCACCGCACTCGATCGCGCGTCCCCAAAGGTTCTGATCGATCGAGTAGGGGTTTGCCCGGTTGGCATTGATCTGCACTCCGTGGGAAAGCCCGTAATCGATAGAGTCCTCACGGGCGAATCCCCACTCGCGTACCGGAGCGAGCACCTCGAGATCCGGGGCGAGCGTTCGGATCGCCACCTCAAAGCGCACCTGATCATTTCCCTTACCGGTACACCCGTGAGCGACGGCATCCGCCCCATAGCGCCGGGCTACCTCAACAAGATGCTTGGAGATGATCGGACGGGAGAGGGAGGAGACCAGCGGATAGCGGTTCTCATAGAGCGCCCCAGCCCGGATCGCTCGGGCGATGAACTCATTGGCGAACTCATCTTGGACCTCAACGACCTCTGCGACCTTGGCGCCCGTTGCGAGGGCGCGAACTCGTACCTCCTCGAGATCCTCCTGCTGACCGACGTCAACCGAACAGGCGATCACCTCGTACCCCTTCTCAACCTGCAACCACTTCAGTGCAACTGAGGTGTCGAGTCCCCCTGAATACGCGAGCACTACCGTCTTTGTCATCACATCTCCTCTTCCTCACTACCTCAAGTCCTCCAACGGACTCGACCATCTCAAAACGCTGTTCCACGGTCGGTACCAGCGAGCGACACCACTCGGCCGATCCACGCCAAGCCTGTCGGCGCGGCCCCATCGAGGTTAGAGCCCTAGCCGCCAAAGTCAGGACCCTAGCCGCCAAGGTCAGGGTCGCTATCCCTCCACCCAACCGCTCAAGCTGGTGAGCAACCGGATCAGCGATGGTCGACACCACGCCATTCCCGCGCCCACCGGCCCTCAACACACCAATCCAATCACGTCATGACCCATCTCACCATAGCGCGATCCTCCCCAGTGGGAGGGCACTTGGTTTATCCATGCAACGAGAGATGCATCTCAGAGTTGATGGAGCCATGAGCGCACCTCCTCATCGCCTGAGAAGTCGCACAACCCTGATGAGACTCCCTTCCGAACCTCAAGCCTTGAACAGTGCGCATCCATCACCCAGGCAAACCCGCCACCTCTCGCATGAGCTTGGCGAGGTGATCACCCCCCATCGGCTGATCCGCGAGAACCAAGACAGTATCATCCCCCGCGACCGTGCCGAGCACCCCGTCCGGACGTGTCCGATCCAAGGCTGAAGCGACAACATGAGCACATCCGGGCGGGGTCTTTAACATCACCAGATCACCGGAGTTGACGACCTCGACGACCCACTCGCCAAGGACTCGCTTCAGATACCCCTCGGTACTGATCTGATCCCTCGGCAGATCAGGGATGGCGTAGATACTCGCGCCACCAGGGCCCTTTACCTTGATGGCACCAAGCTCGTCTAGGTCTCTTGAGACCGTGGCCTGGGTTGCGGTGATCCCCTCATCGGCCAACATGTCTACGAGCTGTTGTTGTGCCGAGATCGGTGCCTGACTGATCAGCTTGGCGATACGATATTGACGTTGGTTCTTTGCCATTAATCCTCCTCACTGATGAGCCAAAACAGCCGTTCCATGGCCACCAGTCGATTCCTCGCCTGCGCCCAGACCACCGAACGCTCCGAGTCGATCACCGATGCTGCAATCTCCATGCCACGATGGGCAGGGAGACAGTGCATGACAAAGGCGTCCTCCGGGGCGCTGAGCAGCAACTCCTCGTCGATCCCGAATCCCTCGAACCCCTCAGTCGTCCCCGACGCGCCCATCGAGACCCACGTATCGGTATAGAGTACGCGAGCCTCACGGACCGCCGCACTGGGATCATCGGTCAGCTCTACTCGCGCCTTAGATCCACAGAGCTCGCGATAGGTCTCAAAGGCTGCGACATCCTCGATGCCGAACTGATGGCCGTTGGGCGCAGCGATGGTGATGTCCCAACCGAGCGCGATCGCCGCCTTGGTGAGTGACCGCGCAACGTTGTTCGCATCCCCTAGGTAGGCGATTCGAAGACTCGGCAGAGGATCTCCGGGTTGCGCTCTCGTGTGTTCGAGAATCGTGATCACGTCCGCGAGAGCCTGGGTCGGATGAGCCCAATCAGTGAGTAGGTTCACCATCGGTCTCTCGTAGGCCCTTGCAACCTCGGCCATGCGCGCAAAGGTACGATGGTGACGGAGACGTGCCCCAATGAGTTGGTGATGTTCGCAGAGAAGATGGGCAACGTCTTCGGCGCTCTCGCGGGAATCGATGCCGATCTCATCACCGACGAAGAATACCGGGAGCGCTCCCACTGCATAGGCCGCGCCAGCGAAAGCTGACCGTGTTCTGAGCGAAGGGTGTTCAAAGACACCAGCCATCGTCGCTCCGACAAACCGATCAGACCCGAGCCCCAGAGACTCCCCTGGCCCCACGAGGGAACTCTGACCCCTGGGTTGCTCGGCCACCTCATGATGTGGATCACCACCTGCTACGACAGTGGAAGGGTCTCCTTGGGCTCCTTCCATGCCATTCGTGGGCGGAGAGACTGCTGGGGACAGAGGGCCTTGACGTCCCTTGGACCTCGACTGAGTGCCCTCAACCGAGGGATCCAGTAGCCACAGAATCTGCTCAACCGAGAGCGCATCGATGTCGTCAATGATCACTGGAGGATCTCTGCGAGGACACCAGCAAGGATCTCACAACCCTGGTTTAACTCTGGCTCCGAGATGGTGAGTGGCGGTAGCAACCGCAGACGGTCTGCCTTCGGAGCATTGAGAATGAGGCCAGCTGCGAAGGCCTTAGTCACCACATCCTTGGCGACAGGCGCCGCCAACTGCAGACCCAACATCAACCCTCTCCCCTCAACGTTGGTCACTCCAGGGAGAGGCTTCATGAGAGGGAGGGCGAGATCCCCGAGGTGGCGGATGCGCTCAGGCATCGATGAACGCTGCATCAACTCAATAACCGCCACCGCCGCGGTGGTCGCGATCGGATTACCCCCAAAGGTCGACCCGTGATCACCCGGGGCAAAGGCAGCACCGACCTCAGGCTTGGCCACCAGCGCTCCGATCGGAACACCGTTACCAAGAGCCTTCGCGAGCACAAAGATATCCGGCACGATCCCGTGGTGGGAGGAGGCGAGCCACTCTCCAGTTCGGCACAGGCCGGTCTGGATCTCATCGGCCACCAATAAAATGCCACGCTCCCGTTGCGCGGTGATCAACGCCTCGGCGAAATCATCGGCGAGCGGATAGACCCCAGCCTCGCCGAGGATTGGTTCGAAGAGCACGGCACCGATCGCCGGGTCCATGAGAGCGGTATCAAGCGCCCCGACATCGTTTAGGGGTACCTCCACAAACCCTTCGAGGAGCGGCGCGAACGGTATCCGTTTGGCCGGCTGCATCGTCGCTGACAGCGCTCCGAAGGTGCGGCCATGGAAGGAGTCGCTCAACACCACGACCTTTGGCCGGTCCCGACGAGCTCGCCGCAGGAGCTTCAGTGCCGCCTCCACCGCCTCGGCGCCGGAGTTACAGAAGAAGACACCTGCATCCTCAAAGGGCGCGATCTCCCCGATCTTTGCGGCGGCTGCCAGCCCGGGAGGCGTGGTGAAGAAGTTCGAGGTGTGCAGCACTCGTCCAAGCTGGTTGGTGAGCGCCTCCCCTATCGCAGGATTAGCGTGCCCAAGTGAGGTGACTGCAATGCCAGAGAGAAAGTCCAAATACTTGTGACCCGCATCGTCATAGAGCCAGCTACCCTGACCTCGCACAATGTTAGCCATCGGTGCCCCATAGAGCCCGAGAAGCGTTCCTGTCATTGAGTTCCTCCCTCAATCATCGTCCCGACACCCTCATCAGTCAATAACTCCAACAATAGCGAGTGAGGGACCGTCCCGTCGATCAAATGGACCCGTTCTACACCACCGGTTGCTGCGCCAAGTGCTGCAGCCACCTTCGGGATCATCCCGCCTTGGATCTGTCCACCCTCGATCAGGCGCTGCACCTCATCGACACCAGCCCTTGCGATCAGGCTTCCCGGGTCATCGACCTCCTCGAGAAGACCCGCCACGTTGGTCAGGAAGATCAACTTCGCCGCCCCGAGGGCAACCGCAAGCGCGGCAGCGAAGGAGTCAGCGTTGACGTTTAACAACCCTCCACCCGCCTCCACACCGAGGCTCGCCACCACCGGTACGACCCCAGCCTCAACCAACTCAGTGACCACCTGGCTCTGCACCCGCCGGATCTCTCCGACGAAGCCGAGCTCGTCTGAGATCCTCGTGGCGATCGCCAGTGAACTGTCCGCTCCTGAGAGTCCGACGGCCGCAGCACCCTGATGACCCAGGGCGGTCACGATGGCTGGGTTGACGGTACCGAGCAGGGTCATGCGCACCACCTCAAGCATCGCAGCATCGGTTACCCGGAGCCCATGTACAAACGAAGGCCTAAGGCCAAGACGATTGGCCAGCTCGTCGATCTGAGGCCCTCCCCCATGGACGACAACAGGCCGCATGCCAACTGAGCGCATGAGCGCGACATCCTCGGCCAACTCCGTCAGTGAGGCCGCCTCATCGCCGAGTACGTTGCCCCCATACTTGATGACGATAATCTGGCCGTGGAAGCGGCGAATATAGGGCAGCGCCTCGACAAGTGTCCGAGCACGGAGGTGCGGATCTGAGGTGATCACGAGGTTCCCCGGTTCTCCTCGAGATAACCATGTCCGATGTCAGCGGTCAGAACCTCGACAGTCTCATCACCCCTTCCAAGATCGATCTCGATGATGATCTCGCGTTCTCGCATACGCTGATCGAGATGCCGCCGCTCAGCGACGCTGAGGTGAGCACTCGCATCGAGTCCGCCCTCGCAGACCCGTACCCCCTGATAGGCGACTGAGACCCGGGTCATGTCAACGTCGACCACAGCAGCGCCGACCTCCGCCAACACCCGTCCCCAATAGGGATCACCCCCGAGTAACGAGCACTTCACCAGTAACGAGGATGCCACGCCACGAGCGCATCGCTCGGCCTCCTCCACGGTTGCACCCCCGCCGACTCGAATTCTTCCGACTCTGCTCCCACCCTCGGCATCAGCGACGATCGAATATGCCAGCTTTGCCGCTACCTCAAGAAGGCTCTCCTCAAAATCCGGGCCAGGATCGCCTCCGACCTCCGAGGCCAGCAGAATGACCGTATCGTTGGTGGAGGTACAGCCATCGATGGTGATCCGATTAAAGGTCTGATCTACGACCCAACCAAGTGCACTCTGGGCCCTCTGTGGCGTTAGCTTCGCATCGGTCGTCAGAACACAGAGCATGGTGGCCATATTGGGCGCAATCATCGCTGCCCCTTTGGCCATCCCACCGACTCGAAAACCATCACTTACTGCCTGGGCCTCCTTGGCGAAGGTGTCGGTGGTGCGAATCGCATGAGCCGCTCGCTCACCCGCATGGGAGTCGGTGCCGAGTTCACCGGCGAGCAGTTCCAACCCTGGCTCAATCCTCTCAGCCGGAAAGGGGATCCCGATCAACCCCGTCGAACAGACGAGGTACTCGTGATCGACTCCCCCGAGCTGTGCAGCAGCCGACGAGGCCATGAGCTTTGCTGCCGCAAGTCCAGCCTCACCAGTGAGTGCGTTCGCATTGCCCGAGGAGAGCACTACTCCCCTGATGTGGCCCGTCGATGAACTGAGGTGATCTCGAGAAACCCGCACCGGTGCTGCCGCCGCCGCGCTCTGGGTAAAGACCGCGGCACCAACATGGGCGTCCCCGTCAGAGAACCCAACGAAGGCCAGATCCAACGCCCCACCTGGCTTGATACCGGCCGCGACTCCCGCAGCTCTGATCCCCTCTGGGAAGGTCACACTCATGGCCACACTCCTAACTGGTCGAGTCCAAGCTCCTCAGGCCAACCCTGTGAAACGTTCAGGGCTTGGATCGCCTGACCAGCGGCCCCTTTGAGAAGATTATCGATGGCTGAGATCACGACATAGCGATTCGTGCGCGGATCATAGACCGGATGGATCGCGATGAAGTTCGTACCCAAGACCTCACGAGTTCCCGGTGGCCTATCAACCACCCGAACAAACGGTGAGCCCGAATAGGCCTCCCGATACAGGTCAAGCAAACCCTCCCCAATCAACGCGTCCGATCTCTCGCCCGGTACTGCATAGGAGGTCGTCAGGATGCCGCGTGTGATAGGGGCAAGGTGCGGGGTAAAGAGGACCTGCTTGCCCAAGTTCATCTCCATCTCGCCGGTATGACGGTGATCGAGCAGACCATAGGCCGAAAGGTTCTCATTCACACTCACGAAGTGGGTTGATGCCCTAAGACCCTTCCCAGCGCCTGATACACCTGAATATCCATCGACAATCACGAGATCGTCGCTGAGGTAGGATCCCTCCACAAGTGGCCACAGTCCAAGGCTCGCAGCTGTCACATAGCAACCCGGGACTGCGATGAGTCGAGCGCCGACGAGCTCAGCTCGTCGAACCTCAACGAGACCATACACACTCTGTTGCAGTAGATCGATGGCCCTGTGCGAAGAACCGTACCAGTTCTCATACTGACTTGGATCCCTGAAGCGGAAGTCCGCGCCCAGGTCAATAACCTGCACACCATCTCTCACAAACTTCGGTGCCAAATCTTGGCTCAATCCATGAGGTAAACCGAGCACGACCGCATCCGCCCCATGAAGGTCTGAGCCCAGCGCCTCCACGGCGAGCCCTGTGCCAAGCCCAGCAGAACCCGGGAGAATCTCGCTCAATGGTTCACCGGCTGAGCCCTGCCCTTGCACCGCCACCAGCTCAAGGCGCGGATGCTTGAGCACAAGCTGACAGGCCACCTGACCTACGTAGCCCGACGCACCAACGACCGCAATCTTCATGGTTAATCAGCATACACTTTACTGCATACTCATACAGCAACAGATATGGGGAAATGCTTTCCTGGTAGGATAACAAGGGACAAAGGAGTGCCAATGACCTTCATCCAGGCCTACGAACAGATGTGGCTCAACTACACCAACTTTCGCGGGCGTGCCAATCGCCCTGCCTACTGGAAAGCAGTCGCCGTTAACCTTGTCCTGTCGATCATCTTCCTGTTCGTCACAGGGCACTCGTCAATAGCGAGCACGATTGCCGATCTCTACAGCCTGGCAGCCTTCGTTCCCGGCCTGGCCCTCACCATCCGACGCCTCCATGACACCAATCGTAGGGGCTGGTGGTGGCTGATCATCCTCATCCCCATCGCAGGGCCCATCACTCTCCTCGTCCTCCTCGCCATGCGTTCCTACCCATCAGAAAACGAGTGGGGCTCGCCACCAACCCTGGGTGGACCGCTCAAATACTGACAGAGCACAGGGTGATCGTCACCCGAACGAGGCCAGCCAGTCATCACCCTCCGTCATTGACAGAGAATGGCAACGGTGTGGGGTGGGCCAGTCAGACCCCCGATAGCCCGGATGCCGATCACCAGGTGCGTGGAAGCAGGTTGAGCGCCACTCCATACGACTCAAAGGCGGCAGTGCCTGCCGCTAGGACCAGTAGTGCTCGCAACACCAGGGGACGCTTCCTCAACAAGAACGTCGCGACAACACAGCACGCAGCGACAACTAGCCAGACGGGCAGAAGAATCAAAGGCACACTTGGTAGGACCGCCCTTGACGACGGCAATGAAACGACCCGCACCGTTGACGTGGCCGACGGCGAAGAGGTGGAGTTCACCGCGAGAGTTGCCTCTTTGGCAAGGACACCACGAACAACGAATCTGTCAGCAGCCGAGTAAAGAGGAGTACAGGTGGTGAGAGTAATATACCAGCCAGGTAAGGGATCGAGCACCGAGACATCCGTCGGTGAAACGACTACCCGATCGATGGCCCGATAGACCCACTTGTGGCTGCCAACCATTAGGACAATCTTGTCGCCGATTTTGACGCTCGGCAAATTATAGAAAGGGTGCAACCAGGTCGTCCGATGTCCCGCAAGAGCGATATTTCCGGGATCACCAGGCATCGCCGACTCGATGTAATGACCCGGCCCTTCTTCCAACTGAACCTTCTGGGCACCCTCAACAATGACATCACCAAAAACACCGGCCGAAGGAATCGTAAGCTTGGCAATCGGCGTACCGGGTGGCACCCGCTTGGGCCAGTCCACAACCGGTATCGCTGCATCCGATGAGGTGCTAATTTTGCTAGTTTTTAATCCACCAACCAAGGTACGATCGAGGCGGTGTTGCGCAACCACCGATGAGTGATGGCTCACAAAGAGCGCATACGGCAGAAAACCCAACACATAGACTCCCACACAGACCAGCACTATGGCGATAATCCTGGCGACAAGCCGAGCCACTGCTACCCCCTCGGAAGAACTACGACTAGCTTAGTCTGTCCCTCAGGCAACCCGAAAACCAGGAGACCAGCCTAGCCTTCACTCGATTACAGTCGGCGGAGACCAAAGAAATTGATAGCCTGCGAACCAATTGCCCGCAGAGTGGAAACACTTGACCGAACTTGCCCCACAAAGCGACGCTGAGAACCGCGCCTCACGTACCCGCTAGACCGAAGTTCCCCCCAAATTAGCCCGATCTCACCCCCAAATTGAGCCATGAGCAGCATCTTGGTGCCTTGGGTGGTTATGAGTGTAGGCATGTATTCTCAGGAATGTTAAAGATTAGTGGGTCATGGTCTTGACATGAGTGTTATCGACGTGTAAGAAAGTGAGCATCTACGTGGCCACGATCCCCAATCGCAACTCCCCACCGGCCA
>JAKAQL010000119.1 GCA_021822605.1 Actinomycetes bacterium
GGTGTTACGCGGCGCCTATGAAACCCACCCCGAGCGCTTTGTGAGAAAGATTCCAACCCCACCCGTCCTCAGTAACGAGGTCTGGATCAACCGACCAACTGAGGAGGAGATGAAAGAGGGTCCTTAGGCGGCCGGAAGTTAACGTTTTGGATATTAAACTGATGGGTACCTCGTACACTTATTGTTGAGATCTTCCGCCAGGCCAATCATCTCAAACTCCTTTTCCTCCGCGTCCATCAGTAGCTAAAACACGACTCCTGCGATTACCTCGACCCTTTGTCATCTGCGGTTGACGACTGGCCCGAGGGGTTATGCACCGACCCCGAGTCGCCGCGGACATTCCTATGGTCCAACACCACACGCTCCGTCGGTTCTGAGGCCGAGCGCGGAAACTCGACAAGGCGAATGCTATCCTCGAAGGGGGACAAACGAGTAAGTAAAGGGGGCAGTCGCAGCTGGAGCGTAGAGTGTACGTGATATATACCCCCCCTCTTGTCGGATAAAATAACGCGACAGAAAGCCTGCATCGGGGATTGTGAATGTCACTATCCCGGAGCGATTGGTGTGACTCTCTTGTAGTTTACGATTATGCGACGAGTACAACGGACTCCCCTGATTGCCCATCATGAGCGTGACTGGCAAGAATGCTTCCGGTCCACAACTAGAAACCAACCTAGCTGTAACAATGAGTTCGCGGCTGTGTCGAACTGCCCGTATCAACGCAAAGTTCGTACCTTCACAAGCTTTCCATGACCCAACTTCGTAGAGATTCTGTCCGTTTATCGTATCACCTTCAGAGAGCGGTCTGAACTGGGATAGGTCCGCCTCCACACGTTGGAAGAGTACTTGATCGCCTGCGGTAAGGCCAAGAACGAGATAACGTGTGCCCACTTGACGCAGAGATTGCGCCAAACCTCGAGCAGAAGTCCCATTGTAAGGTAGGCGCACGAGCTGGCGGGCAAGGTTTTGCCCGACAAGAGGATAGGTAAACATCGGCGAATCAAGACCACTAAACCCTATACTAGACCCAGCTGGTAACGATTCAACGACCTTGTACTGTGGCCAGGGCTGAATCTCACGATTGGCCTGTCCTTTGATCGCGATGCGAGCCAATTTTGCAAACGAGAGGTAAGTCGGGTAGCCATTTACGTTCATCGAATACACTGTTGGGGTATTCGCCCAGACCAAGGTCACGATGGTGAGACCAACAAAGGCACCAAGAAGTGCTCTGTTGGCATATCGCACGGCACGCCTCCCTTGCAAGCGCTCCAAAATCAGAGCGAAGCCAGCAGCCGCAAGGATAAACAGCGCCATCGAATAGCGCGCCATCCACGGCTCTTGGGTCAAGACAAGAAGGATGATCACCGGCAATTCCAAGAACCAGAAAAACTCCCAGCGGTGACGGAACGTGTACACGAGTAAGTAGATCAGGGCCGGTGCGAGGATAAAGACCCATTGCAGTCCAAATCCACCTGGGCGGGAGTCGTAGTAGTAGGGATGATGCTGGAGATCGGTAAACCAGGAGACAACAAGCTGCCCAAGGTAACCCACTGGTGCAGACCTAATGTTGGGTGGCACGTTATTACCAATAATCAACTGTTGGACCGTCCCGTAGCCATGGAATCCAAGGAGATCAATCGGATAGAAGGGATTCTTCCAAGTGATCCATGAACGGAGGTACCAGAACGCGCCAAGAGCAACCACCGGTACAATCAGCAGCGGAGCTGCAACTCTGAGCTTAGGACCTGACCCGTCGGTCGTACCGCGAAGGTACTGTGTTGTCGCAGCAATCGCGACCGGAGCAATAATAACAAGGTTGTCTGACTTGACGCCCACGGCAAGTCCGAGCGCACAGCCGGACAGCAAGAGATAACCGAGCAGCCCAGGTGCGCTCCCACTGCTCCCACGTTTTCCATGCCACGCGTAAATAACAAAGATGAGTGCTACCACCACCGTTGTCCCTGCTGCAATGTCAACATAGGCGGTCGACGACTCTAGAAAGATCGGCGGGAGCGTCATAAAGGCAAGCGCCGCAACCGCTGAATAACGGGGCCTCACCCCAAGCAAGCGACTGAGAACGTATCCAGCACAGGCACCGAGGAGAACAAATGCAAAATTCACAAATGGTGAATAACGCATCGTGTGCAGATAGGCGCCGAGCCAAGCGACAAGAACTCCCTGATCAGAGGGGTAGGTATCCGCGAAAATACTCTGGTCACTCTGCACGATGGCATGGTGTTGAAGCCATGTAGCTGGTCCGATCAGATGATAGCTCACGCTATCATAGGAGACAATCGGGAGCCTCACAATCTCGATAGCCTGCCATCCATATTCAGCCAGCACCGCGAGAACCAAAATGAGAATCAAAGGGCTCCCAAAGGCCCGACGGCAGTAGCGGAGCAGTTGACCAGCAATTGGCCTTAGCTCGACAGCCAAGTCCGTACCGCGTCTGCGCAGGAACAAGAGTACACCAACAATTGCTAGAACAGAAAGACTCGTTAACGTGTACATATCAAGCTGCCTAATCAGAAGACCAGCAATCAAACCGAAGACGACTACTTCGGCGAGCCAGAGTACCAAGGTTCCCAGAACCACCATCGAAGGTCTGTCGCAATCTAAGGATACCATTACCCCAGCAGCAGCAATGAGTGTGGCAGCGATTGATAGCGTTAAGAAACTTATGCTAATCCATCCCAACAACGACAACCTCTCCAGCTATCTGCTTGCGCATCGAACCGACGCCGATGCTGAAGATAAGGATACCTTTCTGGTAACCAAGCACCGCCTTCGCGGACATTTCGAGTAACACACCAAGACCCATCCTTCACGTCACAAACACTCAACTGAAACTACTCCCGATACGGAACACGGTTCTCCCTTAGAACGAGGAGAATATAGGTATGGGAGAAACGGAAGAACAGAAAACTAGGAATGAGAAGACTCGTCGACAATTTGACGACGAATTCAAAAAAGACGCGGTCAGACTCGTTGAGCAGTCGAACCTGCCTTTGAGGCAAGTAGCCGAGGATCTCGGTATCTCAAAGGCCACGCTGTCCAATTGGGTCGATAAAGCCCGCAAGGAGCGACGAGAGGCGGGGGTAACCCCGGATCTCGCGGCAGAGAACCGTAGGCTTTCCCAAGGTGAAACGAGCGGCTAAGCAAGGAGATACGAAATCTTAAAACGATTTTCGCACCGATTGGGTGAACGAGATCCGGTGAGGAACTGATCTATCTCCTTCATCGACGCGAGTGCGGCCGAATTTCCAATAGCTACCCTCTGTCGAGTCTGTGGGGTCTCACGGTCTAGTTACTACCGCTGCCAACACCGAAGGCCGAGAAGTCT
>JAKAQL010000062.1 GCA_021822605.1 Actinomycetes bacterium
GGGATCGTGGCCACGTACATGCTTACTATCTTACACGTCGATAACACTCATGTCAAGACCATGACCCACTAATCTTTAACATTCCTGAGAATACATGCCTACACTCATAACCGCCCAAGGCACCAAGATGCTGCTCAAGGCTCAATTTGGGGGTGAGATCGGGCTAATTTGGGGGGAACTTCGGCTTAACTGCACGGCTCGAAGGTAAAGCCGACGGCGACCCGATTGCCTAGTTCGCTCGGGTTGTTCCGAGCGTAAGTCGTTCCTCCGATCGCCGTAATAATCTCATGGACGATCGCAAGGCCGAGCCCCGAGCCTTGAACGGCGCGGGCGCTTGGTGCTCGATAGAAGCGCTCGAAGAGGTGCGCTTGATCATTCTCATCGAGAGGGTCAGCCACATTGGTGACCTCCAATGAGGTCGGGGTGAGCGTGACGGCGATGGTGGTATTCGGTGGAGAGAACTTGATGGCGTTATCGAGGAGATTCGAGATCACACGCTCGATGGCCTGTTGTTTGATGCGTAGAGATATCGGTCCCGCTGGCACGGTCATCTCGAATGATCGTTGTGTTCTTGCCTCGAACCGAGCGATCATGGCGGGTACGATCGTGCAAAGGTCGACGGTATCGTCGTCGCTGGTTGCAGCGGGATGGCCCTCGATGGAGAGCGTGACGAGCTCGTCAAGGAGGCTCGTGAGCTCGACGGCCTCGCTCTTCAGGTCGGCGAGGATGCGTTCCCGATCGAACACGTCGAGAGTCTCATAGCGCTGCAGCAGGTCGATGTTGGTTCGCAGCGAGGTCAGCGGGGTCCGTAGTTCGTGCGAGGCATTCTGCACGAGTCTTCGTTGAGCCCCCTCGGATTGGCGGAGCCTTTCAAGGGTGTCACGGAAGGAGCGAGCCAGCACTCCCACCTCGTCAGACCGCTCGACTGCGCGGGAGAGATCAGGTGAGTCGCTCGTAGTGAGTGTGTTGGCGAGGGCGAGGATTGGTCGACTGAGTGCGGTGGCGATGAAGGAGCCAGCGATTGCCGCGAGCACGGCGGTGCCGAGGACGAGGAGGAGAAAGCGCGTTCGAAGGACCGCCAGGGAGTGCAAGACATCATCGATGTTGCGGCCGATCAGAAGAGCGCCACTCTTCCGGTACTGGATGGTGAGAATCCGGTAGGTGACGCCTGCCACCCGTTGGGTTCGGAGCCAACGAGGGGAGAGACCTCTTGCTATCGCTCGATCGCGATTGGTCACTGGTAATGGAGGAGCACCAGTCAGTGGTATCACCTTTCCACTTCGGGTGATCGCCTCAGCGATAGCCAAAGCAAAGAGACCTCCTGGTCTGTGGTGTGTGAGGCGCGCTCGCAGCTGAACTGACGAACCCCGCCGCGCCACGATGATTGCAGGTGCCCGAAGTGTGGTGGCGGTAGAGCGAAGCGAGGCGTCAACCGATGCCATCAGTTGATGTGAGGTGGTGGTATAGGAAAGCGTTGCAACCACAAGACCAGCCGCAGTGGCGAAGGCAGCGAGAACGAGAGCAAGGCGCAGACGTAGTTTCATGGCCGTATCAGGACGTAGCCAACCCCTCGCACCGTTCGGAGCAGTTTTTCCTCGCCGGGAAGCTCGAGTTTTTTGCGGAGATATCCGATGTAGACCGCCAAATTCTTTGAGTCAGGGCCAAAGTCATAGCCCCAGATCCGATCGTAGATAAGACCATGTTCCAAGACCGTTCCAGCGTTAAAGGCGAGCAGCTGCAGCAGGTCGAACTCGGTCTTTGACAGAATGAGTTCTCGGTCATTTCGAAACGCGCGGCGTCCTCGCTCGTCGATCCGCAGATCGCCAAGGACGATCCACTCACCATCGGATCCATACGATGACCGACGCAACAGAGCGCGTACCCTGGCGAAGAGCTCATCGAGCGCGAAAGGCTTGGTGAGATAGTCGTCGGCACCAGCATCGAGCCCCACTACCCGGTCGGCGATCTGGGTACGAGCGGTCAAGAGAAGGATTGGCGTCTTGTCTCCCACACTACGAAGCTGGCGGCATACACGTAATCCATCAACTGAGGGCATCATGAGATCGAGGATGATGAGTTCAGGCCGGTGTTCGGTGATCGCTAGGAGCGCTTCTTGGCCGCTGGCCGCGGTGATGACGTGATAGCCTTCGAGTTCGAGGGCAAGGCGGGTGGAGTCACGAGTCGCGCGGTCGTCCTCTGCAAACACGATGGAGGTGGACTGTTTGGGGTTAGTGCTCACTGCCTTTGGATAGTAGTCCAGAGCCTGGCTCGACGGGGAGCTGGGCTCGCGTGGTGGCCGCCTGAGCCGAAGTTATTACCGTTTTCTTACCCTCCTTCTACCTATCTCTTGCCTTCGTTGGTAAGACTGTGGGGGACGCATCCTTGGCAAAGCGCTCGGATGATGCGTCCGATCAAATGGTATGGTGAGCTAATTGGTGTCGTCAAGTGCGAACCAGGGCCCGCTACAGGGCAGGAGCGGTTGATGGCCCACAGATGGATACGACGAGAAGGAGAGCGCTCATGAGACATACAGTAACATCGAGACATCGGTTATCTCGTAGGACAAAGGGGGTGTTCGTCGGCGCCCTTGCTGCTGGGTCAATCGCCCTGGTGACCCTAGGATTCGCGTCGACTGGGGCGTTAGCCTCGAATACCACCCCTACGTCTGCGAAGTCGTTGGCTGCACCGTTGGTTCATAACGCCCACCATGCGAAAGTCCATCGGAGAAGGGATCGAGGTTTCGTTGGGCTGGTGACTGGAGTCACGTCGACCGTCCTGACGGTACAGACGCGTACCGGAGTGACGAGAAGCGTCGATCTGAGTCCCTCAACGCGTTATCTAGAGGGAGTCAATACCATCGGTCAAAGTGCGCTACGGGCTGGCGAGTTTGTGCGGATCAAGACTCATCTATCCTCGGCAACCGTCGTGCGCGTTCTCGAGGCCAAAGTCACAGGGATGATCACCAACGTCTCTGGAGGGTCGGTCACTATCGCGAATGATCGTGGTATGACACGGACGCTTGTCACCTCGAGCACTACCGCTTACCGAGAGGCGGGATCGACGGTGACGGCGGCCGCGCTTCGCATAGGAGAGTTGATCGCTGCGCGAGGTGTTCCTGATTCGGATGGAGCAGTCCTCAATGCCGTAGCGATTGTCATTGCGCGTGGACATTTCAGCGGTACGGTAACGGCGATCGATGGTTCCGTGGTTACGCTTCGGCTGGCTGGTGGGACGACAGCTACGGTGAACGTGACCGCATCGACTCACTATCGTGATGCAGGCGCAACAACCTCGCAGTCGGCACTCGTCGATGGGCAACGAGTGGTGGTCATCGGCACGATTACGGGCACCAACACCATGACTGCCGAGGTGGTGATCATCAGAAAGGCGGTGCAAGCTCAGTCAGGATCTTCCTCGGTAACGCCATTGGCCATCGCCTAAGGGCTCTGTGCTGGTCGCCGCCGAGGTGCAAAGAGCTGAGTCGGTAACAACACGAGTTGCTGGCGCGGGCTACAGCGGTTCAGCATCGCGCGTTATGGGATTGAGGACGACTGGGGTAGATGGGCCTTTTTGTGGATTCGATCTTGACGGTGGTGCCGTGGCATGGCGGTTGCTGATCGGATGGTCAACTGCCATCGAGGACGCGCTGCTCGTGGTCGAGCAGGAAGCGTTTGCGCTCCAGTCCACTAGCGTAGCCAGTGAGTGAACCATCTGCTCCAATGACTCGATGGCATGGTACGACGATGGCCAACGGATTCGCACCAATGGCCAGCGCGACCGCGCGAACCGCTCGTGGACGACCGATAGCGGCAGCGATCGACCCGTAGTTCGTGGTTGTTCCATAAGGGATTGTGCATAATGCATCCCATACCTGGTGTTGGAAGCTGGTACCTTGGGCCAGAATGTCTAGATCGAAGTCGATTAATGCTCCGGCGAAGTACGCATCGAGCTGTTCAGCGGCCCGAAGGAGCGGACGTGGATGACCTGTCGAGAGGGTGGCCAGGTGCGCCGGTTCGATCAGGTAGAGGGAACGGAGGTACTCCTCGTCCCCGACGAGAGTGATCGAACCGATTGGCGAAGCCACTGAAACCCGACAAAGCGCTACGTCTGGAGAGGTTGTCATGAACGGTGCCCCCTTTGGTCTTGGTAGACAACCGTAGTGTCTGTTGTTATGGCAGCGGGCCGTCCAACGTTAGTGGTCGGATCTGCCACCTGCATCCGAGACCAGCCGTTGGGTAACGAGATAGTTCTTGATCGTCTTCTACCCTTCCAGTGCCCTTTGCAGGTCAGTGTCGTGACAGAGCACAGTAGAAGAATTAACCCGACGGCTGCGTATGGTTTCACTGCTGTTCATCCAGTCCCGACATTCTGTGGTAGTGGAAAAGAATCATCCCGAAAACAGAGCACGAGATGGTGTCTCCCTGGCCACACGAGTTCGGTGGCTCCCGCTCGAGGGAGCGTGGAATGTACGCGATCTCGGTGGGTATCCATCCAGGTTTGGGGGTGTGCTGCGAAGTGGGGTTCTGCTGCGCGGGGACTCCCCGCACCGATTGACCGCCGATGACCTGGCGGTACTGGCTCCCATCGGTATTCGCAGTATCGTCGATCTTCGCCGTCCAGAGGAGGTGGCTCATTTCGGGTCTGGTCCGTTGGCCGACTTGGTACAGGTCATCCTGCATGTACCGCTGCGACAGGCCCCTCACTCTGTCGATCCACTCAACACCGATGAACTCGTTACGCTCTATCGCCAGTACGTGAGTTTTGACATTGAGGAGCTAGTCGAGATCATCTCATTCGTTGCTGATCCCAGGCATTATCCAGTCTTCATTCATTGTCATGCCGGCAAGGATCGCACCGGTGTGGTCATCGCGCTGATCCTCGCCGTGCTCGGGGTGCCAGATGTCTGGATAGCCAGCGACTATGCGTTGACACAGGAGGCATTTACCAACTTTCTACAGCACGTCAGAGCGCAGATGAGCGATATGGAGGCGACCGCCGAGAGCCGCCACCAGGTGGACACCATGCTCCGACTGCTGGCCGGAATCCGAGGCTATTACGGTTCCGTTGAGCAGCTGTTAGGTTCGCACGGGCTGACCACTTCGGAGGTCGCGAGGTTGCGTGAAGGTCTACTCGAGCCGGTCTATCAACCTAAACCCTATGAAGCCTGAGAGACACTCGCCGTGTCTTCCGGCGCGTTGCGTGTTCTCAGACTGCGGTCGAACTTGTGGAAGATGACCGCCCAGACTACCATGTTGGCAGGATAGAGGAGATAGCCAAATCGGGTCGCAGGGGCGAGCATGATGGCGATGAAGAAGACGAGGGCGACGTAGGCGGTCATGGATGCCGGGGATCTCGGATGAAGACGTCGGTAGAGTAACAGCGCTAGCTCGCCACCGACAAGAACAAGGGCGAGAACGACGATGGCGTGGAGCTGGCTTCCAAAGATACCGACAAGTTTTTGGCCAATAAGTGGCGACTCCGCTGGTGATTTGATCTTGGTCAATCCGAGTGGGAAGAGAATCTCGTTCACAAAGAAGGCTCTTGGGTCGATGAGGCTCGCAATGGCGATGGTTGGCACCAGGATCGCGACGAGCGCGCTTGCGTAACGAAACCGCACAAGTCGGTGGTTGTTCGGTGGCTGCACGAAGATCAGTGCAAAGGCGAGCGGCCATGCCGTGAGCTTGATTGCGGCCGCGACAGCGCTAGCGACACCGGCGAGGACAGGTTGTCGACGATAGCTGAGAACGAGAGCAAGGAGTAGAAGGGCGACGATTGGTAGGTCGTCACCGCCGGTGACAAGTGGCAGCGCGCCGGTCGGGAGAATAATCACGAACTGGAAGAGGCGAACACGATCATCAGCCGAGAGACGGCTGAGCGCGAGCGCGACGGTGGTAATCACCAGAGTAAAGAGCGTGAGGCTTACTCTGGCATCGCGCAACGGTTTAGGGATCGTCAGTCCGTTGGGAACGCCAAAGATAATCATCCCTGGTAGGTAGGGTACAAAGGCATCAGCATCGGTCTTCTTGGAGAGATTTTGAGTGCCGGTTCCAACCGTAGTCGGTCTATTCAAGTAACAATTCTGGTTCTGCACGACGCGGTCACCACAGCGTTCGATCACCGCCACCTCGTCCTGGGCATGGATCCCTGGGACATTGTTGATGCGTTGGGCGATCGAGATGCTCAACGGTACCACGAGGCAGAGGAGAAAGAGTGAGACAACGAGACCACGACGGGTGAACCGACTCGCTCGCGCTCTCCGGTGACGGGATAGTAGAAGTGCGATGAGCCCAACGAAGGCGTACGGGATGACGGCTATCTCTGCCCACTGCCGGTAGTCAGCGTGAGTGGAGATCAGAAGCTGACCGATAGCAAAAATGGCTGAGGCCAGGTAGAGCAATGAATCCTGCTCGAGGGGGGTGAGTTGAGCGAGAATGCGCCAGATTTTTTTGCCCTGTTGAGGCGGGGTGAGCACGCAAGCATTCTAGTGCACGATGGACCACGGGCATCCCCCATCGGGGAGGGTAGCCAACCCTGTCCCTTAGGGGAGGCGATGGAGCTCGGACTCGTTAGCGCTGTTCCCATGTTGGTCAGCCTCTGTGGGTCTGGCTCTGTGGTTACGGCTCTGTGGATCGGTGACCGTGCGTCATGATACCCGTCCAAGGTTAGGGCTCCTCTGGTCGACGTACCTTGATGCTCTCTCGCTGGCGAACTGCGTCTTTCTGGAGTGAGGATGTCGAGCGGCTACCATAGGCCCCTATGACTCACATGATCGTTCCTCGTACTCCCGAGCATCTACCTCAGTGTGTCGAGGCGTTGGCGGAGGTGCATGCGGCCGATGGCTATCCAGTGGTCTGGCCAGCCGACCCCCTGGTTTGGCTGGGCGGCGAGGACTTTCTCGGGGCTTGGGTGGCCATCGACGAAGCAACCGTGTTAGGCCACGTTGGGCTCAAGCGCTCCTTGCTGGACAACGGCAACCAAGTTGGTGAAGTCTTTCGTCTCTTTGTGATTCCTCGCGCGCGAGGGCTGGGTATCGGGCGCGCGTTGTTATCCTCTGGAGTCTCGCAACTGACATCGCTCGGGCTCCTTCCGATGTTGCGTGTTGTACCGGAGTCCGGAGACGCTGCCTCACTCTACGAGCATCTCGGATGGCGGCTTCTTTCGACTCGACCGGCCACGCATGGCCCACTCGCGAGTCGAGGCTACACAATTGCAACCTATCTGTTGGGAGATTCTCATTCGATTGCCAACGCTGACGAGCGACGATGAACCTGACAGTTTGCTGAAACATCGTTGGCCCAGCCCCATTTGTGTGATAGGGTGGCCCTAGAGTAGGGGAGGTTCGAGCAACGTGGCAGATTGGGATGGTAAGGGTTTGCCGCCGGCTGCGCAGCGCCGTGTTGAGTCGGCAGCTGCCTCATCGCTTCGGTCCTCGCTTCTTTCGATCACGTCGAACACCGGAATCGAGTCGGTTGGATATCGCCCAGTAAGCGAGGTCATGGGCAGCGTAGTGTTGAGCACCTATGGCGCAGTGATGCCATCGTGCGGGGTGTACAACCAGGGGTACGGAGCTCCGTTCGGAATGAATGGAGGCATGTCCGGTGTCCGGATGGGCTCAGGCCAGCAGTTTTATGGAGGATATGAGCCCTACGTCGATGTGATCAACCGCGGATGGACGGTGGCGATGAACCGCATGCTCACCGAGTCCAACGCTGTTCATGCGCATGGAGTGGTCGGGGTGCAGCTGACGCAGCGCCGCTTTGAGGGTGGTGCAATCGAATTTATGGCGATGGGTACCGCCGTCCGATCCACTGTGGTCAAGGATCACCATGGCCGGGATATGTTTACCACTCATCTCGATGGTCAGGATGTCTCAAAGCTACTCCACCACGGCTGGATGCCAGTGCGGCTCATCGTTGAGGTGACGGTTGCGGTTCGCCATGACGATTACAACACCCTGAACCAGGGTTCTATGTTTGCCCCAAATGCGGAGCTGACCGGCTTCAGTGACTTGGCGAATTCAGCCCGCTCTGCAGCACGACAGGGCCTGCGGCGCCATCTCAAACCAAAGGATGAGGTTGGCGTCATCATCGACTCACTCGACTCAAATATTTTCCGCAACGACCTAGGCCAGGGACATTCGGACCATCTCTGTGAAGTACGGGTCGTCGGAACCTCGATTGCACAATCGGGGAGGTCTGAGACGCGCATGGAACCACTTTCTATTATCTATCTGAAGTCAAGAAAGACAGGAGCATAACGACATGGCTGAAGAGACTCTCGATCCACAGCAGCTAGGGGTACCTGAGGACGCTATCCGACGGTTGCAGGAGATGAGGCCGGGACAGGCTACCTCCCTGTTTACTTCAGATCTGTCAGTCAACGAGTTCCTCCTCGTTCGTGAGGCTGGTTTTCGACCCTTAGGTCTTGTTTTTGGATCGTCGATCTATCATGTCGGTATCCAGGTTGGACGTTGGAGTAGCAACCAGGAGCTCGACAAGCTGACCTCGGCGATGTATCATGCTCGCGAACTTGCGATGGAGCGTATGCAGTCAGAGGCCGAGGTATTGGGCGCCGACGGCATCGTAGGTGTTCGTTTGGATGTTGAGTTCAAAGAGTTCGGTAATGATATCGCTGAGTTCATCGCTGTCGGCACCGCAGTGAAGGCTGATGACACCTCGATCAATTGGCAGAGCAACGGTCGTCCCTTTACCTCCGACTTGAGCGGCCAGGACTTTTGGACCCTGCTCCAGTCGGGCTATGCACCGCTAGGCATGGTGATGGGCACCTGCGTCTACCACATCGCGCATCAGGGCATGCTCAAGTCGATGGGAAATTTTGGTCAGAACACAGAGATTCCGGTCTATACGGAGGCACTCTACGATGCTCGTGAACTCGCGATGAGCCGCATGCAGGCGGAGGCGGAGGCTGTGCACGCTGAGGGCATCGTTGGCGTCAAGTTGCTTTCACTGCCTCATCAATGGGGTGGGCATACGACCGAGTTCTTCTCGATCGGAACCGCCGTCCGCCCGCTGAGGGATGATCACATCATCGCCAAGCCCCAGATGGTACTACCACTCACCGATTTTTAGTTGCGTAGGCCGCTTCGCTCGGCTGTGGATGCCGCCTCCAACGTCGGCAAGGGCTGTGGATTCTCGTGTTGGCCAGGTATGGTTGCCGACGGATTGGGCAAGACTCCAACTTCGAAGGGTCCAAAGGGGTGTCGCCCTCTACGATGATCGAGCATGATGGGGTTTGGTGCCGAGAAGGGCCAGCTCGTTGCAGCATTCCGAATGCGTAGGAGATTCTCCCCGTGCCTTCAATCGCCCCGCAAGTCGAAGGCGACTCTGTCGGAGTGGAGTCCCGAATCACCCTGACGGCAGTGTACAGTAGGGAAGACAAAATAGAGTAAGGAACAGATGATGGCGCTCGATCCAGTACTTGGACAACTGTTGCAAAGCTTGCGCGACGGAGGCTCGAAGCCAGCCTATGAGATGGAACTCGGAGAGGCTCGTGCTCTCGGCGAGGCGATGGCCCCCTTGGCTTTTACCACGGTGGAAGAGATGGAGAGCGTTCGCGATGTCATGGCTGGTCAGTTGCCGATCCGTATCTATGTGCCCCCTGAGGCCGGAGACGTGCTCACGTTGTTTTTCCACGGGGGTGGGTTCGTTCTCGGGAGCATCGCATCGTATGATCGGCTGGTGCGGCGTTTCGCCAAGCTGACCAGGAGTGTCGTTGCATCAGTGGACTATCGTCTCGCTCCGGAACACCCATTCCCAGCGGCGGCTGAGGATGCGCTGAGCGCGCTCACTTGGGCGCAGAAGGCGACGAGTGACGTGCTCGGTGCAGAGGTTGCTCGTTTGGCTGTCGCTGGTGATTCAGCCGGAGGGAACCTGGCGGCAGTCGTGGCTCTTGAGGCCCGTAACCGAAAGATCGACCTCGCGGGACAGCTGCTCGCCTATCCGGCTACCGATATCAACGTCGATACGCCGTCGATGCATAAGTTCGCTGCTGGCTACTTTCTGGAGCGGCAGGAGGTCATCTGGTTTGGAGAGCAGTACTATCGGAGTGAGGGCGCGCTTGAGGACTGGCGCGCTCGGCCGGTCCTGGCGGACCCTACTGGTGTTGGGGCGGCCATCATTGCGCTGGCAGGATATGACCCTCTGCGAGACTTTGGACTCCAGTACGGCGAGCATCTAGGTGCGAGCGGCGTTCCGGTCAGCATCCGCGACTACGAAACTCTCGTCCATGGTTTTCTCTCCCTTGGTGATATCGTTCCGGCTGTTCGAGAGGCCACGACCGACCTTTTCCAACGGTTCGGCCAGCTCCTTGCGAACGGTGTGTTACCCAACGGATAACTGGTGGGCATGACGGTGGAGTCAGCTCCGAGGTAAGGGACTGAGCCTTCTAGCCAGCAAGTCTTGGGTAGCAGCAGGCGAGAGTGCTCCAGATCGGGATGTTCTTGCAGTGTCACCGCACCCAGCGATCACTGTAGTTAATCTGTCGTGAACAACTAGCATCGATTCAGGTATGGCACGGTTCGATCGCGATGAACAACGGCGCACGATTCTCGGGGGCGGCTTGCAGGTGTGGAGCCTGTTGTTTCTCGGATCGTTGCTGGCCGCCGTAGCCATGACGATGGTCTATCCCTCGGTAGCTCCAGTCCGAGAGATTGGCGCAGTGTGTGTGGAGTTGTTGACCGGCGTCGGTTGGTTTGTGATTGGTAGACCAGTTTTTGACCAGCTTCATCGCTCGAGGAGCCGACTTGGCGTGCTCATTGGATCCCAGGTGATTCTGCTCGCGCTCGGCTCGTCGCTGAATCCAAACGCCGGCTATTTACTGATGCCGGTCTCCGCGCTTGTCTACGCCGCGCTGCCCCTGCAGCTCTCCTTGCCAAGCGTTGGAGCCATCGAGGGGATGGTGGGCGTCCTCTCGCATTTCTTCGCACAACCATCGGTCCCTTATGTGGTCATCGCAGACTGGTTCGTGCCGACCTTTGTCGCTGGCTCTTTCGTCGCTATTTTCATCTCCCGACTCCTGGATCAGCAGGCCAATCTGTCCCAAAGCTTGGATGAGTTGCGTATCACCCAGAGTAGGCTCTCGGAGCTCTATCGCCAGATCGGCGAGAACAACGAGCGCGAGCGGTTGGCTGCACGCATTCACGAAACGATCGCCCAACAGCTCATCGGTATTTTGCTGCTCGCGAGGGGGGCTAAGGATGGTGCGATCGACGCTGAACTCATCGAAGAGGCTGCCCAGACTGCTCTTGAGGCTGCCCGTGCGGTGATTCGCGAGGGCCAGTTGCCAGCGACCACCCTCGCCTCGGTCGCTGATGAGGTCGAGCTTCTCAAGGATAAACTCCAATCCAGTGGGGTGAGATTGATCGTTGAACACTTTCCATCCACTGAGTTCCTGCTTGACGCAACGAGGACCGAGTGTATGACGCTGATTCTTCGGGAAGTAGGCAACAACATCATTCGTCATTCTCGAGCGCGGACTGCCCATCTCGACTTTGTCGAGGAGGAGGGTTCGCTCATCGTCGTGGTCGAGGACGATGGGGTCGGTTTTGATACCGCTCACACGGACAGTGGCGAACACTTTGGTTTGGAGCTGATGCGTAGGCGGGTAGAGCAGGTCTTTGGCGACTTCTCATTGGAGAGCCAACCGGAGACAGGGACTCGCATCAAGGTGAGGTTGCCTCGATGATCAGGGTCGTCATCGTAGATGATCACACGATCGTTCGACGTGGGTTGCTAGGTATTTTGACCAAAGCACCAGACTGCATGGTTGTTGGCGATGCCGCCGGTGTCACACAGGCCAAACAGGTGATCATCGCCGCGCAACCCAACGTCGTCTGCTGTGATCTCAAGCTCCAGGATGGGGACGGCTCGAGCCTCGTTGCTTGGGTGCGTGATCGGACCGAAGCCAATGCGCTGGTGTTGACGACCTACGATGAGCCAGCACTCGTACGCTCGGCCCTTGCGGCGGGTGCGAAGGGATATCTCCTCAAGGACGTGGAGGAGTCGATTCTCTTCGATGCGATTCGCCGAGTCGCGAGTGGACAGACCTACTACGCGACCGCGTTGAGTACGAGAATCTCCCGCGACCTGCTCCATGATGCGCTCTTGACGCAACGTGAGCTAGAGGTGCTGCGACTCGCCGCATCCGGAGCCACCAACACCGTGATCGGAGGGGTGCTGGGCATCGGTGAGCCGACCGTGAAGACGTACTTCTCGCGCATCTTTGCAAAGCTTGGGGTGAGCACCAGGACCCAAGCGGTTGTCGTCGCTATTGATCGTGGGTATCTCGATCGAAGTGCCGTCTATCGCATCTAGCCGCCCTCTCGGTACGTGCACTTCCGCGGCGTCACTAAGCCCGTCGGAGATGGTGTGGCTGGTGAGGCGCTGTCCATCCGCGATGATCGCTGACGTTGAGCGTTGAGGCACTGACTCGTAAGGCACCAGCTGACTCGTAAGGCACCAGCTGACTCATGCCGGGCGTTGCTCCGCGAGAGGAGCCAGCCGGGACCGTGACCGGTTCAAAGCGACCGCCGGCCAGCGAATGCAGGGCTAGGGTGCTACCTTAGGAGGGCCAGCTGAGACCCTGAAGGAAGAGGAGGAACCGCGGATGTCTCGACCAACCAAGCCAGTCGCACTGGTGACCGGTACCGCGCAGGGAATCGGGCGCGCAATTGCTGATCAACTTGAGTTTGATGGACTTGAGGTGCTCCGGACAGATCGTGATGAGATGGATGTCACGGACGCTGCCTCCGTCGAGCGGTTTGTTGCCGCCGCTCCTCCTATCGATGTACTGGTCAACAGCGCCGGCGGTGTACTTGGTCAGGTGCACCAACCGCTTGAAGCGGTGAGCGACTCCGATTGGCAGGCGATTATTGATGTCAATTTAACTGGAACGTTTCACTGTGTGCGTGCGGTCGTCGGTGGGATGAAAAAGCGAGGCTGGGGGAGGATTGTCACCATCTCCTCCGGCGCAGGCAAGAGCGTATCATTGACGGGGATCCAGGCTTATGCGAGTTCCAAGGCTGCGCAGATCAGCTTCACCCGGCAGATGGCCCATGAGCTCGGCCCCCATTCCATTACGGTGAATGCCATCGCACCAGGCTTTGTCCTCTCAAACCCCACTACGGTTGCACAATGGGAGTCCTACGGGGAGGAGGGCCAACGCAGGTTGGTTGAGGGCATTGCGCTTCGCCGGTTGGGCCAGGCGGCCGATATTGCTCATGGCGTCTCCTTCTTCGTCTCCGAGCAGGCGAGCTGGATCACCGGTCAGACGTTATCGATTGACGGCGGAAGCGCGTTGTTTTGAACGGCCTCCAACCCTCGTGAGTCGCGTCTAGCGCCTTTCTGGTGCTGGAGGTGCGCTGGAACCGAGGTGGAGGGCGGTGTCGGTGTCAAGCGGCGGTGTGTCTGAAGCCCCCACCAGACAGAACGCACCTCTTGGCAACGGCCGTTTGCGCAGAGAAGGAGCGCGAAGTTGAACAGGAAGATTCAGAACGCGTGTTGTTTGTACGACGATTGTCAGTTTTCGCCTAAGGTAGACATTGAGGAGGATCCATGACCGAGGACATTCACCAGGAGATCGCAAACCTCAACGAGCAGTTCTTTACACACAAACATGGGCGCGATCCATTAACCGCGACCGAACTTGGCCTGCATGCCTTCGATGGCGAGCTACCAGACCTCACCCGCGAGGGCGAGCAGATGACGGCTGAGGGGTATCGCGCCATCCAAAGGCGCATCGAAACAGTGCTCGGCGACGAGCAGGTTGCTAGCGGAGTACTGACCTTCGCAGAGCGGATCAACCTTGAGGTGATGGACGCGCTTGCCTATGGGGCCATCACCGAACTCGAAGACGAGCTTTGGGCCCGCAACATCTCAGCCGGAGGGTACGTATCCCCGCAGGCGAGGATCTTTCAGACCGTCCCAGCGGCCGTGCTCACCGATGCAGCGGAGGTGGTGATGTACATCGAGCGGCTGCGGGGACTGCCTACACTGTTTTCGACGATTCGTGAGCGTTACGAGCAGGCGGACAAGCAAGGACACTACTCCACCGCCGCGGGTATCCATCAAGCGATAGCCCAACTCGATGGACATCTTGGGCTTGATGATGAACACGATGCCTTCATGAACGTATCACTGCCCGCCGAGTTGGTAGGTGAACGTGACCGGATCCGGGAGCTCGTATACCGGGAGATCCGGCCTGCGATCGCAGCAGTCCGCGACTACCTCGCCGGTGATCCAGCCGCGCATTCCCGTGGTGAGGAGGAGGTCGGCCTCTGTGCACTCGAGGATGGGGAGGAGCTCTACACCCGTGCCCTCATCCGCCACACCACGACAGCGATGGCCCCTGAAGAGATTCATCGTTTAGGACTCGATACGCTGGCTCGACTTGACGAGGAGTGGGCTGAGCTAGGTGGCCGAGTTTTTGGAATCACCGATCGACGAAGCCTTTTCGAACGGCTTCGAGGCGATCCAAGCCTACGATTTGATGACCGTTCCCAGATTATCGAGGTAGTGACCAGAGCGTTGGAGGCGGCCGAACGTGCGCAGCGAAGTTGGTTCCCAGACCGACAGATTGCCCGCTGTGTGATTGAGGAGATCTCCTCAGCCGAGGCGGAGAACGCCGCCCTCGCCTACTACCGGGGCCCCTCTGACGACGGTTCTCGTCCGGGAGCTCACTGCGTGTTGACCACCGTGCCAACCGAGCGCTTTCGCTATGAATATGAGGCTTTGGCCTTCCATGAGAGCGTGCCAGGACATCACCTCCAGATCGCCACAGCGCAGACGCTGACTGAATTGCCAGCTTTCCGGCGTTATCTTGATGCAGAGGTGAGCGCTTTTGTCGAGGGATGGGGGCTCTATGCGGAGCGTCTCGCCGACGAGATGGGACTCTACAGCAGCGATCTCGCTCGTCTCGGCATGTTGTCTTTTGATGCACTGCGTGCCAGTCGCTGTGTTGTCGATACCGGCATGCACCACTACGGCTGGTCACGGCAGCGGGCGATCGAGTTCATGTGGGAAAACAGCGCCACCAACATGGCTAACATCACCAATGAGATCGATCGCTATATCGGCTGGCCCGGACAGGCTACGGCGTATCTGGTGGGACGCCGAGAGATCGGACGCCTTCGAAGGGAGTCCGAACGACGCTTGGGGGATGACTTTGATATTCGAAGCTTTCATGGTGTGATACTGGGTCAGGGTGCGGTTCCCCTGGGCGTGTTAGCCTCCGTAGTGGAGGCATGGGTGCACAGCGTCGCAGACAATCAGAGCTAGCGTCGCAGACAATCAGAGCTAGCGTCGCAGCAGCATCAGCACGAGAGGAGCGAAGAGCTCCCACCAGCCTTGCAGAGAGGCGTGTGATGATGGTAACTGGAACGATGGTAGCCGGATAGGTTGAAGAGCTTCACCTGCCAGGTGGAGCGGTCATAGGGAATCGGCCGTTACGCCTCTTGGAGGAGTCTTTCGATCTCGGCCGCCCAGTAAAGGAGCGAGAGGTCCTCCCCGAAGGCGGCACCGAGCTGTAAACCAACTGGAAGGCGCGAACCCGGGATGGGGATCGAGATGGCTGGTTGGCCAGTCAGGTTATAGGTGCGGGTCATGACGCCCTCAAGGTACCCCTCTGGGGTGTCGATCGATGGGTTCTGGCCCGGCGCCACCATCGGAGCAGTTGGCCCTACGACCATGTCGATCCCCTGCAAGGTTGCCTGCACCGTCTCGGTCCCACTCTTTTGCACCTGGAGCGCAGCCTCGTACTCTGCTGGGGTGATGAGTCCTCCGAGGGTGAGCACTCGCGCGGTCTCTTCCCCAAAGTGTCGGCGATCGGCGAGGAGCTGGGGCGCATGGATCTGGTAAGCCTCGTAGCCAATGATCGTCTCAAAGCAGTGGTCGAGCTGTTCGAAGGGCTCTCGATTGATCTCGTCGA
>JAKAQL010000063.1 GCA_021822605.1 Actinomycetes bacterium
GCCATGGTAAGGCTGGTGTCGTCGGTTCGATTCCGACAGGGGGCTCTGCAAGGCGGCGTAGCTCAGTAGGTAAGAGCACACGGCTCATAATCGTGGGGTCGTCGGTTCGAGTCCGACCGCCGCTACCGCATTCAGCCAAAGGGTCTTCAGTCGTGATCGAGGCGCTCCAGGCAGGGCGTGAGTTCAGGCTGCATGAGATTCGCTGGTTGGCTCATCTCTGGTGAGCACCAGGGTGGTGTTCCGTTCTAGCACTCGGAGCGACCAGCCCGGTTCCTGATGCTCGACCAGGGGAGAGGATCAGGTTGAGACGGTGAGCCAGGCCCAGACTCGCTAGGGTGTAGCTGTGGCGCCGCCCTATGGTGTCTGGCGCTTGCTAGTCTTGTAGTTGGTTTGCGGTCCGGAGTATCGATGACGGTCGTGTTGGTTTTCTGTGGCATGACTAAGAGAGGTAAACAATGGCAAAGAATGAGAAGCGAGTGAAGGTCACGTTGGCATGCGAGGAGTGCAAGCGTCGCAACTACATCACCACAAAGAATAAGCAAAACGATCGTGAGCGGATCGAGATGCGCAAGTTCTGTCAGTGGGATCGCCGCCATACGCTCCACAAGGAGACCCGCTGACTGGGCCAAAGGCGTTACAGGCAGTCGGTGATCTCAAGCCCAGCTTCGAAGAGATTCTGAAGAGGACTCAACGGGCTAGCGCCAGTCTGGCGATGAGGATTTTGGGGGATGCCGAGAGTGTCGGTGATGTCCTCCAAGATGCGTATCTGAACGTCTATCGTTCACTGGAGCGGTTTCGAGGAGACTCAAAGTGCGAAACCTGGGTCTATCGAATTGTGGTCAACTCGGCGCTCGGCCACCTTCGGGTTCGAAACCGCATCAGTCATCGGGAGTGCTCGCTTGAGCTTTGTTCGCCAGTTGCGTCCGAGGTGAGTCGTGAGGATCCCAATGAGTCCACGGCGGCGACGGTGGATCTCATAGCGTTGCTCGATAGGGTGCCACGTGCGACTCGAGAGTTGTTAGTGATGCGCTATGGGATGGGCTACAGTGTGAGGATGATCGCCGATGCGACGGGCCAAACCGAGGCAAACGTCAAGGTTCGGCTGTATCGAGCTCGTAAGCAGCTCGCTCTTCTCTTTGCTCAGGAGGCTGCTAACTCGGCACCGGAGGGTGTCAACGATGGGGATCCCCTGATAAGCTGGTAGCCCATAGAGGGTAGTAGCTCAATTGGTAGAGCACCGGTCTCCAAAACCGGGGGTTGGGGGTTCGAGTCCCTCCTGCCCTGCTGATAGGGTGGCAGCTTTTGTGAGATACGAGGTTTTGACGTGAATCGCGAGACAAAGCGGTTGATGGCGCGCCAGCAGATGGCGCCGGAGAAGAAGCAAGATGCCGTTCGTCGTTCGAAGACGAAGGCGAAGAGGACGAGAGAAAAAGGTCGTGTTCGGGCCTACTTCGGTTCGGTGATCAATGAGCTGAAGCTGGTGGATTGGCCAACTCGCGCTCAGGTGCGTAGCTACGCCAGCGTTGTGTTCGTCACTCTCGTTTTTGTAGTAGGTCTAATCTTTTTGTTGAACCTCTTGTTCTCGACCGGTGTGACCAAGTTGTACGGTTGATTCAGAGGATTGTGGGAGTAGTAGCGGTGTCAGACGAACAAGTTTCTGGTGAGGATCTTTCTGGTGGGTTGATCCGGCAGGTCGGTGGTGTTGGGGATCAAGATATTCGTGACGCGAGCAGCGACAACCGAGAGGTTGCCGAGGGGAGCTTCGGCCGCCATGCTGGTGACACTGATGAACACAGTGCTGGTGATGCTGATGAACACAGTGCTGGTGATGCTGATGAACACAGTGCTGGTGATCTGCCAGAGGACCATGAGTTCCTAGATGAGGTTGCCGAGTCGCCGTATGATCGGGCCGGGGCCTGGTATGTGGTGCACTGTTATTCAGGCTATGAAAACAAGGTGAAGACCAATCTTTTTGCTCGTGTGAAGTCGCTCAATCTCGATGAGCGGATCTATGAGGTTGAGATCCCAATGGAGGACGTCGCCGAAATCAAGAATGGTAAACGAGTATCAGTTCGAAGGAAAGTGTTTCCTGGATATGTAATGGTCCGAGCTGACATGGATGACGAAGTGTGGACCGCCATTCGCAACACCCCAGGGATCACCTCATTTGTCGGATCTGGATCTAAGCCCACGCCGCTTTCAAAGCGAGAGGTTGAGTCGATGCTCGCCTTCAAGACGCCAGAGGAGATGCGGACAACGACCGTTCGTAAGCCTGCTCATGGTTTCGAGATTGGTGACACGGTCCAGGTAAAAGAGGGTCCGTTGGCGGATTTCTCTGGACAGATCTCAGAGATCAATGCCGATCAGATGAAGCTCAAGGTGCTGTTCAATATCTTCGGGCGCGAAACACCTGTGGAGCTGGATTTCTCACAGGTCACCAAAATTTAGCTCTGGGTTATCACCGTAGTTGAGGTGGAAGCGAGCCCTCGGAGCTCGCAGCCTATATACTTGTCTGGTTCAATGTAAGGAGTACAGTCATCGTGGCGAAGAAACGTGTCGCAGCCATAGTCAAGATCAATCTGCCTGCTGGTGCGGCAACGCCGGCTCCGCCAGTGGGTACGGCGCTAGGCCCACATGGGATTCAGACCATGGAATTCGTGAAGCAATACAACGCCGCTACCGAGGCCCAGCGTGGCCAGGTGATTCCGGTGGAAGTTACGATTTTCGAAGATCGGTCGTTTAGCTTCGTTTTGAAGACGCCGCCAACATCAGAGTTGCTGAAGCAGGCGGCCGGACTGGAGAAGGGGTCAGCGACCAATCGTCGGGCATTGGTGGGAACGGTGACCAGAGAACAGGTTGAGGAGATCGCCAAGACCAAGATGCCGGATCTTAACGCCTTCAACTTGGAGTCGGCGATGAAACAGGTGATCGGTACCGCAATGTCTATGGGGCTGACCGTTGCTGAGTAGCGGGATACCCTTGCCGGTGAGTCAGAGAGTTTGGAGTTTGTAATGGCTGGAAAAGTGTATGCAGAACAGATCGCTAAGGTTGATTCCGAGAGGCTCTATCAACCCCGTGAGGCCATCGAACTGGCCCAGGCGCTGAGTAAAGCAAAGTTTGATGAGACCGTCGAGCTGGCAGTTCGCCTCGGTGTTGATCCCCGAAAGGCCGATCAAATGGTTCGCGGGACGGTTGCTCTGCCCAATGGCACTGGTCGTGTCGTTCGAGTCGCTGTGTTCGCAGCTGGTGAGGCTGCCGCTGAGGCGAGAGATGCCGGTGCGGATGTCGTCGGTGCGGATGATCTGGTGGAGCGAGTGACGGGTGGCTTTCTTGACTTCGATGTGGCAATTGCCACACCTGATCTGATGGGTCAGGTTGGTCGCCTTGGTAGGGTGCTTGGTCCACGGGGTCTTATGCCTAACCCGAGAACTGGCACCGTCACCATGGAGGTCGGCAAGGCCGTTGCAGAGTTTAAGGCTGGTCGAGTTGAGTTTCGTACTGACAAAGTGGGAAATGTGCACGTGCCCATCGGCAAGGTGTCGTTCTCAACGACTGCCTTGTTGGAAAATTTCCGAGCGGTGATCGACGAGTTAGCGAGGGCTAAGCCAGCCTCCGCTAAGGGTCGGTACTTCCGCTCCGTTCACGTCAGCGCGACGATGACGCCCTCGGTCGCGCTCGACCCCAATAGGATTCGTCTATCTGACGAAGATTTTGTCGCTGTTGGGGCTGCTTAGTCAGCCTGGCTGCTAGATTGTAATTCGCCTCGATTCGCTCAAGAGGTCCGGTGCTTTTGCTTAATGCCTGTGATGGGCGCCCGACGAAGCGATCTCTCCGAGTCAGGCACAACTACAAGGAGAGATAATGGTCGAAAATCCACGCCCCGCCAAGGTAGCAGTTGTTGATGAAGTGCGATCGAAGCTGATCGCCAACAGCGTCGTCTTTGTCACTAGGTACCGCGGTCTAAAGGTTGCCGATTTACAGGTGCTGAGAGCACAGCTGCGCTCCGTCGCTGCCGAATACAAGGTATTCAAGAATACGCTGGTGCGCATCGCCGCCGTTGAGGCTGGTTATGAAGTACTCACGGAGCTGCTAACTGGTCCGAGTGGCCTCGTTTTCAGCGGTCTCGACGCTGCCGCGACCGCGAAGGTACTGCGCGATTTCTCACGTACGAACGAATCGCTTGTCGTCAAAGGTGCGCTCTTTGGCGGCCAACTGTTGGATCAGTCGGCGGTCTTTGCGTTGGCGAACCTGCCAAGTCGAGAAGTGTTGCTCGCGCAATTGGCTGGCCTCATTGCTGCGCCGATGGTCTCATTCGCCTCTGCGTTGAATGCGCTCCCTCGTGACTTCGCTTACGGGTTGAAGGCACTGGTCGATCAGCGCGAGGCTGCGTAGTCCAGGGGAGTTACGGCGGACTCCGTTCCGCCGCTCATACAGATGTTTCATAGTAAGTAGTCATAGTAAGTAGCTCGACGTAGTCGTTAGCAATAATCGTCCTCGACAGGACACGAAAGGAAACCAATGGCAGATGTGCAAGCGTTGCTTGACCAGATCTCTGAGATGACTGTTATCGAGCTCTCTGAGCTCCTGAAGGCCTTTGAGGAGCGCTTCGGTGTCACGGCTGCCGCTCCGGTTGCCGTCGCCGCTGCTGGCGCCGCCGCTGGGGGTGCGGGCGAGGCCGCTGTGGTTGCAGAAGAGCAGGATGAGTTTGATGTCATCTTGACGGCCGCTGGCGAGAAAAAGATCCAGGTCATCAAGGAGGTTCGAGCCCTCACGAATCTTGGGCTCAAGGAAGCCAAGGATCTTGTCGATGCCGCACCAAAGCCGGTGTTGGAGAAGGCATCGAAGGAAGATGCCGAAAAGGCGAAGGCACAGCTTGAGGCCGCTGGCGCCACTGTCGAGCTGAAGTAACGTACAATCGCGCGCCTATGCGCCGTCTGTGTCCGTCTTTTCGGGGACAAACGGCGCATCGCGTACCTAGTCCATCTATGCTATATGTTGTAGTGTCTTGCCCACCACTGAGCTCTTGAAAAACTCATCTGAGCGACCTTGTCGCTTGTATGAGTTTTTTTGTGTTTTCGGATCTCGTCTAAGGAGTAGTACTTGACCTTGCTTAACCGCTCACCCCAGCGTTTCTCGTTTGCGAAACTCCCCCAGGTTCTTCCGCTACCTGATCTTATCGCTATCCAGACAGATTCCTTCCGCTGGTTTCTCGAGGAGGGTCTCGCAGAGGCATTCCACGACATCTCGCCGATTGAGGATTATGGGGGCCAACTTTCTCTGGAGCTAGAGTACGATCCGAACGATCCGGACCTGGCGCCCTTTCCCAAGTACTCGGTGGAGGAGTGCAAAGAGAAGGATATGAACTACGCTGCGCCGATCTTTGTCCGCGCGAAGTTCTCCAACAAGAGCACCTACGAGATCAAGGAGCAGATCGTCTTCATGGGCGATTTTCCGTTGATGACCGATCGCGGTACCTTCGTGATCAACGGTACCGAACGGGTCATTGTCTCCCAGCTGGTGCGTTCACCTGGTGTTCTCTTCCAACCAGGCCGTGACCAACGCACGATTGTCACCGCTACCATCAACCCCTATCGCGGGGAGTGGCTCGAGTTCGACGTGGAGGCACGTCCTGGCCGTGACATTCAGGCAGGCGCGCGTGTCGCTCGTAAGCGGCGTCTTAGCCTCTTCACCCTTTTGCGAGCAGTAGGGTTCTCAGATCCTGCCGATCTGCAAAAGCTCGTCCAACACTTCGACTTTCTGATTCCGCAGTGGGAAAAGGAGGATCAGTCGCAGACTGAGGATGAGGCTCTCCTGGAAGTGTTCAAGCGTGTTCGCCCAGGGGAACCACCGAATGCGGATGCCGCACGGATGTATCTAGAAGGAGCGTTTTTTCAGGCGCGACGCTATGATCTCACCCGCGTCGGACGCTACAAGATCGACAAGCGTCTCAAACCAGAGATTGCGCGCCTCGAGGGTATTCTTGGCCACCCACTCGATACGGAGTATGAGACCCCTGGCGTCCTCTCGAGGGCGGAAGTAGTCGCAACTGCCTCGTACATGCTCCACTTGGCCAGTGGTGAACTGGGCTATCGTTATGATGACCAGGACCATTTCTCTAATCGACGTGTTCGTAGCGTGGGCGAGCTGATTCAGAATCAACTCAAGATCGGTCTCTCGCGCCTGGAGCGTCTGGTCCGGGAGCGGATGACCACGCAGGACGTTGAGGCGATTACGCCACAGAGCTTGATCAACATCCGTCCAGTGGTGGCTGCGGTTAAGGAGTTCTTCTCTACAAGCCAGTTGTCTCAGTTCATGGATCAGAACAACCCGCTGTCGGGACTTGCACACAAACGGCGCCTATCCGCCCTCGGCCCTGGGGGCCTTTCACGGGAGCGAGCCGGTTTCGAGGTCCGAGATGTGCACTCCTCGCATTACGGGCGGATGTGTCCGATCGAGACACCCGAAGGACCAAACATCGGCTTGATCGGGGCGCTTGCGAGCTATGCAAGATTGAATCGCTTCGGTTTCATCGAGACCCCGTACCGTAAGGTGGTCGATGGTCGTGTGACCGATGACATCGTCTATCTCACAGCCGACGAGGAGGAGGAGTTCATCATCGCTCAGGCGAATGCGCGCCTCGATGCCGATGGACGGTTTATCGAGCCGAAGGTTCTCGTCCGCCGAGGTCCACAGGGCGCCGTCGTCAAGGTCGGTGTGAACGAGGTCTCGTACGGTTCGACCTCGGAGGTGGAGTTGGCAACTCCCGAAGAGGTCCATTTGATGGACGTCTCGACATCGCAGGTTGTCTCCGTCTCTACCTCGTTGATTCCATTCGTGGAGCATGACGACGCGAATAGGGCACTCATGGGTGCCAACATGCAGAAGCAAGCGGTTCCCCTGATGATCCCTGAGGCGCCTTTTGTGGGTACCGGGGTCGAGGCGCGAGCAGGACTTGACGCGGGTGATGTCCTCGTGGCGAAGGGTTCTGGAGTGGTCTCTGAGGTGACGGGTGATTCCATCGTTGTCGACTACGACAAGGGTCAGACCGACACCAATGGGGTTCCCCTTGGCACCAAGCGGTATCGTCTGGTGAAGTTTGAGCGATCAAACCAAAACACCTGTTGGAACCAGCGTCCCCTTGTCGATCAGGGCGCGCGTGTGGAGGCCGGAGATCTCTTGGCCGATGGGCCGGCGACCCAGAATGGTGAACTTGGACTTGGCAAGAATCTTCTTGTCGGTTTTATGCCCTGGGAAGGGTACAACTTCGAAGATGCCATCATCATCTCAGAGCGACTGGTAAAGGATGATGTCCTGAGCTCGATCCACATCGAGGAGTTCGAGACGGATGCTCGTGACACCAAGCTCGGGGCGGAGGAGATCACTCGTGATATCCCGAACCTTTCGGAGGAGGCCTTGGCTGATCTCGATGAACGAGGGATTATTCGCGTAGGGGCCGAGGTAGGACCGGGCGATATCCTGGTGGGGAAGGTCACCCCAAAGGGTGAGACGGAACTGACCCCTGAGGAACGCTTGTTGCGGGCGATCTTTGGCGAAAAATCACGCGAGGTACGTGATACCTCGCTGAGGGTCCCGCACGGTGAGTATGGGAAGGTCATCGACATCAAGGTCTTCAGCCGTGACGACTCTACTGAGCTGCCTCCTGGAGTAAATCAATTGGTCCGTGTCTATGTGGCACAACATCGCAAGATCTCTGAAGGCGATAAGTTGGCGGGACGACACGGTAACAAGGGTGTCATCTCCAAGATTCTGCCGCTTGAGGACATGCCGCGCATGGCCGATGGTACTCCGTTGGATATCATCTTGAATCCACTTGGTGTCCCTTCACGAATGAATGTTGGTCAGGTCCTTGAGGGTCACCTCGGTTTCGCGGCCAAGTGGGGTTGGACGCCAGTTGAGGATCCAGAGCAGCTGGCATCACAGAGCCACAAGACCCGACCTCGGGCCATCCCTAATACTTGGGTCGCCAGCCCGTCGTTTGACGGTGCCCACTGGGATGAGACCGAGGAGGCTGGTGGGCTGCCGACGATCAAGGAGCTGTTGACAAACCTGAATCCACAGTCATTCGACGGTAACCGACTCGTCGGTGAGGATGGCAAGGCGCAACTGTTCAATGGACGCACGGGAGAACCCTACGACAGCCCGGTGATGGTTGGTTACGTCTATATGATCAAGCTGGCGCACATGGTGGATGACAAGATCCACGCACGTTCGACAGGACCTTATTCAATGATTACTCAACAGCCACTCGGTGGCAAAGCGCAGTTCGGCGGGCAGCGCTTTGGTGAGATGGAGGTCTGGGCACTTGAGGCATACGGCGCTGCGTACGCGCTGCAGGAACTGTTGACCATCAAATCTGATGATGTGGTTGGGCGTGTCAAGGTTTATGAGTCTATCGTCAAAGGCGAGAACATCCCAGAACCAGGTATTCCGGAGAGCTTCAAGGTGCTTATCAAGGAGATGCAGTCGCTTTGTTTGAACGTAGATGTGCTCTCACCAACGGGTGAGCGAGTACAGCTACGCGAGCTCGATGAGGATGCTTACTCGGCCTCTGAGGATCTTGGGATCAATCTCAGCCGACCTGAGCGCAATGTGGATTACGAAGATGATGGACGTCAGGAGAGAGGAATTTAAATGCTTGATTTGAGCCGATTCGATCAGATTAGAATAGGGCTGGCGACCTCGGACGATATCAAGAACTGGTCACGTGGCGAGGTTAAGAAGCCGGAGACCATCAACTATCGAACGCTGCGTCCGGAGCGGGATGGTCTCTTTTGCGAGCGTATCTTTGGTCCCACAAAGGACTGGGAATGTGCCTGCGGGAAGTACAAGCGGGTGCGATTCAAGGGGATCGTCTGCGAGCGTTGCGGTGTCGAAGTCACTCGGGCTAAGGTTCGCCGAGAGCGCATGGGACATATCGAGCTTGCGGCCCCAGTGGTACATATCTGGTACCTCCGCGGTACCCGTTCGTGGCTTGCCTATCTCCTCATGGGAACGACTCCGAAGGAGGAGCTCAAGGCGAAGCAGTTGGAGAAGGTCATCTACTTCGCTGCAAATCTCGTTACCGCAGTCGATGAGGATCGCCGCCATCAGGAGCTTCCTAATCTCGAGACTGAGATGCTTGAGGAGATCAAGAGCCTCGAGGATGGTCGGGATATTGAGATCGAGCATCGCTTCCAGGATCTTGAGGAGCAGCTGGCTGCCATGGAGGCGGAGGGTGCCAAAGATAGCGACATCCGTGCGCGCCAGCGGCAGCTGGAGAAGGAGATCCAGACGGTTCGTGAGCGAGCAAATCAGTCGATTGAGCTTGTTCGGCGGGCTTTCGACGAGTTTCGTGAGCTCTATCCACGGATGATCATCGAGGATGAGATTCTTTGGAGGGAGTTACGCGCTCGTTATTCGGAGTATTTCGATGGCGGCATGGGTGCCGAAGCGATCGCCGATCTGATCAACCGCATCGATTTTGACGCAGAGCAGGTCAAGCTTCGAGAGATGATTGAGCCAACGGATGCACGTCGGCCCCTTTCAGCTCAACGGCGACAGAAGGCTATCCGACGACTCAAGATCGTCTCTGCCTTCAATCGACGTGATGAGGATGGCCGGAGAATCAACGACCCCATGGCAATGATCCTGTCGGTTGTTCCGGTTATTCCACCGGATCTGCGTCCAATGGTTCAACTCGATGGCGGACGTTTTGCAACGTCGGATTTGAATGACCTCTACCGTCGGGTGATCAACAGGAACAATCGGCTCAAGCGTCTACTCGACCTCGGCGCCCCGGAGATCATCGTCAACAACGAAAAGCGTATGCTGCAAGAGGCGGTTGACGCACTCTTTGACAACGGACGCCGTGGCCGTCCTGTGGTCGGTCCTGGTAACCGACCGTTGAAGAGTCTCTCGGACATGCTGAAGGGCAAGCAGGGACGCTTCCGACAGAACCTTCTTGGGAAACGCGTTGATTACTCTGGTCGGTCGGTTATCGTCGGCGGTCCAACGCTGAAACTTCATCAGTGCGGGCTTCCCAAGTTGATGGCCCTTGAGCTTTTCAAGCCATTCGTTATGCGAAGGCTAGTCGAGATGGAGTTTGCGCAGAATATTAAATCAGCAAAGCGCATGGTAGAGCGGCGGCGTCCCCAGGTATGGGAGGTGCTCGACGGCGTGATTCGGGAGCATCCGGTATTGCTCAACCGTGCACCGACACTGCACCGTCTGGGTATCCAGGCTTTTGAACCGGTGTTGGTCGAGGGTAAGGCGATTCAGATCCACCCGCTGGTGACGACAGCATTTAACGCCGACTTTGACGGCGATCAGATGGCGGTTCACCTGCCCCTGTCGCCAGAGGCTCAGGCGGAGGCGAGGGTGTTGATGCTTTCAGCGAGCAACATTATCTCTCCTGCGACTGGCCGTCCGATCACGGTGCCGAGCTTGGACATGGTATTTGGACTGTTTTACCTCACTATCATCCGCGAGGAAGAAATTGGTGCTGGAAAGGTGTTCAGGCACAACTACGAGGTTCGTCGAGCTCTCGATGCAAATGAGTTGGGGCTTCACGCTCCCATTCGCCTGCGAAGGCTCGGAGCTGATGGTGAGGTCACTGAGTTGAGAACGACCGCAGGGCGTGTGATCTTCAACGAGGCGTTGCCGGAGGACTTTCGATATGTCAATGAGATTATCGGGAAGAAGAACCTTCCAGTCGGCGCTATCGTCGAAGAGGTTGCCAACCGTTACCCGCGGATCACAGTCCAGGTCACCCTGGATGCGATAAAGGATTTAGGCTTCCGATATGCGAGTCAGTCTGGATTGACGATCTCGATTGACGACGTCAAGACCCCGGTAGCGAAGGCCGAGATTCTCAACCGCTACGAGAAGGAGGCCGAGAAGGCGGAGGCCCAGTTTAAGCGCGGCATCATCACCGATGACGAGCGAAAGCAGAAAGAGATCGAGATCTGGACCTCAGCCACCGCGGAGATTGGTCGTGCCATCGACGAGATGCTCGCGGCTGACATCATGAATCCGTTAGGGATGATGATCGAATCAGGTGCTCGTGGTAACCCACAGCAGATTCGACAGATCTCCGGGATCAAGGGCTTGGTTGCGAATCCACGCGGTGAGATGATTCCTCGCCCGATTAAGTCGTCGTTCCGTGAGGGCCTGCAGGTTCTTGAGTACTTCCTCTCTACCCACGGTGCCCGCAAGGGTCTCGCCGATACCGCACTGCGGACCGCTGACTCCGGGTATCTGACCCGAAGGCTTGTCGACGTCGCGCAGGAGATGATCGTCCGGGAGATCGATTGTGAGACGACTCGTGGTATCTGGTTGGAGGATATCCGACCTGACGAGGCTGGTAAGCGGTTTTATGTTGAGACGCGTGCTTTTGGGCGCGTGCTCGCCGACTCAGTGCACTTAGCTGATGGAAGTGAGATCGGGCGTGGAACACTGCTCACCGATGCCTTAGTGGCTACGATCACTGAAGATCCAGATGTCAACCAGATCAGGGTTCGCTCGGCGCTCACGTGTGAGACCTCTCACGGGGTGTGCGCGATGTGCTATGGCAAATCCCTCGGAGGGGTTGGCCTGATCGAACTCGGCGAGGCAGTCGGCGTCGTCGCTGCCCAGTCCATCGGTGAGCCGGGAACTCAGCTGACGATGCGTACCTTCCACCAGGGGGGTATTGCAGGATCTGACATCACCCATGGATTGCCGCGCGTCGTCGAGCTCTTTGAGGCTCGCACTCCCCGGGGTGCTGCGATCCTGGCCCACGGTGCAGGGATCGTCCATCTTGTCGATGAGGAGAACGGCCAGCGCGTCAGTGTAGTCCACGACGACGGGACTGAGGAGACGTATCTGTTGCCGACACGTGTTCACCTCAATGTACAGGAGGGTCAGGAGGTATCCGCTGGCGATGCGCTCGTGGAGGGTCCAAAGGATCCCAAGCAGGTACTTGAGATCAAGGGTATCCGCGAGACGCAGCAGTATCTCGTCGAGGAGGTCCAAAAGGTCTATCGGGATCAGGGCGTACCGATTCATGACAAGCATATCGAACTCATCGTTCGGCAGATGCTTCGACGTGTGTTGGTTGCCGAGCCTGGGGACTCGCAATTTCTTCCTGGAGAGCGAGTGGAGTCACAGCAGTACGCTGAGGTGAATCGAGCTCTGTTTGCCGAAGGGGCGCGTCCAGCCGAGGGTCGACCGGAGCTTATGGGAATTACCAAGGCATCGCTCGCGACGGAGTCATGGTTAAGCGCAGCCTCCTTCCAGGAGACGACTCGCGTACTTACCGAGGCCGCGATTGAGGGGAAGTCTGATCCGTTGCTTGGCTTGAAGGAGAACATTATCCTCGGAAAGCTCATTCCAGCTGGGTCTGGTGTTCGCGAGTATCGATCGGTAGAGGTAAAGGCGCCCTTCCATCGTAAGCTCTCATTTTGGAGTTCAGAGGAGGAGAATGAGTCGGGCCACGAGGATCTACTTGAGGAGGGCTAGATCCGCCTCCATGTGCGTTAGACTGTCCGATTGGGCCAGGGGCGCCTTCGGGCTGCTCCGTGTGTTGGCTATACCAGAATGTATTTGACGAGAGGAACGTCTTGCCTACGATTTCACAGTTAGTTAGAAAGGGTCGTGAGTCCAAACGGACCAAGACCAAGACCCCAGCGTTGAAGGGTTCACCGCAGCGCCGTGGGGTCTGTACGCGTGTCTACACCGCAACTCCGAAGAAGCCGAACTCTGCACTGCGTAAGGTGGCGAGAGTGCGCTTAACCTCGGGAGTGGAGGTCACGGCGTATATCCCTGGGATCGGTCATAATCTCCAGGAGCACTCCATCGTGCTCGTACGAGGAGGTCGCGTGAAGGACCTTCCTGGGGTTCGTTACAAGATCGTTCGCGGGTCTCTTGACTCGGCTGGTGTGAAAAATCGTAAGCAGGCCCGTAGCCGATACGGTGCGAAGAGGGAGAAGTAGAGTTATGCCCAGAAAGGGCCCAATCCAACCGAGGTACATCGCTTCGGACCCTGTCTACCATTCGGTGCTGGTCGCCCAATTTGTGAACAAGGTCCTGGTGAGCGGCAAGAAGTCGGTGGCAGAGCATATCGTCTATCGAGCACTTGATGTGATCGCGGAGAAGGTTGGTAGCGATCCGGTGGCGGTGCTAAAACGCGCTGTTGACAACACGCGACCGGACACCGAGGTGCGTTCCAGACGAGTAGGTGGTACCACCTACCAGGTTCCGGTGCTTGTCAAACCGCGAAGGGCGAATTCGGTCGCGATTCGGTGGATTGTGACGAATGCCAAGGGTCGTCGCGAGAAAACCATGGTTGAGCGGTTGGCGAATGAAGTACTTGATGCCTCGAACGGCGTTGGTGCCTCGGTTAAGCGTCGTGATGACACCCACAAGATGGCGGAGTCCAACCGCGCCTTCATGCATTATCGCTGGTAGCGGCGGTAGCCCTTTGAGGGTGTCCCTTCCCTTTCAGACATGCCGGTGGTGTTGGCACAGGAAGACACAAGCCATTGGTGGAGGGCTATGGATCATTGGTAGAGGGCTGTAGGTTCTCGTCGCGGCTCGTTTGATAGAAGATGGAAGGCGTTCTTCTCAGGGGACAGCATCGGTTTGCATGGATGAGTTGGTCTTCCCGGCGGTGCGCGGCAGGGAAGAGTGCAAGAAGGCATAGGCGGGAGGCCGCAAGAAGTGTTAGTGGCTAGCCACGCAGAGGAGAAGGAGTAAATGGTCACGAAGCGCGAGATTCCTCTCGACCGTATTCGCAATATCGGAATTATGGCGCATATTGATGCGGGTAAGACGACCACGACGGAGCGTATTCTCTACTACACCGGGAAAAACTACAAGATCGGTGAGGTGCACGAGGGTGCCGCCACCATGGACTGGATGCCTCAAGAGCAGGAGCGTGGTATCACCATCACGTCGGCCGCGACCACCGCATTCTGGAAGGACCATCGGATCAATATCATCGATACCCCAGGGCACGTGGACTTCACCGTTGAGGTGGAACGTTCCCTTCGTGTACTCGATGGCGCGGTTGCGGTCTTCGATGCAGTTGCTGGAGTTGAACCTCAGACAGAGACGGTATGGCGACAGGGAAACAAATACTCGGTACCACGCATCTGCTTCATCAACAAGATGGATCGCGTCGGGGCCAACTTTGAGCGTTGCGTCGACATGATCAAGGATCGCCTGGATGCCAACCCGCTGGTTATTCAACTCCCAATCGGGTCAGAGAGTGATTTTCTTGGTGTGATCGACCTGCTCCGCATGGAGGCGATCATCTGGGATGAGGGTATGGGCGACAAGTTCCATACCGAGGTCATCCCTGCAAATCTTCAGGCTGCGGCTGAGGACGCACATCGGGAGTTGATCGATGTGCTGAGCAACTTCGATGATGATCTGATGGAGCTCTACATCGGCGACCAGGAGATCTCAGCAGAGTTTCTGCAGGGTGCCATTCGCAAGGCGACCATCTCTAACTCGTTGGTGCCCGTCCTGTGTGGATCGGCTTTCAAGAACAAAGGAGTGCAGCCCCTACTCGACGCTGTCGTTGATTATCTGCCATCGCCGATCGATATCAAGCCAGCGGTCGGGACTAGCCTCTCCGGTGCGGAGATGATCGAGCGGGAGCCGTCTGACGAGGCACCGTTCTCGGCACTTGCCTTTAAGATCATGACCGATCCTTTTGTCGGGAAATTGACCTATTTCCGGGTGTATTCTGGGACGCTCGATAAGGGCGCTACCGTTTTGAACTACCAAAGACAAGAAGGAGCGTCTCGGACGTATCCTGTTGATGCACGCCAATCACCGGGAAGATATCGACTCCGTCGCAGCTGGCGACATCGTTGCTGCGGTCGGGTTTAAAAATACTACGACTGGCGATACGCTCTGCGACCCTGCGAAGCCTATCATCCTTGAGAGTCTCGATTTTCCAGACCCTGTGATCCACGTTGCGGTTGAACCCAAGACGAAGGCTGATCAGGAGAAGATGAGTCGAGCCCTGTTCGCTCTTTCGGAGGAGGATCCGACATTTCGGGTGCGCTCCGACCAGGAGACTGGGCAGACAGTCATTTCGGGTATGGGTGAGCTCCACTTGGAGGTGCTCGTCGATCGAATGTTGCGTGAGTTCAAGGTTGATGCGAACGTAGGTAAGCCCCAGGTCGCCTACCGCGAGACGATTCGCAAGCCGGTTGAGCGTATTGAAGAGCGTTACATACGTCAAACCGGTGGGCGCGGGCAATACGGACACGTAGTGATCAACGTTGAACCGTTGGGCGTCGGTAGTGGCTATGAGTTCGTCGATAAGATCACGGGTGGCGTGATTCCCAAGGAATACATTCCTGCGGTTGACGCCGGTATCCAGGACGCACTCGGGTCGGGTGTTTTAGCTGGTTACCCGGTTGAGGACCTACGGGTTACACTGGTCTTCGGTTCCTATCACGACGTCGACTCCTCGGAGATGGCGTTTCGTATAGCGGGTTCTATGGCGGTGAAGAAGGCGGTTCGAGCGGCAGATCCTGTCCTCCTCGAGCCGATCATGGCGGTAGAGGTGGTGACCCCAGATGATTACATGGGGGACGTCATCGGAGATCTCTCGTCCCGACGTGGTCGGGTCGAGGGCATGGATCAGATCGGGAATAACCAAGTTATTCGCGCGCTGGTCCCATTGTCGGAGATGTTTGGTTACGCTACCGACGTGCGTTCAAGGACGCAAGGTCGGGCAACGTATACCATGCAGTTCCATGCGTACCAAGAAGTACCGGATTCGATTGCGGCGGAGATCGTTCGTAAGGTCCGGGGCGAGTAGACTACGTAGTTCTGTAATGGGTCAAGGTTGCGCCATGTGGGCGCAGTGAGTAGCAACGGAGCAGGAAAAGATGGCAAAGCAGAAGTTCGAGCGAAGTAAGCCTCACTTG
>JAKAQL010000010.1 GCA_021822605.1 Actinomycetes bacterium
TCCGATCTGGGTATGTCGAGCGCCTCAGCGACCTGGGATGAGATCGTGATACCTTTGACATTTCTGGGATAGACACCGCCACCAGGAGAGATGGCAGATTCAGGGTAATCCTCCCATGTCGTTCCAGCTCCCTGTGAAAAGATGGCAGAGCGTGCCTGCCACGATACCTCTGGCTCAGGATCCGGGTCCAGGAAGATGTGGCGATGGTCGAATGCCGCGATCAGCTTGAGCTGGTGTGAACGTAGTGTCCCGTTGCCAAAGACATCGCCAGAGAGGTCGCCGATTCCAACGACTCGTATCGGAGTTCGCGCGATGTCGATCCCGACAGCATCGAAGAGATGCTCGACCGAGACCCAGGCTCCCTTCGCGGTGATACCCATCTGCTTGTGGTCAAATCCATGGGACCCCCCTGAGGCAAAAGCATCGCCGAGCCAGTAACCATGGTTCATCGCGATTTCGTTAGCGATATCGGAGAACGTCGCTGTTCCTTTGTCGGCCGCTACCACGAGGTAATGATCAGGGCCATCGTGGCAAACGGTGCCCTCTGGAGGAACGATCTTCCCTGCCACGAGGTTGTCGGTCAGCGAAAGCAGCGTCTCCATGAAGATGCGATACGAGCGCTCGATCTTTGCGGCATTGCGACCTTTGGGATCAAGATCCTTTACGATAAAGCCGCCTTTGGACCCCACTGGAACGATGACGGCGTTCTTGACCGTCTGAGCCTTCATCAAGCCCAGAATCTCCGTTCTGAAATCCTCCATACGGTCAGAGAACCTGATGCCGCCTCGCGCGACTGGGCCGCCACGCAGGTGAACTGCTTCGGTGGTTTCGTTGCGTAGATAAATCTCGTAACGTGGCTTGGGGTCGGGAAGAAAGCTGAGGTTTCGGGGGTCGATCTTGAAGGCTACCGCTTTGCGATCCCTTTGGAAGAGGTTGGTTCTCAGCATAGAACGCACGAGCTCCTCCATTCCCCGCAGCACTTTGTCCTGATCTAATGAGCTGACCTCGCTCAGCTCTTCCTCGAGTGAAGCGATCAAACGTTCTGAGGTTTCGTCGCGGTCAAGTTCAGAGATCTCCGGGTCAAAGCGGGTATAAAACAGACGGACCAATGTTCGAGCCAAGGTTGGCTGGTTGACCAGGGCCTGTTGACAGTAGGCCTCTGAGTAACCCAGGTTGGTGAGCCTCATGTAGCTCGCCAGTGCCCGCGTGACGGCAATCTCGTCCGGTTTCAGCTCGGCGGTAATGGCGAGCTGGTTGAGCTGATCGTTCTCTTCGTCGCCACGCCAAATAGCGGCCAATGATTGTTCCACGCGCTCTCGAACTCGTCCCTGGCCAAGACGTTCGCGTGCCTCATCGGCGTCGACCACAAGGCCCAGATCTATGATCCAGAGTTCCCGGTTGCCCGTTCGACCTCGGTATGGTTGTTCATCCGATACCTTGAGGCCAAAGTTCTCGATGACTGGCAGAATTTGAGAGAGAGATAGTCGATTCCCTAGCAAGATTAAGTGGAGGCGCAGCTCTCCATCGACATCGACGAGTAGTCGCGTGGAAAGTCGGCGGTCGGACTCCAACAACTCCGCGATGGCGGTGAGATCGGAGATGATAAAGTCGTCGTTCTCTTCCTGTTGATAGCTCTCCTCGACCGATTCAGCAACAAGGTCCAATGCACTCAGCACCCGAGGCAACACATCTTGGTCTAACTCTTGGCGGAGCTTGGTGCGTATTCTCGTTCGCCATGGTGTAGTCACACGGTCGAGCTCTTCTGTGAGCTTGTCGAGCCCCTCCGGGGTCAATGAGCCAAGCAGGATGTACTCCAATACGAGCCGACGTTCGGAGAAAAACCGACCGATTCGCTTCGGCACACCGTCACAAAAAGCTGCAAGCGTGTCATCGATTCGATCTTCGATCCCAAACTCAACTCTGCCACCCGGCACCATAACCAGCAGGCGGCGCGGACCGGTCGGTGACTGGCTTAGGTAGACCTGTGTCCGCGACACCTCTTCGACCAAAAGGCCAGCGCGTGCGAGTTCCAGGAAGTCGGCCATCGGCAGCGCAAGCACGGTGTCGATGTTAAGCGACGTCACAAAGTCTTGCAGAACTCGGTAGGAGTGACTCGTTGGAAGTAAATTGAGCTGTGTGCGAGCCGCCTCAAGACGGTCGGCGACCTCTGGCACTGCAAGCCCAATCGACCCTGTTCGTTGGGGGCGAAAGATGCCGACGAAGTCAACCTCTCCCTCCGGCGCCTTGAAGGAGACTGCACGGAGTTGCGAAAAATCGAGAATCTCAGATCTGGCGGGAAGCACTTGGATGTGATAGTTCGTACTGATGCCTCGTGGCCAGTGTCGATCGATGGCGACGTCCTCACGGGTAATGCCGAGGTCGAGTCGCTGACCCTTCTTTGGGCGCCGAATCTCGGCAAATGGTAGAAAGTGAGCAAAGGCGGAGGTACTGATCGGAATCTCGGTCTTGCCATTAACGGGGAACTCCTGCTCTTCGATGAGGTGGAGGAGATCGGAGAGCATGCGATCGCGGTCTCTGTTGAAGTGATGGAGCTGTTGGTAGCGTTTTGCCAGAGTTCGTAGAAGTTGCTCGGCCTCGACCTTGGTCACCGCCATTGGGATCTGAGCAGCAAAAAAGGAGAGAAGCTCGGTTGGCTGTGCTGAGGCGACGTTACATCCACATTGAGCAAGATCAGACCGTTCAAGAATGGGGTGAATGGTGGTCAGTCGATCGGATTTCTCGCGGATGGTCTGCAAAAAGGTGTCGACCAGAAACTCCATGTCGTTGCTAACGATGGAGATCATGGTGCCCGACGCACGCATTGTTGAAAAGACTGACTCGAGTTCAGAGATCCCTTCTGGACGGCAGCGTATGCGGACGACGTCCGATCCCCGCACAATCTCCATGACGCACATGTCCTCGACCGTGACGCTGTCCAGCGTATGGAGCTGAGCGGTGAGCGCCGCAATCACAAAGTCGGTGGAGAATGCGGTCTCCTCCTCAGGGTCGATATGCGCAGTGAAGGCACGAGCGAATCCGAGGAACGCCTTTCGCTTCTCAGGCGTCCCCAACTGGGATTCGAGCTCCCGCAGACGCTCCTTCAGCCCAGTAAAGACTGGATTTTTTCCAAGCTTCTTTGTTGTAAGTGTCAACTTCGACTCCTTTGTCGAGTAGATCTTCCTCTAATTTAGCGCGTTCTCAACTGAGACCGTCACATCTGCGGGTTCTACACCTGTTCTTTGGGGTGTGACCTGGTTTGTCTATCCTGGTCATTCGGCGCAGAATCTCGTTGACTTGATAGTGATGCTCGGTTGCGTTCGTGGTAACGGGACTAGGTTAGGGGAGGAGAGGAAGGATTACACCCATGCGTCGCTCTGTCTACTGGGCCTTGGCCTGGCCCTTTTATCTAGCGCTGGCCCTGATGTTGTTGCTGCTGGTTGCTCTCCTTGGCCTCGATCTCCTCAGATTTGCGTACCAGCGGATTGGTATCGCGCCAGGCTGGCTAGTGATGGTACTTGTGGCCACGATTCTTGGGAGTTTCATCAATGTACCGGTTGCGAGGCTTCATAATCCGATGGAGGAGCCAATCGAACGTTCGATCAGTTTTCTCGGAGTTCGCTATGTAATCCCGACTCCGCCTCGCCCGAGCGAGACATCGATTGCGGTGAATGTCGGTGGGGCCGTCATCCCAACCGGTCTGTCGGTCTATTTGGTGGTGCATGACCATCTGGAGCTGCTCGCCCTTATCGGTGTCGCGATTGCGGCGGCGGTGGTGCGCCTGGTGGCTCGTCCTATCCGAGGTGTCGGCATTGCGGTGCCAATCGTCTTACCCGCCCTGATAGCCGTGATCTTGGCCTCGTTGCTGACGGTGCATTATCTTGCTGCCCTTGCCTACATCATCGGTGTGATGGGTGTTCTCATCGGCGCAGACCTCTCGAACCTCAACAAGACGAGAACCCTTGGTGCCTCTATCGTCTCCATCGGGGGTGCCGGAACCTTTGATGGGATCTTCTTGACGGGTCTTCTTGCGGTACTGTTGGCATCGATCTGAGGACAGTCCTCCTGTCGGAGAACGAACGAACGTGCGTGAGCCTACTGCCCTTGGCTTAGGGAGTACCCCGGTACACCATCAAATGCATAGAGCCCTTCCGTCTTGATGAACGGGAGTCCCGCTGCATCAAGACGAGTTAACTGGTCGATGAGATCTGCCGTTGTGATGGTGCTACCTGGTATACGCGGCTGGAAACGACAGCGCCAGTGATCGACACAGAAAGTCTCGGCAGCTCCGTTGGGGTAGACTTTTTGTCCTCGGTTGCTAATCATTACCAGAGTAAGGAGGGGGTTGAGATGGTCTTCGATCCGACGCCCAAGTTCTTCAACTGCACCTCGATACTCCAGGAATATGTCGATCCCCTCGAGCGTCTTGATCTCGATTGGACGATCCTTGAGCCGGACGACGATCGGCTCCTCGGTGGCAGGGTAGTCAGCAGCACGAAGACGCTCGGGTGTGTGTCCGAGCCGTTCGATAACGGCGTCAGCAAAGGCGTCAGTGCCTACCTCTTTTGTCGATAGGCCATCGGTATAGATGTCAGGGGTATGGATACCATCTTCGATCGTGCACAGCCATGCGTTTTGGACGCGGGTTGCGACCGAGCCGAGACCTAAATGAACCAGCATAAGCACGGCCCCCATCAGCAAGCCAGATGGGTTGGCGATATTTTGGCCCGCTAATGGAGGTGCAGAGCCGTGGATTGCCTCAAACATGGCGATCTCATCGCCGATATTGGCACTTCCAGCCAGTCCGACTGAGCCGGTAATCTCGGCAGCCACATCAGACAAGATATCACCATAGAGGTTTGGCAACACCAGGACATCGAATTGTTCAGGCGCGGTGGCAAGTTTCGCCGTACCGATATCAATGATCCAGTGTTCAGCTTCGATTTCTGGATATTCGGCAGCTATTTCGTCAAAAATCTTGTGAAAGGTGCCGTCGGAGAGCTTCATGATGTTGTCTTTGGTGAAGGTGGTGACCTTACGACGATGATAGCGACGGGCATATTCGAAGGCATAACGAATAATTCGCTCGCTACCGGGTCGGGTGATGAGTTTGAGGGTCTGAAATACGTCTTGGGTTTGACGATGTTCGATACCTCCGTAGAGGTCCTCTTCGTTTTCGCGGATGATAGCGAGATTCATCCCAGGATGCTGGGAGGGTATGAAGGGAGAATAGGAGACACAAGGGCGGATGTTGGCGTAGAGTCCAAAAGTCTTGCGGATGGTGACGTTGACACTTTTGAAGCCGCCACCCTGTGGAGTGGTGATTGGCGCCTTCAGAAGGACTTTGGTGCGCCGCAGCGAGTCCCATGCGCCTGGCTCAACCCCGGAGGTGATACCCTGCTCAAAGACCTGCGCTCCAAGCTTGATCCGTTCGATTTCGAGGTCGGCACCGGCCGCGGTGAGAATTCTTAGGGTCGCCTCCATGATCTCGGGACCGATTCCATCCCCTTGGGCCACGGTGATACGTCGTCTATTTTCACTGGTCACGTCTGCTCCTCGCCCAACTGTTGATTCCTTGCCAAGACCGTTGCCAAGACCGATGCATTCAGATCTCTGGAGAGATAGCGGTCATTGTTGCGACAAACAAATTGTAGACGACGGTTTCTTCGGCCACCAAATAGGGATGTGGGTTCGAAGTGCCAAAGTGGCTTATGGTGATCCCTGATAGGTGAGTATCTGCAGTCTTCCTGCAGACAATCGACTACCGGACGGAGACTGTCCCGGCATCAGCGAAGCAGGTGTACTCTGGGTCCGTGTCAGTGGTTGTACCGCCGCTCCTGAGGCGGGTGAGCAATGAATGGATATTGGCCCATGCGCCGCCCTTGGCCCATGCGCCGCCCTTGGCCCATGCGCCGCCGGTGGGACGAGCTTCTTTCGACGGGCAGTAAGCCGCGATAGCACAAGCCCGCGCGAGCCCACAGACTAGACAACAAGGACGAACTGTGCGCTTTTGGAGAGGAGGTCGATCGTCGGCGATAAACGGACTGAGGTGGACGATGTTTTGGGGCCATGTCGCTGTGTTCCTCGCATGTTCGTGACCTGTCTGACCAGTAACGTGGCACTTGCCCCAACGATACCGCACACATGCGAGATCGTCAGGTGTCGTCTGTTGGGCGAGCCATTCGCAGTTGCTTGCCGCCGTGAAGGGAGTCCGTCAGAAGAAGGCGGATCGATCGAATTGGGTCCGTGTTAGCCTTACCAGAAGGATCGAGGATGACCAATCTCGTAAGATCGGAGAGAAACGTGAACGCAGAACAGCTTGAGCAGATGGCGCATGGGGCTGGCTTTATCGCGGCGCTCGACCAGAGCGGCGGGAGTACGCCCGGTGCCCTTGCACTTTATGGTATTCCTCGGGATGCCTATGATTCGGATGATGAGATGTTGTCGCTTATGCATGCGATGCGCGAACGAATCGTCACCAACCCCGCCTTCACCGGTGATCGCATCCTTGCTGCCATCCTGTTTGAGGATACGATCGATCGAAGGTTTGCTGGATCTGATGCGGCGAAGTATCTGTGGGGCGAAAAGCATGTGGTCCCCTTCGTGAAAGTTGACAAGGGCCTGGCTCCTGAGGAGAATGGAGCTCGTTGCATGAATCCGATGCCCGAGCTCGATGCACTGTTGGACAAGGCGATCGCCAAAGGAGTCTTTGGAACCAAGATGCGATCATTCATTCATCTTGCCAACCCCGTGGGTGTCCAGGCCGTGGTAGATCAGCAGTTTGAGATAGCGCTGAGTATTCTTGAAAAAGGGCTTGTTCCCATTCTCGAACCTGAGATTGACATTGCGAGTCCAGACAAGCAAGTCGCTGAGAGCCTGCTCCGCGACGCACTGGTGAAGGGACTCGACGAATTGACTGGCGATCAGCGAGTCATGATCAAACTGACGCTGCCTGAGCGTGATGATTACTATGTCCCATTGATCGAACACCCTCGAGTGGTTCGGGTCGTCGCCCTCTCTGGAGGCTACACCCGTGACCAGGCCAACGAACGCCTGGTTCGCAACCATCGGATGATTGCGAGTTTCTCACGGGCTCTGACTGAAGGTCTCAACGTTGACATGAGCGACGATGGGTTTACGGCTGAACTCTCGAGCGCCATCGAAGAGATCTATGCCGCATCGATCACCTGAAGTATGCTGGCAGGGGCCCTGAGGTGACCATGCGAGGCTTCGCCAACTCCTGTGAGTTGGCGATGGTTACTCGCTCGAATAGGTCATCACTTCAACTCGGTCTCCTCGACCGATGAGAGCCATGGTCACCATCTCTGGGGGGAAAAGACCGTGTTCGATTAGGCCAGGAGTGTTGGAGAGAAGTGAAGCCGTCTCTCTTGGGTTCACCAGTGGGCCATGATAGTCTCCGATAACACCGCCGTCAGGACTTGAGGGTACCTCTCTGAGGGTGATATCGTTCAAGCGGCGAAGGGTCGAGCCAAGACCAAAGGCGAGTAGCTCGACTGGAACTGGACCCCGTAGAAGTTCGACCGGTTTGGTCGAGTCTGCAATCACAACAAATCGATCAGCGGTGATCGCTACGAGCTTTTCTCGAGTGTGAGCAGCACCCCCTCCTTTGATGAGCCAACCGTCTGGGGTTATCTGATCGGTCCCGTCGATCGCTAGATCCAGCCTGTCGATTGTCGTAAACGGCTCAACATCGATGTTGAGTTGGCGTGCGAGATCAGCGGTCCGTGGAGAGGTGGCAACGCAGCGGATAGCACGATGTCGCCGGGCCAGAGATGGTAACAGAAAAGAGACGGTTGAACCTGTCCCAAGACCGACGGTCATGCCGTCTTCAACAAGGTCCGCCGCGGCTTCGGCGGCGATTTGCTTTTCTCGGTCTCTCTGATTGCTTGCAGTCACGGCTAGGCCTCCCACGAAGATTGCACTGTCGGCCGAGTACAACAACATGAGAGTCTACCACGCACCAGGCGAGGGCGAAGATCGCATCGCTTGGGTGTATCGCATCGAACGGGTCGTTAGCCAACACAGGGTTCGTCTCTTCATCCAGGTATGGACGTTTGACCCCAGTCAGTGATGGTTGTTCCCAGAGGGTGGGTTCTCGATGCCCTCGTCTGCTTGACGACAGCGCGTGATCCCAGACCTGAGACAAATCTTGTTAGCGTGCCATGGTCCAGCGGTGGGGTCAGAGGAAGCGGACGTTCGTTGCGAAGGCCGCTCGCCGCGACTGGCGCGAGATGGCGACGATGTTAGTCTCAGCGTTCAGTGGAGAGAAGTTGAATCCATAGAGGAACAACGCTATGTCATGTGGAACCGATGCAGGGAGAGGACCGCAACGTAGTGGCGTCGTATGGAGATACCGGCGATAGGTTGACCGAGGACCACTGTGATCAAGCAGGTAGCACGATCTTGGTGGGTCGGACCAAGTCATGCACCTGGAGAGAGGCTGCCCAGAACCAGGCGTAGCCGAAGGTGAGGCACAACTGCGGGGCACTCGTGATACTCGGATCGAACAAGACGAGTGGAGGTGAAGGGACTCGAACCCTCGGCCTCTACATTGCGAACGTAGCGCTCTACCAGCTGAGCTACACCCCCGCGCGCAATAGTCTAACCGCTTCTCAAGCGATAGCTCGCTCTGATGTGCTGGTGCGGGAACTCGCCATACTCCGTCGTGAAGTAGCACTGACAGGGCGAGTGCGGGTCGCATTGTGGCTCGCTCTCGCCAATGTCAAGAAGACGGCTATTGAGACGGCACTGATGGCGGTGAGGAGCAACCCGATAGGTGAGGCAGCGACAACCAACGCTAGCCCGATGAGCAGTGAGCCTCCCAGGGAGGCCAGCGTCCTCTGCCTCCGTCGGTATGGAGGTGTGGTGGATGTCGCGGGTCGCATTGGACGATCAGAGTTTTTGCGCTGAGGAAGAGGCCGATTCTGGATGCCGGTTTCTAGAGCTCCTAGCTGAGTTCGAAAGGCAACGATTGATCGCAGATAGTCCTTGCGCTTTCGAGCAACAAAGAACGGTTGCAGGAGTACCAAAGACCATCCGATGACGAGAACGGTGACTATCCCAGTTTGCATCCGATCATTCCCCCTCCTCGCGTCGCCAACTGCCAGACTTTCCTCCGGTCTTCTCCCACAGTGCTAGCTCGCCGATCACCATCGACCGATCGTAGGACTTGCACATGTCGTAGATTGTGAGGGCAGCAATCGATGCTGCCGTGAGGGCCTCCATCTCGACACCGGTTCGGTCCACCGTCTCCACCTGAGCCTCAACCTCCACGAAGGTGTCCCCCAGTGTGAAGTTAATATAGACCGACCCGATCAAAAGTGGATGACAAAGAGGTATAAGATCCGGAGTGCGCTTCGATGCCTGAATGCCAGCGATCCTGGCCGCTCCAAGCACGTCACCTTTGTTGACAGCGTTGTTCGCTACCAGAGCGGTGGTCTCAGGCTTCATAAAGACTTTGCAGCGTGCGAGCGCGCGCCGGTGGGTTGGTTCCTTGGGGGTGACATCCACCATTCTTGCCCGACCCAGTGGGTCGAGGTGGGTGAACTCTCGATCTGCCATTCCTACACTTTAGGTGACTAAGTCACCGCGCGGCGGCATTTTTCGGATTACCCACCAATTTGACTCATAGATTTTTGCGGTCGGATGAAGTTCACCCTGCCAATGGAGTGTCCGGCCCATTTCGTTGCGATGATCGTCTCGATCTGTGCTACGATGCGCGCTGAGGTAGCCTTCTCGCGAACGAGGGTTCGAAGATCGTGCTCATTAAGGGCGAAGAGACAGGTTCGAATTTTCCCCTCGGCGCTCAGACGCACGCGGTCGCAGTCACCACAGAATGGTTTAGTGACCGATGGAATAATCCCGAATGACCCCTTGCCATCTCGGTACCGATAGGTGGTAGCGGGAGCATTTGTTCGTGGAATTGGCTCGACGGGATAGACGCATGCGACCTGAGCAAGAATCTCATCAGCTGAGAGAACAGCGGCTTGATCCCAAGCATTTGCCCCATCCAGCGGCATGAACTCGATAAAGCGCACCTGTAGGCCACGATCACGGCCAAAGGTGGCAAAGTCAACAATCTCGTCGTCGTTGATACCTTTCATGGCAACCACATTGAGCTTCAGCGGGTGAAAGCCGACAGCCTGCGCGGCCTCGATACCTTCCAGCACTCGTTCAAACTGGGGGCGCTTGGTGATTTCGAGAAAGCGATCCGCCCGCAAGGTGTCGAGAGAGATGTTGATGCGATCCAAACCCGCGTCTCGTAAAGGTTCGGCAATCAGCGGGAGGGTGACCCCATTGGTGGTCATGGACAGATTGACCTTCTTGCCTTCATGAGTCTTGAGCGTGGCGAGCATGGAGACAAGACGTGGTAGCTGCGCACGAACGGTTGGTTCTCCACCGGTCAGCCTGATCGAGTCGACGTAGAAACGTTCCACGAATATTCGGCTGATGGCGGTGATCTCCTCGAAGGTCAATAGCTCACTGCGCGGCAGCCAGTCGATCCCCTCCTCAGGAAGGCAGTAGGTGCAGCGAAAATTGCATCGATCAGTGACCGAGATTCGAAGATCTCGAATCTCGCGACCGTAGCTGTCTATCAAGTGCTTCCGAGGATCCATACTCTAGTAGCGTAGTGACAGTGGGCGAAGGTGAAACCTTGAGGCGGGGTGCATGAGACCCCTTGTGTGTCTTCTGAGCGGGGGACGCTCTCGACGCATGAGACAGAATAAGGCAGGCTTATATCACGGTGGCCTCACACAGGCGGTGTGGCTCTCTCGGCTGGTGAAGCAAGTCGTTGGTCCCCGAGTACTAGAGCTGGGTGGCAGCTGGACCGAAGGGGATTCGTTTCTTGATACCGGACTTGGACCAGCCCTCGCGCTCCGCGAGGCGGCACTGGCTGGGGCGCTCGGGTGGACTGGAACGATCATTGTGTTGCCGATTGACCTCTATCGTCTTGAGTCAACGGGTCTTTGTTGGTTGGTGAGAGAGACTCTTCGCATGCCGAGTGTCCTCGTTGTCGATCAGAGTCCAAGTTGGGCGACGTTCGGGGCTCCCGTGGAGATCCTACTCCGCGGACCGACCGGTGGGTCTCTACGGGCATTGACCTCACCGCTTCGACATCTTGAAGTCCCGAAGCCCTTGGAAGATCAGTTTCGTGATAGCGATTACCCATGGGAATTGCCCCCCACGGTTTCTGTGCGCTAGACCGCTTCTACCAACTCTGCATAACGTCGGAGAGCAGAGTCCTCGCATGCCGTTGCACGTAGGAGATATCGTTCGAACAGCAAACCAATTACCATTGTTCGTTTGGCTCGATCGCCGTTTGGGAGTAGAAGATCGAGAAGGTGACCAAACTGCTCAGAGGCGCGTTGTCTAGTGTCAGCCATGCAGATCATCAGTGCAGTAAGCCATAACGCCGCCATCGGCTCATCAAAGACGGAAAGTTTCCACATTAGATCGCGAGAGGGATCCGTGAGTTCTGCCTCTAACGTCATCGGAATATAGGTTACCTCTTGCAATAAATCTGCTTTTGAACTGAAGTAGTGATAGATCAATGCAGGGTCAACGCCAGCGGCTTTTGCTACACTGCGAATCGTCAAACTGCTAGCACCATCGTTGACGAGTACATTCATGGCTGCTCGAAGGATCTGCTCTCTCCGTTCGCGCCAGGTCTCTTGAACATTTCCCATGATCGGATCCGCCTTTGCACTTTGCAGGTTGCCAAGAGGTATCGGATCGATTTGTGGATTCTAAACTTTCTTTGCGAGCCTTTGAGCCAGTTAGCTGGCTTGGACGGAGGCTAACGAGATGAGATAGCGGACGAAAGTGGATCGAGAAACACTCTCATCTGCGATCATAGACAGCTCCGCCGGCGTCTGTTCTGAGGTGACGGCGAGGCCACACGAGGGTAGCTTGAGGTCCTGCAGTGCCTCGAGCGCGGGGATGTCGCCGAGGTCATCTCCCGCGTAGAGTACCGGCGAGTGGTCCCCGGCTAGTCGACGCAAAACGGTACCCTTGTCGGAGTGATCACCAAGGGTGACCTCCACCACAGATTTTCCAAAGTCAAGAGTGACGTCGTGTTTGCGTGCTTGTCGACGTGCCCAACACAGGACATCGGGCGCTAGGGCAGGAGCACGTCGATAGTGGAGCGCAAGTGAACTCGGTTTTGTCTCTAGTAAAATGGCAGCAGGTAGCTCTTCGTGAGCCTGCGCGACCAGGGTGGCAAGCAGCCTTTGGTTCGGCGGCTCCAGTGTCTCTGGACGGCCATAGTTGCCGATGAGGCGAATGTCGATACCCTGAAACTGTCGCTCCAGGTAGTGGGTTGGGCGACCGGAGATGACGATGACGTTCGTTAGGTTGCTCAACCTGGCAAGCGGTTGGCGTAGTCGTGAATCGAGCTGAGCCTGTTCAGGCGTTGGTACGATAGGGGCAAGCGTTCCATCGAAGTCAAAGGCAAGAAGCGCCGTTGCAGGGGACTGAAGATAGGCCTTGCGAAACTCATCGAAGCGCATCGCTAATGGTCTCCAACCATTTCGCCCATGTGTTCTGGTTGGTCCACTCACGCACCGGTTGAAGATCGCCACCTTGGAGCGCTCGATTGAGCGCCGATGCCGTCTCAGGGATGTCGAGCGGGTGGACCAGCTCCAGCCATTGTCCGACATGCTCGGCCGCGCCAGCTTCGGTGGAGAGAACGATTTGTGCAGTCGATTTGGCGGCGAGAGCGGCTTCGAAAACCACCAGGTTGAGGCCGTCACGTAAAGGGTTAACCAAGAGGGTGTCAAAGATCTGGTAACTCGCAAGACTTCTGGTGGGATGGTCGGAGAGGTCGAGATGAATAGGTTCCCAACCCTTATGAGACCAACGTTCATTGATCTCTCGTACGAGGGTCTCGAGCTCAACGGTTAGGCGGCGGTATTTAGGGATGGTGCTTCGTGACGGGTAGGCGAAGAGGAGAGCCCTGAACTTCCCTACTGCCTTTGGATCGCGGCGTAACATTTCGTCGATGGCGTAGACGCCGCGCAGGAGGTTCTTGGATGGTTCAATCCGGTCGACTCGCAGTATTGTTGGCAGCCCCATGGTCAGCGGTTCGAGTTGATCGCGTTCATAGGCCACACGCTCATCAGAGAGGGAACTCAGTATACCTGAGGCATCGGCCGGTAGCGGGGCAACCACCGTTGGAGGTAGTTCGGACCCACCGCGACCAAACGAATCGATAAAGAATTGTTCCCAATGATGAGCATGGAGCCCGATAACGTTCGCCGCATTGAAGCTACGAAGGAGTTCATTCCGGATGCCTGGCGGGATGAGGTCGGATTCAGATGCCGTACAGATCGGAGTATGAAAGAAGAGGACAATAGACCCAGTAAATCCACGACTACGTAAGAGTTGGGGCATCAACATCAGGTGATAGTCGTTGATGATGACTGTGGTATTGACTAGGTCAAGTTCTGATACTCTGTCGGCCATCTGGGCATTGAAACGGCAGTACTTGTCATAGGCGTCGTAGAATACCTGATCAAAAATGGGTTCAAAACTCAGGTCAAAGAGTCCGTGGAAGAGGTACCAAAAGTATTCATTCGCGATCACTTGATAGGCGGTCATGTGGTCCTGCTCGTCGACGGGAGCAGGACAGAATCCCGGCTGGACTGCTTCGTATCGATGCTCTTGGGCTGCCCTCCGCTCGGCCTCGGAGGAGATAGGAAACAGCCAGCGAATGTCGTGTTTTCCAGGTTGATCCATCAATCCAAGCAAACCGCTCGCCAACCCTCCACCGGAGCGAACTAGCGCGTGCCCGTCGGGGCCAACCTGTACTGGCCCTCTGTTGGTGATAAAAAGGTATCGCGGAATCTGCTGCATAGTTGGAGCCGACTCCTATTGTAGTGTCAGTTGGGGAGGCGGAGTGCGTGAAGGTTCTAGCCGCTTTTGATAGTTTTAAGGGCACGGCGTCAGCGCGAGACATCTGTCGCGTGCTCGCAGGAGTGCCCACTGTCGATGAGGTGAGGGAGTGTCCTCTGTCCGATGGCGGAGATGGTTTTCTTGACATCCTCGCGGATCGATGGGAGCAGGTTGATACGGTGGACGCCCTTGGCCATCCGTGCGTTGCGCGGCTTGGTTATCGGGGATCCGATCAGAGCGGCGTTGAGGTCATTCTGGAGACGGCGGAGGCGATTGGCTTAACTCGTGTTGGTGGTGCTGCGCAGAATGATCCGATTCGTGCGGACTCGACAGGAGTCGCGATCCTGTTTGAGGAGGCATTGAAGAGGACCCAGCCCGTCAGCATTCTTATCGGCTGTGGCGGCTCTGCGGTCACTGATGGAGGACTGGGCTTCATTCGGAGGATACGACAGCGTGGGCTCGAAACCTGCGCAGTCCCGTTGAGGATTGGACTTGACGTACAAACCCGTTTCAGTGATGCTGCAGCTGTTTTTGCCCCTCAGAAAGGAGCGGGAGCCGATGAGGTCAAGGTACTTGCAAGCAGGTTGAAAGCGCTGCGACGCTGGTACCAGCGTTGGTACGGGCTTGATCTCGATCAGTTTGATGGAACTGGTGCTGCAGGAGGCCTGTCGGGAGCGTTTCTGGCGCTCGGGGCGATACTCACTTCTGGCTTTGACGAGGTTGCTGGGCGAGTACAGTTGGCGCGCCATATCGGCGATGCGGACCTTGTCATGACCGGTGAAGGTCGGCTCGATATGAGTTCCTTCGACGGAAAGGTCGTGGGCGGTGTCCTCAAACTCGCAGAGAGTCGAGGCAAACCAGTCTGGGTAGTAGTGGGTTCGGCGACGGCGGAGGCGGTGCATGCCCTGCGTCAACGGGGTCATCAAGTATCGGTGCTCAGCGATCTTGTTGGCCCAGAGGCGGCGCTGACCGATCCGCTCGGACTACTGGCCCGACTCTTGGTAGCAGAAAGTGACCGAATGCGACCACGCTAGAGGAGTTGGGTGATCAGGGATTCCGCAACTTGCTCCTGGACGTCCACATCAAAACGCTCGACGCGCTCTAGAAGCGCGCGGATGACCTGCCGTGATTGGACGGACAGCGACGATAGCGGCTGGTGGGGGTGCTCCTTGATGCCGAACGGTATCTCGATGATTGCGTCGCGTCCATAGCGTTGTGCGAGTTCGAGCAAAATAGCTATGTCGACACCGTAGTCACTTGGTAGATCCAAGGAAAGAACGTCGTCGCGATAAAACGCCATCTCGCCGCTGAGTGGAGACTGCAAATCGGCGAATGTCGGGAAAAAAACCTCCAGCAATGGCTTCGCTGTCAGCTCGGTCACGCGCCCGCTGGCATCAGCGGAGTTGCCATAGGCGGCTTTAGCGAGCCTCACTCCTGGTTGGCGCGTCAGTGCACGAACAAGACGAGTCAGCTGTTCACGCTGCAGGGAGCCTAAGTCTGCGTCGCAGGTCACGATGATGTCGGCCATCGACTGTTGCCAACCGGCCTGGAGTGCTTTACCTTTGCCGGGTTTACCGTCACGGATCCTGACAACGCTAACCTGGCTGAACTGACGGGCTACCGCGTCGGTGGCGTCGCTGGAGCCATCGTCAACGACGATGATCTCGTCGAAAAGAGCAGCGGGGTCAGAGGTGACAATGTCGAGGATATGGGGAAGCCTAGGAGCTTCGTTGCGAGCTGGTATGACGAGCGCCACGCTGTTCAAGAGGCTCAAGGAGTTTTCAACGACCACGACGTACCATCCTAGGAGTTCGATCAGCCCTACGCGCAAAGAAGTTGCGTCAGAGCTGCCTTGTGCGGCTACAAGACTCGTCAGCCACCTCTCGCGCCACTCTGAGCGACTGATTGAAGGTGGCGGGGCTGTCGTCGTGGGCGTCGTGTCCTTGATTCGAGGGGGAACAGAACTTTGCGGTGCCGGGGTGCGTGATTCACTTACAGTCTGGCTAGGATTATTAGCACTCTCATATGTAGAGTGCTAGTTTCGGTAAACACAATGGAGGAAAGTGGCTATGGCTAAGCTGATTCTGTTCGATGATGAGGCTCGACGCAAGCTCGAGTCAGGTATGAACCAGCTCGCTGATGCGGTGCGGGTGACTCTCGGACCCAAGGGACGTAATGTAGTGCTCGATAAGAAATGGGGAGCGCCCACCATCACTAACGATGGTGTCTCGATCGCCAAGGAGATCGAGCTTGAGGATCCATTCGAGCGACTGGGTGCCGAGCTCGTCAAGGAGGTCGCCAAGAAGACCGATGACGTAGCCGGTGACGGTACGACGACGGCGACTGTTCTGGCATGGACGATGGTGCGTGAGGGCCTAAAGAATGTCACGGCGGGCGCAAACCCTATGTTGCTCAAGAGTGGCATTGAACTCGCGGTGGAAGAGGCGGTTCTGTCGCTCAAAAACCTTGCGCGTGAGACTGAGTCGCGCGAGCAGATAGCGCAGGTCGCGTCGATTTCGGCAGCAGATCCAGAGGTCGGTCAGATGATCTCTGAGGCCATCGAACGTGTCGGTAAGGACGGAGTCATCACGGTTGAGGAGTCCCAAACCTTTGGGATGGAGATTGACCTCGTTGAGGGCATGCGGTTCGACAAGGGTTACATCTCTCCGTACTTCTCGACTGATCCAGAGTCGATGACGGCAGTTCTCGAAGACCCCTACATTTTGTTCTATAGCTCGAAGATTTCAGCCATTCGCGATGTTCTGCCTGTGCTTGAGAAGATTATGCAAGCCGGTAAGCCGTTGTTGATCATCGCCGAAGACGTTGATGGCGAAGCGCTCGCGACGCTGGTCGTCAACAAAATTCGTGGAACGTTCCGCTCGGTCGCAGTCAAAGCGCCCGGATTTGGCGATCGACGCAAAGCGATGATGCAGGATATGGCGATTCTCACCGGCGGTCAAGTGATCTCCGAGGAGGTGGGATTGAAGCTTGAGAACACAACGCTAGACCTGCTGGGCCGTGCTCGGCGCGTGGAGATCTCCAAGGATGAGACGACCATCATCGAGGGTGCTGGCGATGATACGGAGATCAAGGGTCGTGTTGCTCAGATAAAGAATGAGATTGAGACCACTGACTCCGATTACGACCGTGAAAAGCTTCAAGAGCGCCTAGCCAAATTGAGCGGTGGCGTCGCCATCATCAAAGTTGGCGCGGCGACGGAGGTGGAACTCAAGGAGAAGAAACACCGTATTGAGGATGCTGTATCCACTACCAAGGCGGCTATCGAAGAGGGTGTGGTACCTGGCGGTGGTGTAGCGTTGCTCCGTGCACAGGAGGCTGTCTCACAGCTCGCTGACAAGCAGGTTGAGCCGGATGTGGCTACCGGTGTTCGCTTGGTTGCTCAGTCGCTTGAGGGTCCGCTGCGTCAGATTGCTACAAACGCTGGTCTTGAGGGCGGCGTCGTGGTCGAAAAGGTGCGTTCTCTCAAAAATGGTGCAGACGGCCTGAATGCAGCCACCGGCATCTACGAGGACCTCTTCGCTGCTGGAGTGATTGACGCCGTGAAGGTGACTCGCTCAGCTCTGCAGAACGCGGCATCGATTGCTGCGCTCTTCTTGACCACAGAGGCGGCGATTGTTGATAAGCCAGAGGAGAAGTCAGCTGCAATGCCGCCGGGAGGCATGGAAGACTTCTAGTCATGGTTCTTTGATGGCGATGGGCGGCACGGTTTGTGTCGCCCATCGCTGTTTTTTGGCGAGATGCATGAAGGTTTACGGGTCAGTAATTGCTGGTATCGTCGACGAGGTTCATAGGGTATAGATATCGGACCTGAAACGTTGGCTTGATGGCTGGGGGTTGCCCGGTTCACCATATAAGGAGATGACACAATGGTAGAGGATGAAGCAATGATGAGTGTCGAAGAGCATATCGACGAGGCTGATGGACCGGGTGTTCCGTGTTCTGAGGTCACACAAGGACTCAGTGTCTTGCACCTCTTCGGAGATGCGACCGAAAATTTTGATCCTGAGCTTGCGACGGCGAGGGTTAAACAGAGCACTGAGCGTGGCACGCAGGTCTTAACGGTTGCAACGCTGGGCCATCGTTGTGAAGTTGCCATTATGGCACTCGACCACGATCTTCTTAACCTTCGGCGCCTTCAGCTGGACCTACGACGTGCTGGTATCGTCTTCAACGATTCGTTTGTCTCCATCACCGAAGTATCGGAGTATGCCCGCAATATCACCGAGGAGCGTAAGCGACCGCGTCTCTATCCGAAGTTGCCACCCAAAGGCAAGGACGCATGGTGTTTCTACCCCATGGCGAAGCGTCGAAAGGTTGATCAGAATTGGTACTCGCTGGGCTTTGATGAGCGAGAACGCCTGATGGGAGAGCATGGTTCATCTGGTCGGAAGTTTGCAGGTCGAGTCACTCAGTTGGTCACCGGTGCGACTGGGGTGAGTGATTGGGAGTGGGGTGTTACACTGTTTGCTCGTCACCCCGATGACCTGAAGGATGTTGTGTACACTATGCGCTACGATGAAGCATCGGCAGTGTACGCAGAGTTTGGGCCGTTTTACGTGGGTATTCTGCAGGATCCCGAGGTTGTCTTCTCTTCCCTCGTTGCTGACACATGATTCTCCTCGATGGTCGGCACGCGGAAAGGAAAACGTGAAGCATGGTTCAGGACTTCGACACATCCCTGGTTGATGCCAAGATAGAGGAAGTTGGGCGCTGGTTCCAAGCCGTCGGCCGTGTGGTGGTTGCTCTCTCTGGAGGAGTCGACTCCGCTGTCCTTGCTGCGCTGGCCAAGAGGACGCTAGGACACGATGCGCTGGCGGCGACTGCCGTCTCTCCATCGCTGTCTCAAGAAGAACTCGATGGCGTTAGAGTGTTTGCTCGGCGAGAGTCCTTGAACTTCGTGGAGGTTCAAACCGATGAGATCAGAGACCCAAACTACGTCAAGAACGCGCCAGATCGATGCTATGTCTGCAAAAGTCACCTCTTCGAAGAGCTGTTGCCCATCGCGCGCCGACGAAATGCCACCATAGTGGTCGGCACCAACCTCGATGACCTAGGTGATTATCGTCCCGGTTTACAGGCCGCGAAGGAATTTGGAGTGGCCTCACCTTTCGTGGAGTGTGGGGTGAACAAGTGGATGATCCGGTCAATGGCTCGCTCGCTTGGTCTCGACAAGATTGCGGAAAAGCCGGCATCAGCGTGCCTGGCCTCTCGGATTCCCTATGGCATGCCGGTTACGATCCAGCGACTCAGTGCAGTCGAGCGTCTTGAACGGTTCCTCCATCGGCTGGGTCTCCCGGTAGTGAGGGTACGCCACCATGGAGATATTGCAAGGATCGAACTGCCACCAGAGATGTTCCCCCAAATGTTGGCCAATCGAGAGCGAATTGCGGCTGAAGCCGAACGGCTTGGATTCCTCTATAGTACGCTCGACTTAGGGGGATTTAGGAGTGGCTCTTTGAATCGGGTGCTCAGGGGGACAAGCGGCGATGAAAGTGATCGTCAAACTTTGGTATGAGGGAACGCTTATTGGTGAACCCATCATTGCTGAACTCGTGAGAAAGTTCGGTGTGGTTGCCAATATCAACCGCGCGAACGTCGAGGACGATCTCGGTTGGATCGTCTGCACGCTTGAGGGCGATCAACACTCCCTAGGGGACGCGAACGATTGGCTGGTATCCATTGGCGTGGAGGTGGAGATGATGGAGGAAGGCGGGGACGATGACGCTCGGTGAGCAGGTAACCCAGGAGGAGTTTGAGAATATTTCTGCAGTCTTTCTTGAGGGGCTCCTGACGGCAATCCCGGCCTATTTTGCGCGAGTCGAAGCCGAGCTAGTCCGCGAGGGCGAGGTTTATCTTGACTGGCTCATTGAACTGGAGAGCGATGTCGAGTCAGAGTTAGCTCGTTTGTTGAGTGCGCCAGCGGAGACACAGCGAGAACCACCGGTCGGGTTGATTCGTCGGCGGATCTTAGAAGGGTTGGCCTCCAATGGTTGCTCAGCGAGCATACCAGCTCTACAGCGGCGAGGTCTCTTGCCTGCTAGCGCCGTCGACATCGACTCGGATCTTCAGCGTTACACCTAGCCTGGGGCGTCGCGAAGGCTCGTAGGATGCGTGCACTCACCCAAGAGTCGACGAGGGGCTAGTTATCTTTGCGTTTTGGAATCTCCCATCCGATCTTGGTGACCCGAGTGCGTGCCTCGTAGAAAAGGCAATCAGGTGGGCAGGCGAACGGAAGATCAAGGTTGGCTTTGAGCCTGCACCTTTGGATGCGCTCCCCAGAAGGTAGCGTTTGTAGAACGTAATGTTTGCAGGTCTCTTGAATGGCCACCCTTGTAGAGTACCAGTCCTAAGCTGATGGGGAGCAAAGGAAGAAGTCAAGTGGGAGATGCGGAACAAAGTGACCAGGGTCTGGCAAGCGATCTGGGGTCAGCGACGGTGCATGAGCTAGCGGAGTGGATCCTATCGCTGACCGCTATCGCACGGACCGGCTTAGCCTTTAGTGACTCGCTTTATGAGCGTGAGCGTTACGACGAAGTTCTCAAGGTGGTTGCCAGAATGCAGCAGGTGGCCATCGCCGAGAACACTGGGGTCGATGCGTCAGTGTTGACCGAGGAGGGGCCACGTGGAGTTCCGGGCTATGTGACGCCCAAGACTGCCGTCGGTGCCATCGTGCTTGATTCCTCCCGGCGTATGCTCTTGGTACGTCGGGCAGATAGTGGGGTCTGGTTGTATCCAACGGGCTGGGCAGACGTCGGATACTCGCCAGCAGAGGTGGTGGTCAAGGAGGTTCAGGAGGAGACGGGCATCCGCTGCACGCCGACGCGTCTGCTTGCGGTTCTTGACGGAATGCGACTGGGGTTTACCCGAGTGGCAATGTATAGCTCCATCTTCCTTTGTCGAGCCGATGGCGGTGAACTCAAACCTCACCCACTGGAGACCTCAGGAGCGGACTGGTTCGAAATAGACGGGCTTCCGCCGCGTCTGGAAGCACTCCTAGCACTGCCATGGTTGAGCTGGATCCAACAGGGAACGGAGCCTCCGCTCACCACGTACTTCGATCCCGTGCGAAGTGATCGGGTCTAACCGCTAGGTCGCGCAGGGTGCCTTTACTCGCCTTGCTGTCTCCGGAGAAAGCGCTCCGCTTCGATGGCGATCGTATCAATCGATGATCGCACGTTCAGTTCCTGTTCGTAGTTGGACTCGAGCGAAGAGACATAGGCGACGAGATCGGGGTCGCGAGAGACGAAGTCCTTGACCTCCTGATCGGTGTCGCCGAGGTCCTCCCTGAGCTCTCGGAAGTCCTCCTCCATGCCGAGGAGGATTTCGAGCTGGCGCAGAAGAGCTAGTGCGGACCGTTGCGCAGGAAACTGGCTGAGATAGTGCGGCACTTCGACCCAGAGGGAGACAATCTCAGTGCCATAGCTGACTGAGGCTGACTGGAGCACACTCAAGAAGCCGGTGGGTCCTTCGTAGCGAGGACTGTCGAGTTGAAGCAGGTCGGCGATGTCAGGAGTGCTTGCATAACCAAAGAGCCTCGGCGGTTTCGTGTGTGGCGCAGGTGCGAGTAGCGAACCAAGGGTGATCACCCGGTCGACGGCCAGGAGGTTGGCTACCCCAAGCAGCTCTGCCGACGCAGTCTTCCACCGGAACTGTGGTTCGGGTCCAAAGAGGAAAAAGACCGGTCCGTAGCGCTTTGTAGTCGCTTCGCCGATTACGAGCGTACTCCAGCGAAGTTCGGAGATGCCATGGTGGTCAATGGTTACCATTGGTCTGACCATTGAGAAGTCATAGAACTTCTCTGGATCGAGGTACGCAAGATCGACCAGCCCAAGTGCTGTAGCGATCTGATTATAGGCAATCGTTGCCGCATCGCCCGCATCGGTCCACCCAGAAAGCGCCGCGATGAGCGTCGCGGGCTTTCGGCGCTGGCCAACCCGCCTATGCCAGACGATATCTCTCATCGTATCTATGCTAGTTGCAAAAGGTGAAAATTGAAGGTATGTGAGAGGAGTTTTGGCGATGCTTGAGGATGAATGGCACATCGTGGAACCATCAGAGGGAACTGTCGAGCTGGTCGAGGCGATAAACTTGCTGTTACCACAGCTATCGCAGCGAGCCCCGCTGCTTACCCTTGAGAGGCTTGCCGAGTTTCTTGCTGCCCCATCGACCCATCTCTTTGTCGCTGCCAACCGCCAGGGCAAGATCGGTGGCATGCTGACCTTGGTGGTCTTCCCGATCCTGACCGGCCGACGGGCCTGGGTCGAGGATGTGGTCGTGGATGTCTCCTCCCGCGGTGAGGGATTGGGCCGCCTGCTCACCGAGGGAGCCCTACGTGTCGCGCAGGAACTCGGTGTGGCCACGGTCGACCTTACATCTCGTCCGAGCAGAGTCGCTGCTCATCGACTGTATGAGTCGGCTGGGTTTGGAGTTCGCGACACAAGTGTGTACCGTTTTGTAGTGGAGGCGTAATAAGAGCCGCGAGACAAGAAGAGGTGGAAGAGGAGAAAATGCCTGATTCGATCACGATCACAGACAACCGTACTGGCGAGACGTTCGAGGTTCCTGTCGTCGATGGGACAGTATCCGCAGAGCAATGGAACAAACATCTACCTGGTATTTGGTTCCTTGATCCAGCCCTCGCCACGACGGCGATGTCAGAGAGTAGTATTTCGTACCTTGACGGGGAGGCCGGGATCCTTCGCTATCGCGGTTACCCGATTGAGCAGCTAGCCGAGAAGTCAACCTACCTGGAGGTTTCGTACCTCTTGCTCAATGGTGAACTGCCGACAGAGACACAACTTTCGGCTTGGGTCGACGAGGTGACCCACCATACTTTCATTCACGAGAACGTACGAAAGCGTTTTCTAGAGGGTTTTCATTATGATGCCCATCCCATGGGCATTCTGGTCTCAGCAGTTGCGGCACTCTCGACTTTCTATCTGGACGCGAAGGAGATTTTCGATCCTGAAGCGCGTCATCGTCAGATCGTGCGGTTGATTGCGAAGATGCCAACGTTGGCAGCAGCGGCCTACCGGTTCTCACAGGGGATGCCTTTTGTCTACCCGGATAATGCGTTGAGTTTCCCTGAGAACTTCCTTTCCATGATGTGGAAGATCGCCGAACCTCGGTACGAGGCGGACCCGAGACTGATCAGGGCGGTTGATGTTCTCTTTATTTTGCATGCTGATCATGAGCAGAACTGCTCTACCACGGCGATGAGAGTAGTTGGTTCGGCGCATTCGGATCCCTACTCCTCGGCAGCAGCGGCTTGCGCTGCCCTCTATGGGCCACGTCATGGCGGTGCCAACGAGGCGGTAGTCAAGATGCTGACCGAGATCGGCGCCATTGAGAATGTTCCAGATTTTGTTCGATCGGTCAAAGAGGGGCATGGACGGCTCCAGGGTTTCGGTCATCGCGTCTACAAGAATTATGATCCGCGAGCCAAGATCATCAAGAATGTTGCCTACGATGTGTTTGACGTGACTGGCAAGAATCCACTGCTTGACATTGCTCTCAAACTTGAGGAGGTGGCGCTCTCGGACGAGTACTTCATCTCGCGTAAGCTCTATCCGAATGTCGATTTCTACTCTGGGCTGATCTACCAGGCGATGGGCTTTCCGGTCGACATGTTCCCAGTCCTGTTTGCGATCCCTCGTATGTCTGGTTGGTTGGCACACTGGCAAGAGCTGCTGGATCAAGACGCCAAGATCGCTCGACCGCGCCAGCGCTATATCGGTGCTGACAAGCGCGACTTCGTACCGATGGCTGATAGGTAGCTATTATTGGCTTGCTGCTCAGGATTCTCGCTGAGCAGCAAGCCGTCAAGCCCTCACCCTGATGAGACCTTCTTGGGCTACCGACAGGAGGAGCCTTCCTGCGCGGTCATACATTCTTCCTTGGGCAAGTCCTCGTGAGTGCTGTGTGGTGGGGCTCACCATGTCATAGAGGAACCAGTCGTCTGCTCTTGCGCGACGGTGAAACCACATCGCATGATCAAGGCTCGCAGCAAAGATCCTCTGATCCATCCAGGACAGCTGATGGGGGAGTAGGGTGCTGTCGAGCAGGGTCATGTCTGAGGCATAGGCGAAGAGACAGGCATGAAGGAGGGGCAGGTTTGGAAGTTCGCCATCTGCCCGAAGCCAAATCATCTGCTGAGGCTTGCGGGGCTGTGGCTGTTTCGCCATGGTAGGTGGAAGGACATAACGAATATCGAAAGGTCGTGGACGATCGTACCATTCGCCCATCGACTCCGCCCACGGCGCCATCGTCTCCTCGAAATCAGGCAGGCTGAGTGGATCAGGGACTAGAGGCGCCTCGACTTGATGCTCGAGTCCGTCCTCTTCAATTTGGAATGACGCCGACAGGTTGAAGATGGGTTTGCCGTGCTGAATGGCCAGCACACGGCGAGTGCTGAAGCTTCTCCCATCGCGGATACGTTCCACCTCGTAGAGGAGCGGAATGGTTGGATCGCCGGGCCGAATGAAGTAGGCGTGCAGGCTATGCACAGCTCGATCGCTTGACACTGTTCGCCCTGCTGCGACCAGTGCCTGACCGGCAACTTGCCCGCCGAAAACGCGCTGGCGATCCTCTCTGGGGCTCTGTCCTCGAAAGATGTTGACCTCGATCGGTTCAAGATCCAGTAGGGCGATAAGATCATCGAGGGCCTTGGACACCATTCTCCTATCTGCGCCCTCCGTTGAGGGCCATGGTTATCAACCGCTATGGAGCGACTAGGATTGCTCCGTGCAGTCGCTCTATCGCACAGTCTATGGCTGGTTGGTCGCCAAGGTCGGCCTTAAAGCCATTAAGTACGCGCTTGCCTCTGCGGTGTCGGTTGTCGTCACAGAGGTCGTGCTGTTCCTTGTCTTTGGTGCATTTCGCCTCTTCTCCGCTGAGGTATCCAACATCGTGGCTACCGGTGTGGCCGCAGTTCCCTCATACTACCTGAACCGGAACTGGGCTTGGGGCAAGTCTGGCAAGTCACACTTCCTCCGTGAGATCGTCCCTTTCTGGACGCTCGCATTTATTGGGCTCGCGCTTTCGCTGATCACTGTCGGTCTGGCGCAATCGTTTGCACAGGCCCATGGCCTTTCGCACCTTATGGATGCCCTCTTCGTGAACTTTGCATCGTTGGTTGCGTTTGGTGTGGTATGGATTGGTAAGTTCTTCATCTTCAACATTTGGCTTTTTGTAGAGACACCAAGCAGCGAGGTAGGGCCACTATGAATGTATCCAGAGAGGAAAGCAGTCGGTCGCTTGACCGTTCCGCGATGGAGGCTGCCAAGCAGTTGCACGGTCGGTTGACCAAGCCTGCTGGGTCATTGGGTCGATTGGAGGACTTGGGAGTGCAACTAGCCGGCATTAGCCGCGCCTGTCCTCCTCGTGTCCCAAGGCAACCGATGGTTGCGATAGCAGCGGGGGACCATGGGGTTTTAGCTGAGGGAGTCTCTCCGTGGCCCCAGGAGGTTACGGCGCAGATGATCCAGAACTTTCTTGCCGGAGGCGCTGCAATCAATGTACTCGCAGACGAAGTCGGTGCGCAGGTCGTCGTGGTTGACTGTGGTGTTGCTGCGACGTTTCCGGCGTCTCCAATGTTACACACCGTTAAACGAGCTCGTATGACGGGGAATATCCATGTCGAACCAGCGATGCCCGAGGCTGTTGCCGTGGCCCTCATCGAGGAGGGTAGGCAGTTTGCCTTGGACCAAGCCTCGCGTGGGATTGATCTCTTCTTGACTGGAGATATGGGGATAGGCAATACTACGCCATCGGCAGCGCTTATCGCGACTGTCTGTGGCGTGAGTGCTGTCCAGGTGACGGGCCGCGGTACCGGTGTCGATGACCATACGTTCGCAAAAAAGACGGCAATTGTTGCGCAGGTTGTTGAGTCCTACCATGGCGATCGTTCGAACGCCCCGCAACTTCTGGCGCGTATGGGAGGCTTTGAACACGCCTTTCTTGCCGGACTGATTCTCGGCGCTTCGGAGGAGCGCGTTCCCGTGATTCTCGACGGTGTCATCGCTATCGCAGCTGCATTGTTGGCCGTCCTAGAGGCTCCAACGGCTGTGGGCTATCTCATTGCAGGACATCGTTCCGTTGAGCCAGGCGCCTCGGTTGGACTAGCCCATCTCGGACTAGAGCCTCTACTGGACCTTCAACTTCGTTTGGGGGAAGGAACGGGGGCTGTGTTGGCCGTTCCGATGGTCCGCTCGTCCGCGCGCATACTCGCTGAAATGGCAACCTTTGACGCAGCAGGAGTGACCGAAAAAGGTTAGCTGGCTGGGCTGAATTGTCGTCGTTTAGACGGACACGAGTTGTTGGGCACGAAGCCTGGCAGTTGCAATACACGTCGGTATCCCTGAGCCATTGATATAGGCGCCGGTGACTCCGATGTCGCCGTGGAATCGATCGAATAGATCGGTATCTAGCTTGGCGATCAACTGCGAGTGGTAGGGTTGAAAATGTGGGAACGATCGGTCCCAGCGTACGATCCGTTCCCAGCTCATGGGCAGCTTGTGATCGAGGATTTGTGTTGCCTCAAGTGTCAGCGTCTCCTGCAGCTCAGAGTCCTTGGTGCGTAGATGGCGTCGGTCGTAGAGTGAACCGGTTGATATCCGCAGGAGGGTTCCCGTCTGCCCAGTCCAGTCCGGCCACTTGTTTGAGGCGATGGAGATCGCCGTTGTGAGGAGGCCCAGGTCTCGCTCGACCAGGATGCCGCTGACATCGAGCAGATGCCGTGGCAACACCTCCTTGGAATAGCCGATGAGCATTGAAACTGACGAGTAGTGAATAGTACGAAGCAGATCGAGTCCTTCGCCAAAGAGAGGGCCGAGGAGCGAGGCGCTTTGATAGGCGGGCAGGGCGAGAAGTAGCCGTTGACTCGAGTGCACCGATGTCGGAGTCGTGATGAGAACCTCGGATGGTCCGCGCCGTTCGATCGACAGTACAGGAGATGAGGTGAGCATCCTGCAGCCCCCAGCTACCAATGCCTCCTCAAGTCGGTTGATCAGCGTGGATAGTCCGCCCGATGGGGTTCCAAAGGTGGGTCGTGTCGGCCCGCCAGTTGGTGGTGCCGGTGGAGGTCCGTTTACAATGGTGGGCGCACTGGTTTGGGCGCTCAGCCCGTAGATGGTGTTCGCATTGATACCACCAACGAGGGGCTCGACGTTTGCGTCTGCCCACCGACGTCCGTAACGATTCGTGACGATCGTGCCGAGGTCATCACTGAGGCCTCCGGGCAATAGTGATGGGAACAGTGTCCCGATGGCAGCTCGTAGCCTAGCGGAGGGTGGAACAAGGTGATTGGTGATCGCCTGCTGGGCTCGAAGTGGAGTGCCGAGGTTGAGGCCTGCTGGGATGGGTTGGGTCCCCGAGCGAGTATAGAGGAGTGCCTTGCCTGCTGCTGGAGAGATCTCGGATAGATCCAGACTTTCGATGAGTTCATTGGCGGATGAGTTACGGCGTAGATAGGAATCCGGTCCTAGCTCCACCCGGATACTATCGATTGTCGCCGTCTGCAACTTGCCACCAAGTCGACTCCCCTGTTCGAAGAGTGTTACTTCATGTCCTCGTCGCATGAGTTCCCATGCCGCCCCCAGGCCGCTGATGCCACCGCCAACGACACTGACCCTCATTGGCTCACCTCGCCTTGGACCCTAGCAGTCTCGCTGCGTAGCTGAGCTCCCCGTTGGTGGACGAGTTCTACCACCGCTGAGAGCGTGTCTGGGTTTGTCTCGGGTAAGACGCCATGACCGAGGTTGAATACGTAGCCTTTAGCGTTGGCCGACGCCGTCAGGACATTCTCCGTCGCCGTCAACACCGCCTCCGTCGGCGCGAGGAGGATTGATGGATCCAGGTTGCCCTGCAACGCCACCCGAGAACCTAGTTGCGTGACAGCGTGCGCGAGATCGATACGCCAGTCGAGCCCCAGTGCCGGGAAGCCGAGATTAGAGAGGTCATCAAGCAAACCCGCTGTTTCGACCCCGAAATAGATGACAGGTACGCCGAGGCGATTGGCTGCATCCGCAAGACGCTGCAGGTGCGGCCGTACTAACGTACGAAACATCCATGGACTGAGTGTTCCGATCCACGAATCGAATATCTGTACGACGCTCGCCCCATTGGCAACCTGGAGGGTGAGTGTAGCAATGGCGATATCTACAAGGCGAGAGGAGAGTTCGTGAAAAACCTCTGGGTTCTGAAGCATCAATGCTTTGATAATGGCATGCGTCCGTGATGGACGCCCTTCGACAAGGTAGCTTGCGATGGTGAAAGGGCCGCCGCAAAACCCGATCAACGGGACGGTGAGCTCCTTAACACACAGCGCGACCGCGCTGGCCATTGCGGCGAGGTCGGTTGAGGGATCAACCGGTCTGAGTCGCTGAACATCATCCATGGATCTCATGGGCTGCTCGACAACTGGGCCTACTCCGGCGACGATATCGATCCCTATCCCGAGGTTCGCCAACGGAGCCATGATGTCGGAATAGAGTATTGCGGCGTCGACTTGGTAGCGGCGCACTGGTTGCAGAGTGATCTCTGCCGCCAACTCTGGAGACTGCAAGACTTTGAGGATTGATTCTACTCCACGCACTTCTCGATACTCCGGCAAGGAGCGGCCGGCTTGGCGCATAAACCAGATGGGTGTTCGTTCCGTTGTCTCCTGATGGAGTGCTTTGACGAGTAGAGAGGACCTAAGGTCGGTGGTCTGTGTATTCATAGGGCTTCTCAAGGAGTCTACCGGCGTAGCACCCTGAAGATCGGCTTTCGATGCGGAGGGCCTCGGTGTTCGTCCCCTGTGAATCTATCCCTAGGGACCGGGTAGAGTGGATGGTCGGGATAAGCGAGACGTGTGCGAACGTCACCAGTGGCGATAGGTATGGTTTGGGATATGTATATCGGTGGCCAACAGCCACCTCTGAATTGGTTGTGACCAATGGCATCTAACCAACGGGAGCACGCAACCGGTGCTGAACCCGATGCTTTTGAAGCAGAGCGTGCCTATGTAGAGAGGGCGTACAAGACACTCGACGATCTGAAAGCGAGGATTGAAGGATCCATGCATCAGGCGTTAGAGCTCCCAAGGGGGGGCACGCCACAAGCGCGCCTGGAACGCGATGTGACGATAGAGACGTCGCTGACTCGTCTCGCCCGCTTGGAGGTGGGCGCACACCCTCTCCTCTTCGGACGCATCGACTTTGGCGATACCGTTGGCGAGGCGTCGTACCATATCGGTCGTATCTCCCTCTCGGACGCTCAGGGTGACCCACTCGTTGTTGACTGGCGGGCACCAGTCGCGGAGGCATTTTATCGGGCAACGGCACTCCATCCAATGGGTCTGCAGCGGCGATGGCATCTAGCGATTACCCATCGCACTCTCGTCGGCCTAGAGTGTGAAGACCTGGCGGCGCCAGATCGCGTTGGGCAAGAAGATGCGCTGGTGGGACGCGCCTCGTTGTATGCAGCGCTCGAGCGTCCACGCACCCTAGAGATGGCTAACATTGTCGAGACGATTCAAGCGGATCAGGATGAGTTGATCCGAAGACCGCTGAATCGGACGATTGTGATTGAGGGGTCACCTGGAACTGGCAAGACTGCGGTTGCACTGCACCGAGCGGCCTACCTTGTCTACACCTACCGATGGAGGTTAGAACGCCAAGGTGTGCTCGTGCTTGGCCCGTCAGAGTCATTTGTTCGCTATGTACGTTCGGTTCTGCCCTCCTTAGGCGAGAGCGGCGTGGAGGTACGGTCCATCGCTGGGTTACGCGAACCGCACGTCAGCTCGACTCCCACCCAAGATCCGGCAGTTGCCCGCCTGAAGGGTGATCCCCGCATGGCCCGAGTACTTTTCAAGGCGGTGAAGGATCGCGAACGACCACTCAAGCAGAAGGCGAGCATACCCTTCGGATCCAGAATCCTTGTTGTATCTCCCGAATTGACACAGCAAGCGATTCTTGCTGGTGCGGCAGCCAAGGGGCGTCATAACCAACGGCGCAAGGTCGTCGAATCGTACCTCGCGAGAGAATTGGCGAGCGAGTTTCTTCGGGGCGGCCAACTGTCCACGAGTCCTGCAGATCTCAACGAGAATGTCATCAACCTTTTCGATGACGATCTCGATCTGCCGCTTCGGCTTCCAGAGGACTCGGAGGAGGACATTATCCGTGATGTGGTCCATCAACTCCGTCGCGTGGAGCACTTCCAACGAATTGTTGAGCGTATTTGGCCGGTTTTGCAAGCAGAGGAGCTTCTTTTCGATCTCTTCACCCATCGACCATTGCTCCAACTTGCTGCGAGATCGATCCTCCGGGCAGATGAGGTTGACAGCTTGGTGTTCCCACCCAATCTGACGTTCCCTGCAGTACAGTGGACTGACGAGGACGTGATACTCCTCGACGAGATCGACATGCTGGTTGGGGTGGCTCAGCCTAAGATATTTGGCCACGTTATAGTTGACGAGGCGCAGGATATATCGCCGATGGCCGCAAGGGTGATTCGTCGACGGACTTCTAAGGACTCCCTCACCGTACTCGGAGACCTCGCACAGGCAGTGAGCCCATACCGTGGAAGGTCCTGGAAAGAGGTGATGGCTCCCTTTGGGGTATCCGGATTTGAGCTGATACAGCTCCCAATGAACTACCGTTCTCCACGGCTTCTCGCGGAGGTTTCGGGCCGTCTTCGACGCCTCATACTGGGCAATCAGGCACTTGAGGAGCTTCCGGTGAGAGGAGTGATCGGTAGCCTTGAGACCACGGTCATCGATCGTTCCCTTGTCGTTGGATACCTTGAGGACCGGGTGCGATCATGGCTGGCTGACTCCGGGGGAACGGCTGCGATCGTGGTTCCCGATGATGTTCCGGAGTTGCTCCATTTGATTTGCAATTGCAAAGTCGATGTCGGTAGAGTGTTCGTAGCTAGTGTGTCCGGGGTCAAAGGGATGGAGTTCGATTCAGTAGCGCTTGTTGGGTTCGATATGCCGAGAGAGGGTGATCTCCTCCGACGTTCGATGTACGTAGCCCTTACTCGCGCGACTCGCTCCGTCTCGATGGTATTCCTCAACTCGAACCCTGGATGGGTCGAGTCCATACTCGCTGGATAGGTTTGCGGAATAGGGCTGTGTGATAGTGTCAGGGTTGCTCTGACAAAGGAGTGCTGGGAGTGATGGGTAACAATGGCTGAGACAACTGTCGCAGCGCCGACGAGACGAGAGCCGATCCGGTTCTCGAAGCCATCCATACTCGGGTTGGGTACTATCGTCTGGCTTGGCTCTGAGTTAATGTTCTTCAGCGGACTCTTTGCCGCCTATTTTACGATTCGGGCCCATGATGGTTCTCCGTGGCCACCAGCTGGGACCCATCTGGACACGTTGCAGGCGGGTATTTTCACGGCCATCTTGGTGATGTCGAGTGTGACAATGCAAAAAGCAGTTTTCGAGGCAGAACATGATCGCCCCAGAAGTGCGATGTGGTGGATCGTTCTGACCTTCGTCATGGGAGGGTCGTTCATTGCGAACCAGGCGGTGGAGTGGTCGACGCTGAAGTTCGGCCCGCAAACCAATGCCTATGGTTCTCTGTTCTACGTCATGTCTGGAGTCCATGGGCTGCACGTGATTCTTGGTTTGGTGGCCATGCTCTTTCTTCTGTTTCGCCTCAAGGGCATCAAGGGAGGCTCTCGCCACTTGCCAGGTCTTCAGGCGCTCTCCTATTACTGGCACTTTGTTGACATCGTGTGGGTTGCCCTCTATGCATGCCTGTTCTTGGTGCATTGAGCGTGCGGTATTTGGTGTGGTTGGAAGATGAGGGGTTGGCGTGATGAACGATCACAAGAGGCGTAAGAGTAAAAAGCGATCGCAACTCAGCTGGGCAGTGGGTTCTGTCGCATCCGGGGCAGCAGTACTTGCGCTCGCCACTATAGCGCTGTATCCCCATCAGGGGCATGCGGAGGTCCTTGCGAGTGCCAAGGTAGCGACGCATGCGAAGGTTGCAGCGAAACCCGCCGCTCATGGTGCCTCGTCCCAGCAGCCCATCGTCTACAAGAATCCACCAAGAAGCCTGATTCCACAGGGCAGGCAGCTGTTTGCCGAGGATTGCCAGACTTGCCACGGACCAGACGCAGAGGGTTCAGTTCGAGCTCCAAACCTGCAAGGTCTGGGAGCGGCAACCGTTGACTTTTGGGTAGCAACAGGACGCATGCCGCTCGCAGACCCGACGGAGGAGGCTGAGATCAAGCCGCCTCGATTGTCTCATGAGCAGCAGTTGGCGGTTTCAGCGTATGTTGCATCGCTGGCGCCTGGTGGACCCGCGATCCCATCCCCGAACCTTGGTTTGGCGAATCTGTCAAAAGGGGAATCACTGTTCGCCGAGAACTGTGCCGCTTGCCATACCATTACCGGAGCTGGTGATGCGCTCGCCAATAATATCTATGCACCTTCGCTTTGGGCGGCGACTCCGACTGAAGTAGCCGAGGCCATACGGACAGGTCCTGGGGATATGCCGCGGTTTGGCCCTGGTACCTTCTCCAATCAGGAGGTTGATGATATTGTTCGCTATGTGGCCTACATCCAACATCCTGATGATCGTGGTGGGCTGGCACTAGGTGGCGTTGGACCAGTAGCTGAGGGCTTTGTTGCGATTCTTATCGGATTGGGTTCGTTAATGGTGGCAGGTTATTGGATTGGAGGACGGGCGCAATGAGCGACACCCAACTCTTTGAGGGTGCCGGAGATGAGGAGATCCGGCGTCCACTGATGGAAAAGGTGATCGCAATCAGCTTCATCATCTCCGTTCTCGGTACTGTTGGTCTTGGGGTCACCTATTGGGTCGGAGGTCAACCTCAGGTTGAGGGTGGATTTCTGTTCCTGGCTCTTGGTGGCATCGGAGTTGGCATCGTCTCGTGGGGCAAGTACTTGGTGCCACAGGGGCCCTACGTTCAGGAGCGCCATGAGATGAGGAGTGCCCCCGAGGACGTTGACGCAATGCACGCGTCACTCTCTCGAGGACTTGGTCAGGTTGGCCGAAGGAAGTTCTTGTTACGTCTTCTGGGTGGAGCAGTGGGGGTCTTTGGCCTCATCAACCTGTTTCCGTTCCTTCGCTCGCTCGGTCCAGTCCCGGGGAAGTCGCTCTTTGTGACCAACTGGAAGCACGGCTCAGAGCTTGTGACTGCTGATGGACGAACGGTGTTGGCAAGTGACCTTGAGGTCGGCGGCGTGATGACTGTCTTTCCCAAGGGGTTCGAAGGTGAGCCATCCAACGCGATCGATCAGGTTATCCTCGTTCGGGCGGCTGACTATGACTTGGTTACTCGCCCAGGAAGAGAAACTTGGGGACCGGAGGGTTATCTCGCATTCTCTAAGGTGTGCACCCACGCTGGTTGCCCTGTTGGGCTGTACCAGGAGCTGACGCAACAGCTCCTCTGTCCATGCCATCAGAGCCTTTTCGATGTCCTCACAGGGGCGACGAATGTCTTTGGTCCAGCTCCGCGACCGCTCCCTCAATTGCCGCTGTACGTGGGTACTGATGGTGTATTGCGGTCGCAGGCTGGCTTTGATGAACCGATTGGTCCTGGGTTTTGGGAGCGTGGAGCGTGAGTACGCTAGAACAGAGAGCAGTAGACGCTGCTGACTTTGCTGATGAGCGGTTAGGGGTTGCAAAATTCGCCCGTAGCTCGTTCAATAAGATCTTCCCTGATCACTGGTCGTTCATGTTAGGCGAGATAGCCATGTACTCCTTTGTGATTCTGATCTTCACAGGTGTATTCCTCACGCTGTTCTACGTTCCCTCCTCGCACATGATCACCTATCACGGTTCATATGCGCCGTTGCGGGGACAGAAGATGTCAGAGGCATACGCCTCCACGCTCAATATCTCCTTCAACGTTCGAGCCGGTCTCGTCATGCGCCAGATTCACCACTGGGCTGCCGATGTGTTCATCGCTGCGATCGTGGTCCATCTGTTGCGGATCTTCTTCACGGGTGCCTATCGCAAGCCGCGCGAGTTGAACTGGATTATTGGGAGTTCCTTGCTCATCCTTGCCATTGTGAATGGATTTATCGGATACTCTCTGCCGGATGACTTGATCTCGGGTACAGGCATCCGTATTGCCTTTTCGATTATTCTCTCGATACCTGTCATCGGTAGTTATCTGGCCTTCTTCGTATTCGGTTCGAACTTTCCTGGAACCTCCATCATTCCAAGGTTTTTTATCATTCACGTACTAATCCTTCCCGCTATCATCGCGGCGCTCATCGGGGCGCACCTGGCCATCATGTGGCACCAGAAGCACACCCAGTACCCTGGACGAGGACGGACAAACCGGAATGTTGTTGGCATTCCTTTCTGGCCCGCCTATGCACTCCAGGCCGGTGGCTTCTTCTTCATCACCTCCGCGGTGATCGCGGCACTCGGTGGCTTTGTCCAGATCAACCCGATCTGGCTCTATGGCCCGTATATTCCCTACAAGGTCTCCTATGCGGTGCAGCCGGATTGGTATATGGGTTGGCTTGATGGTGCTTTACGCTTGATGCCGAGTTGGGAGGCGGTATTTGGGCCAACCTACGGTGGTCATATGATCCCGAACGTGTTCTTCCCGGCGGTCTTGCTTCCAGGCATTACCTTTGGCCTGTTGTTCTCGTGGCCATGGATCGAGAAGAGATTTACTAAGGATGATCGTGAGCACAACATCTGCGATCGCCCAAGAGAGCACCCTGTGCGCACCTCGGTGGGTGTTGGCATCCTGATGTTCTATATCGTGTTGTTCCTCGCAAGTGCCACTGATGTCCTGGCGAACACCTTCCAGACCTCCCTGAACCTCGTGTTATGGACGTTGCGAATTATGCTCTTCGTCCTCCCGCTGGTGGCCGGTCTCGTGACCTATCTGCTGCTTCGGGAGATGGCTGCTATCCCGTCGATTGGTGACCCCAAGATTCCGGTTGAGATTCGCCGTGACTTTGATGGATCCTTCACGTTGGCCGAACTCAGTATCCATGGTGAGGAGGAGGAGATCCTCGAGCTACCGGAGGAGGTTGCCTACCGCTCTCTGGTGGGAGGACATGGACATTCGGCACCGTCGATGGATACCAACGGCGATCAGAGCTCAGTGGAGACATCTGAGGCCGGGGACGACCACGGTGTCTTTGAGGTTCCAAGAGATTGAGGTGGGGCGTGAGTAAATATAAATTTAGAGAGCAGCGAGGTCTCCAATCAATTGGAGGAGTGCACAAGGTGACGAAGTCTGCCGGGCCGCTTGGAGGGGTTCTGGCAGCGGGCCTCGTACTGTCAGCCTGCAATCTTCCGAGTTTCGGTGCCTTTAAAGGCAATACCGTGCAAGGGAACAGCACTTTTCATCTCTTCCAGGGTTTCTTTGTTGCCTCAATCTTTGTCGGAGGCATCACCTTCATCCTTTTAGCATTGGCGATTATTCGATTCCGTCGCAAGGGGGAGTCGATCATCCCTAAACAGATTCATGGCAACACCAAGCTTGAGGTGTTTTACACAATCGTTCCAGTGCTCATCGTCGCAGTGCTGTATTTCTTTACCGTACGCGTCGAGAACAAGGTGGATACGGTGGCCCGTAACCCCAATCTGCGGGTGGATGTCACCGGATTTCAGTGGGGCTGGAAGTTCTTCTACCCGAAGTATGGGGTGACCACTATCACCAAAGGTGTCGACCTGTATCCCACGCTTGAGTTGCCGGTGGGTGAGACTGCCACGTTCCGCTTGGTCTCTAACGATGTCGTTCATGGCTTTTACATGCCGGAGTTTGATTTCTCACGGTATGCGTTGCCCGGCGTGACTAACTACTTCGATTTCACGCCCCAGCACACGGCGAATTTTATTGGTCGCTGCTCTCAGTTCTGTGGGCTGTACCACGCAGACATGCTGTTCTATGTTCATGTTGTCTCCCCGAGTCAGTTCCAGTCCTGGATTCATGCTCATCAGGGGGCTTAGGTTGTGTTGTGTCGAGATAAAGGTTGAGGTAAGACGATGACGATTCTCCAAGAACCCCAGGTTGCCACAGGATCGGTTCTGCACGAGCAGAAAGCTCCGGGTGGGTTTTATAAATGGATCACCTCCGTGGACCACAAGGTCATCGGAAAGAACTACATGTACACGGCGTTAGCCTTCATGTTTATTGCGGGTGCGATGGCCCTCCTGATACGCACCCAACTCTTTAATCCGAACGGTCATGTCGTCTCATTGCAGACCTACAATGAGCTCTTCACGATTCATGGCTCCATGATGCTGTATCTGTTCGCCGGCCCATTTGCCTTTGGTGGATTTGCCAACTTCATCGTTCCTTTGCAGATTGGTGCGCCCGACATGGCGTTCCCGAGGCTAAACAATCTTTCGTATTGGCTCTTCCTACTCGGTGGCGTCACGATGCTGTTTGGCTTCTTCACCGCATCAGGCGCAGCGGCCTTTGGATGGGTCGCCTACGCTCCACTTTCGACCGCACCGTACTCTCCTGGTCCTGGTCCTGATCTTTGGATCGTCTCGATTGCGATGGTGGGCTTCTCTGGCATCTTCACGGCCGTCAACTTGGTGACTACTATCTTTTATCTGCGCGCTCCTGGTATGACTATGTTCCGTATGCCCTTGTTCAGCTGGAGCATGTTGGTCACCGGGGTGCTGATCCTGATCGCTTTTCCGGTCTTAACCGCTGCGCTCGTTTTGCTCTATGCTGATCGACACTTTGGAGCACACTTCTTTAGCGTCGCTGGTGGTGGTGTCCCGGTGATGTGGCAGAACCTCTTCTGGTTCTTTGGGCACCCGGAGGTGTATATCCTCGCGCTCCCCTTCTTTGGGATCGTTTCGGAGCTGATCCCGGTCTTTTCGAAGAAGCCCATCTTCGGGTACAAGGGTATGGTGTTTGCGACACTTGCGATCGCGGGTCTCTCTACCGGCGTCTGGGCGCACCACATGTTTACCACCGGCACTGTTTTGCTTCCGTTCTTCTCTGCGATGTCGCTGTTGATTGCGGTTCCAACTGGCATCAAGGTGTTCACTTGGATCGCTACTATGTGGGGTGGGCAGATCAAGTTCAATACCTCTATGTTGTTCGCGGTTGGCTTTATCTTTGCGTTCGTCATGGGCGGGATCACTGGTGTGATGCTGGCATCGCCCCCTATCGATTTCTATACCCATGACACGTACTTTGTTGTCGCGCACTTTCATCAGGTGTTGATTGCCACCACGGTCTTCGCTGGTTTCGCTGGTATTTACTACTGGTATCCTAAGCTCACTGGGCGCTTTATGCACGAAGGTCTTGGCAAGTGGAATTTCTGGGTGACCTTCATCGGATTCTGGTTTACATTTATGCCACAGTATCTACTAGGGCTACGTGGCATGCCTCGTCGTATCGCCATCTACTCACCTACAGATGGCTTTACCTTCCTGAATCGCATGTCGACGGTTGGGGCTTACATGATGGGGATCGGCATGTTCCTGTTCTTGCTCAACTTCATTGTCTCTTGGCGCCGCCCAAGGCCCGCGGGCGACAATCCTTGGGATGGGTTCACACTGGAGTGGGCGACGAGCTCCCCTCCTCCGGCGCATAATTTCCATTCCCTGCCACCCATTCGATCGGCCCGGCCGACTTGGGATATGAATCACCCGGAGCACGCAGATGCGGTTCCAGTTGTAACAGGAGGTGATGAGAGTGCGGAATGAGTCACGGATCTATCTTGGTATTGGTAGCTTCTTTGTTGTTGTCCTGATTATCTATTTTCTGTGGAGTCACGAGTCGACCGGTTCTGTGCTGCTCCTGGCAAGTGCGGGCCTTGGTTTGATGCCGGGACTGTACTTGGGGTGGTGGTCTCGTAGGATGCAGCCGCGACTTGAAGATACTGAAGTCGAGCCAAAGGATATCACCGGCGTGATCGGTCAGTTCCCGGAGAATACTATCTTCCCATTCACGTTGGGCGTCGGCGTGTGGCTTGTTGGACTCGCTTTCGTCTTCGGTCTATGGTTTGCCATCATCGGTATGGGGTTTGTCTTTGGGGCAGCGATTGGCGCCACACAAGAGTCCAAACGGGCGTCATACTCAGAGGAGGAGAACGTACCCCGCCATTGAGGTTGGCGCCTGTTCGGGTTCGCCGTCTGGAGTCGTAGGAACCCTCAGGAATAGGTCGGGTTGTTTGGTTGAATCCGAGTTGACGGCTGATGTGTGCCGCTGGGCTTTGAGGTCAGAGTGGTCTCATTATAAAGCGGAGTTGTTGTGTCTCTTTGGAGATAGTTTGGCGGCCGCACTCGGTGGTGTCCAAGGGTGTGAACCTGGCAGCTAGGTTATCCTTGAGACAACTGAGCGGGCGCGAACGCTTGGCGCGGCACAGCTATTTCGGGTCGCCGTCGTCGTTCTGGTGTTGATGGCTGTGTTCGCAGGCCGGCAAGGAGCTGGGTGAGTATCCGAGTGTGGGCTGTTCCTGCCCGTCGTCGGAAGATTGATGGGTGAGAGGGATGAGCGCCGGGTGTTTGAGTTGCCGCATCCCGGTGCTGCGAAGTGCGACCGGGATGCGGAGAACCAACAGGGTTAAGAGGGTGTCGCCAGCTGGCTTGGTGATGGGAAGGCCACAGACAACGAGGAGGGGTAGCGGGGTTAATGTAGCCCCGGATCGTTCGTTTGGGAAGCACGCTGGTTGGTAATGATCGCGTGAGGGACGACGATTTTGGGGTTGCCCGATGGAGCTGGTTCCGAGAAGGCGACGGGCGGTGGCAGGTTCCTTTTTAACGTTGTCGGCTGTAGGGGATGGGTAGATTGACTATCGGTCGGGCTCTTTTCCTTATCGTCTGCGCGTCTTCTGTCGCCACTCTCCTGCGAGAGTTCGGTAGCCAGGCGGGTTGGTGAAGTCATTGAGAGCTTGATGGGAGATCGAGATCCTGGGTGCGCTGTCGTGTTCTGGGTTGAGCGCTCGCTCTTGGGGTAGTGGTCACCCTGATCCGGGAGCGATCAGCCTCCCTGTCAGAATCTGTGTGGGGATGATGACTGTGTTGGAGGCAACGACCGCACATAGCGCCCAGGGGGTGGTAGGTGTTGGATGTCTTGGGCTCACCCTCAGCCAGCGGATATCACGGTTTGACTCCGCCGTCATGGCGGATCGTTGCAGGACGGGTCATTGGCCCGTACCTGTGCATCCCCTCCCAACGTGGCTGACCTTAAGGGACCACGAACGTCGGCTCGGATACTTAGTTGCGTAGGAGAGGTCCAGTCCGAAATAGGTCGGAATCGCGGCGATTCTATTCAGGTTTGGTACCCTCGTCAGGCTTGGCTGTGTCTGAGCGAGATCCTTCGTCAACACCCTTCTTGAACTCGGAGGTTGCTGACCCAATAGAACGGGCCAGACCGGGCAGCCGTTTGCCTCCAAAGATGAGGAGGAGCACGACGACGACCACGATAAGGTCGGTAGGGCTGAATATGTCTGCTAGTAACATGGTACTCCTTCGGTACTTCTCCATTAACTTAGCACGAGAGGTTGAATAAAGTGAACTTTCTCGTCTCCCGGCTATTATCCGTTCCTTCGTTGCTAGCGCTCGTTTTGGTTTTTGGCTTTCCGGCTTTGGAGGCTTCGATCTTTCTGGGTTTTATTTTTCCCGGGGAGACCGCAGTCGTGTTGGGTGGGGTACTGGCGGCAGAGGGCCGGTTTCCGGTCTGGTTGGTAGGTGCCGTAGCGGCCTCCGGCGCGATTATTGGGGACTCGGTGGGCTATTGGGTTGGTGCTCGATACGGACCGCGACTCATCAAGAGGATCCCGCGAAGGTTGTTAAAGCCGGAATCACTCGACAAAGCTATCGATCTATTGCGTCGCCGTGGTGGCCTCGGTGTGTTTGTTGGTCGATTCACGACGGTGTTGCGAGTGCTCATTCCCGGAGCGGCGGGTATTGCGGAGATGCGCTATCGACGGTTTCTGTTCTTCAACGCGCTGGGTGGCATCTGTTGGGCTGGACTCTATACGGCGCTTGGCTATGTTGCAGGAGCAAACTATGCGTCTGTTCTCAAGGATGCGAGCACGAGCAGTGAGATTGTGCTCGCGGTAGTCGTTGTCTTGTTCTTCGGCGTGGGAATGTATCGTCACTTCGGACCTCCGTTGAGGAGGCCCAAGTCATCGCCTGAAGGCTAGTTTGAACCCGGTCGGGATTGTTCTTGGGGTTATCAGGTCACCTTTCGGCGGTGTAGCCGTTCCTCAAGGAAAGGAATCGTGAGTGTCCTGGCCGCTTGAAGTTGTGCGACTGGCGACGATCGCACAGCCTCGAGGACGATCTTGGGTAGCAGCGACAAGTCACGGTTCAGCAGTGCAGCGATGAACATGCGTTGGGTGTGCCATGCTAAAATCCGCTCCCGATCGGCTGGATCAAGGAGGGCCATGGCCGCAGTGGCTCCTATCATCTGTTGGAGAGCGAGCCAGAAGCGACCGAGATCCTTTGAGACGCCGCCAGGTGAGTCGCGATAGAGGACAAGATCCTGCTCAAGGACTGCTAGGGCGCCCAACTTGGCACAGGCGATCCAATATGCCCAGTCTTCGACTGAGTCTAAAGCGGGGTTGAATTCGCCTACGGCAGTCGTCAGCTCCTTGCGGATAAGGACAGTTGACGTTTGGAATTGATTCATGAGGGCGAGGTCTCGATAGCTCAACCAACGGATCGATAAGTTTTGTTGAGGACTAGGAGTTGTACGCGACCAACGTGTCGCGATGAGGTCGAGTTGTGGATAGCGTTTGAGGACGCTGATCTGGCGCTCCAGCTTTGTGGGATGCCATAGGTCGTCATCGTCGAGGAACGCGATAAAGTCGCCGCTGGCATGGGCCATCCCAACGTTACGTGCCGCCGAAACGCCTCGGTTGGTCTGCTCTATGATGGTTGCGGTCGGCACGAGACTCCGCGCAAGTGCCGCCGAGCCGTCTGTTGAGCCGTCATCGACGACGATGATCTCAAGGGGCTGGACTGTCTGTCCGGTTACGCTGATGAGAGCGTCGGCAAGGGTGTCGCGGGCGTTGAAGCAGGGGACAATGACTGAGATTTGCATAGACTCCCAGGATTCTGTTGACGGTTGCGGCTGCTAGCCTAGCATCTCATGAGTGATGGCTTTTCGGCGGGACGATCTTATTGCCTGGATTAGCAGAGCTCGCAAGCTTGTTACCCTCGGCTGAGCTGATTGGTGAGTCGGTGCCGCTGACGGATTTGACACTTGATTCGCGCGCGGTTCGGCCTGGGTCACTGTTCTGTGCAACCCGTGGTAGCCGCTATGACGGGCATGTATTCATTGAGGACGCCATCGAGGCTGGTGCAGTCGCGGTGATGGTCGCACATCCAGTGGACGTCAGGATCCCACAGTTGATCGTTCCTTCGGTGCGCCATGCGATCGGCCGTGTAGCGAGTTACTTCTTTGGAGATCCATCGCGGTCCTTAGAGGTCATCGGAATTACTGGAACGAATGGAAAGACAACCACCTCGTATCTTGTCGAGTCGGTACTCAATCGAACGCACCGTAGCGTCGGCCTGATCGGCACTATCGAGTCAAGGTTTGCGGGACTGAATCGGCCGAGTATTTATACCACTCCCGAGGCTCCTGACCTGCACCGCTTGTTGGCCGATATGCTACATGATGGGACTCAGTCGGTGGTGATGGAGGTCTCATCGCACGGCATCGATCAGCATCGGATTGATTCGATGCGTTTTGAGGTGGCGGTGTTTACCAACCTGTCTCCAGAGCATCTTGATTATCACGGCACGATGGAGCAGTACTACTACACCAAGGCGCGATTGTTTGTGCCCGAGCTGACCAATGTAGCAGTTATCGGTACGGATACCGAGTGGGGCCTTCGTCTTGCCAGTCAAGTTGCTGTCGAACATGTCACGTATGGCCCTGGGCCGACGAATGATTTTGTGGTGTCCAATATTGAGTTGGTGCCCCTCGGCACCCGTTTTCTCCTGCGACACCGTGGGCAGACAACGCAGCTAACTGTTCCAATCCTTGGTGCGCACAATGCCTACAATGCTGCTGCTGCAGCAGCAGTGGGTTTCGCCCTTGGGGTAGACCAGGATGATATTTACACGGGAATCGAGAATTGTCATGCGGTGGCTGGCCGGTTTGAGTCAATCGCGATGGGTCAGGATTTTCAGGTGGTGGTGGACTATGCCCATACCCCAGATGCAATTCGCTCTCTCATCGAGACGGTCAGACTCCAGTCATCGGCTGGCAAGGTTATTCTGGTCGCAGGAGCTCGAGGACGACGCGACCGACTTAAGCGTCCAGAGCTTGGCCGTGCGGCAGCGACGAGTGATCTCGCGATCTTGACGGCGGATAATCCAGGAGATGAAGAGCCTGCCGAGATTGTCGCGCAGCTGCTGGCTGGCACCCTCGACGTCGCTACCTCTCAGATTGTGGTCGAGCTCGATAGACGAAGGGCGATTGAACTCGCGATCAACGAAGCGGAACCGGGAGATACTGTGCTTATCGTTGGGAGAGGACATGAACAGAGCCTGAGGGTCGGGCCAGCGGTTGTCTATCTTGATGATCGCGAGGTGGCGCGTTCGGCGTTGGCAGCGAGAAAGGGCAGCTGAGAGCTACACCCGCTTACGGTAGATGTTGACCGACAATGGGATCATGATGATCAAGAGGCCGACGCACCAGATGATTGCAGTGAGGGTGAGGTCGCCAGTTGAGGATCCTGCTGCATGTGCTGCTACTGGCCCATCCATGAGGCTTCTCGCCGCGTTCACGGCCACGCTCAACGGTTGGTGATTCGCAAAGCCACGCAGCCATGAGGGCATGGTCTCTACCGGCACGAAGGCCGAGGAGGCGAAGGTGAGCGGAAAAAGCAAGGGGAAGGCCATCACCTGGGCGGTTTCACTGTTGGGCGCAGCGAGCCCGATCAGGGCAAAGAACCAGGAGAGCGCATAGGCAAAGAGCAGCGCGATCCCGATGCCCGCGAGGAACTCTCCTACGTTGGTTCCGATCCGGAACCCGACAAGGAAGCCGACGATCACCATGATGACAATGACTACCAAGTTGCGGATGAGGTCGGCGATGGTTCTGCCTGCGAGAACCGCAGAGCGTGTCATCGGGAGCGCGTGGAAGCGTTCGATAATCCCTTTCTGCAGGTCCTCAGCCAAGCCAACGCCGGTCTGCACCGAACCAAAGGCGATCGTTTGAATAAAGATCCCGGGCATCAGGTAATTGACGTAGCTCAAGCCGAGCTTGGAGGTCTCCGAACCGATGGCTCCCCCGAAAACATAACGGAAGAGGAGGACGAACATGACGGGTTGGATGGTTGAGAAGACCAGTGACTGGGGTATGCGGACGTAGTTCAGCAGGTTGCGTTTGGTGATCGTCAGGGCATCGGCCGTCATCCAATAGAGACGCGAGCGGTGCGGGTTGGCAGTGAGTTCAGCGAGTGCCATGGGCTATCCTTCCGTTGCGGCAGGTTGGTCGGTGAGTGCGAGAAAAACGTCATCCAAGCTCGGTTCTCGCAGGTTGATCCGAGTTGGGTTAATTTTCTCGTCGAGGAGACGCTCCAGTACAAGCGCTGTAGTCGCGGCCCCGTCAGCTACTGGGATCTCCAGCCGATCCTCGATCTGTTGAACGGCCGCTGCTGCTAGCGCCACGACCGCAGTCTTTGCTTTACTAGCGACTTGTTCGTCTTTGAAGGACAGCTCTAGCACCGTCGCGCCAAAATTTGCCTTGAGTTCGTCGGGAGTACCCTCCGCGATGACCAGGCCATGGTCGACGACAGCGATTCTAGAGGCAAGACGGTCCGCCTCCTCGAGATATTGCGTGGTGAGCAGCACCGTCGTCCCATCGATCAGGAGTTTCTCGATGATCTCCCAGAGGTCGTTGCGACTCTTCGGATCGAGGCCGGTGGTGGGCTCATCCAAGAACAGCACAGGAGGGCGAGCTACGAGTGCCGCGGCAAGGTCAAGCCTCCGTCGCATGCCTCCTGAGTAGGTGCTGAGCACCCGTTTCGATGCGTAGTCGAGGCCAAAATCATGTAGGAGTTCAGCAGTGCGGTCCCGTGATACCTGCTTGGGAAGGTGGTTGAGTCGGCCGATCATAAAGAGGTTCTCCTCGCCTGTCAGCCGTTCATCAACTGCCGCGGCCTGACCCGCGAGGCCGAGGTGTTCTCGCACCTGTTGGGGAGATTTGGTAACGTCGACGCCCATGATGGTCGCCACGCCAGTGTCTGGAGCGATGATGGTGGTGAGAATCCTTACAATTGTCGTCTTCCCTGCGCCGTTGGGGCCGAGGAGACCGAAAACGGTGCCCGTCTCCACCTGGAAACTTACATCGTCTAGTGCGGTAACTCCTCCTTTAAACGTTTTGCGTAAGTTGCGCACCTCGATGGCTACGGTCATCTCACCTCCGGTGAATCACTCATGTAGTACGTCGCTTGTCGAGCTTCACCCGCCTCAGACGCAATCAGCCTCGGGCAGCTCTCCAAAGACTAGTTGTACCTACACACTTCTCATGACTCTAACGCCGGAAGTCCCGGTGAATAGTCCCGGTGGTGAGTGATGGATTTCTTGGGTCCGCGCGATGTGGGCAGTTGCACTCTTGTCGTCCGGCTTCGGTGGTGTGTGGCTGCCTGCTAATAGCTGATCGAGCGCAGCAGGTCAATTTACTGGACCTAGGGGAGCCGTGCTACACCTGGGCGCCCCCGGTAGGATTCGAACCTACGCACCCGGCTCCGGAGGCCGGTGCTCTATCCCCTGAGCTACGGGGGCTCAATCGGTCGAAGCTGAGTCTAGCGTTGTCTGGGGCGCCGAGTGCATCGTCTCAGCCGGTGACGCTGATATGCTTTGCTCAAAGCTCTTCGTTTCCAAGCGATAACTGTATTCGACAAGTGAAGGAGTAGACAGTGGCGATCGCAGACCGGCTGTTGACGTTGGTGCACACCACTGCCCAGGATGTTTTTGCGGCGTTACGGGCTAATCCGACGCCGTTGCAAGCAGTTGTGGTTGAAGAGCCATCGATCGCTGATCATGGTGACTACGCCACCAATGCAGCGATGGTGCTCGCAAAGGAACTGGGGGCACCGCCACGCGTGATCGCTGAGCAACTTGCGGAGGGACTACGCGCTGATGCAATGGTTGACAGAGTCACCATTGCTGGCCCTGGCTTCTTGAACTTTTGGATCGCGCCTGACGCGCTGGCACGCGAACTAGTGACACTCCTTGACCGAGGGGTGGAGTATTTTCGTCCTGATATCGGTCACGGCGCTACCGTGCAGGTCGAGTTTGTGTCAGCAAATCCGACTGGCCCTTTGCATGTTGGCAACGGTTGGCTTGCGACCTATGGCGATGCGCTGAGTCGACTGCTCGAATTCGTGAACTACCGGGTAACCCGCGAGTATTACGTGAATGATACTGGGGGACAGATTCGACAGCTTGGCGCCTCCATTATCGCGGTCCGCAGCGGAGCTGAGGTCCCCGAGGGTGGCTACAGGGGCGAGTACATCTCCGATCTCGCGCTTCGTTATCATGGCTCAGACGATGTCGTTGAGGCCGGCAGCTGGGCGGTACCGATCATCTTGGAGTTGATTCGCGCGACGCTTGTATCGCTCGGCATTGAGATGGATAGCTGGTTTTCGCAGGCTTCGATCGAGGAGTCGGGTGATGTCGCCTTGGTGGTGGCCAGACTGGATGCAACAGGAGCGACCTATCAGCGCGACGGCGCCCTCTGGTTTGCCTCTGAACGGTTTGGTGATAGTCGCGACCGCGTGATGCGCAAGTCCAACGGTGACTTCACGTACCTTGCCGGAGATATCGCCTATCACTACAACAAACTTGTTATCCGGTCGTTTTCACTGGTGATCGATGTGTTAGGGGCAGATCACCATGGTCAGGTAGCCTCCATGATGGCTGCGATTCGAGCTCTGGGTATCGACGAGCATCGACTAGAGATCAAGCTTGGTCAAATGGTCTCCCTACTTGAACAGGGTCAAGCGGTGAAGTTCTCCAAGCGGGCAGGAACTGCGATTCCACTCGACTGGTTGATTCAGGAGTTGGGCCGTGACGCAACCCGCCTCCTGATATTGTCCAGTTCGATCGATCGCGCTTCTCAGATCGACCTAGTACAGGCGAAGGCACAATCCATGGAGAACCCGGTCTACTACGTTCAATACGCCTACGCTCGCATCGCAGCATTGCTCCGCAATGTAGCGAGTCGCCAGATACGTGTCGAAGTGGGTTCATCCGACGCGCTGGCGGGTCTCAACCATCCACGAGAGTTGGCACTGATGAAGGACCTCTTGCGGTTGGAATCGGTGATCGTGCGCGCCGTAGAGGAGCGGGCGCCTCACAAAATTGTTGGATGGTTGATGCAGATGGCCTCCGACTTTCACGGGTTTTATCATGACTGTCCAGTGATCACCGCTGAGCCATCTGTGCGCGATGCAAGGTTGACGCTGGCAAGGGCGGCACAACTTGCACTAGGCGTAGCCCTTGATCTGCTCGGGGTCACGCCCCCTGAGGAGATGTGAGTTGGCCGATCTAGGGGCCCTGCCTGAACATCTCGCTCCACTCACTGCCGTAGTCGATCATGTTGGCGAGCTCTCTGTTGGTGGCCTCGCTGTCAGTGAGCTCGTCAGGCGTTTTGGGACTCCGCTGTTTATCTATGATGAGGAACACCTACGAAGCCGGATGAAGGAGGCCGTCAATGGCTTCGGTCGAGGACAGGTCATCTACGCTTCCAAGGCGTTCCCGACGATTGCCATGGCGAAGATCGTCAGCGAAGAAGGGTTGTGGTGGGATGCGGCTTCTCTCGGAGAGATGCAGGCAGGCTTGCTCGGTGGTATCGAACCCGCACGTATGGTGTTGCATGGCAACAACAAGTCGATTGAGGAGTTGAGAAGTGCTATCGAGAATAAGGTCGGCAGGGTAGTCGTAGATTCATTTGATGAGCTCGATCGGCTCGAGCGTATTGTTGATGATGTGATTCAGGTATGGGTTCGGGTCACCCCGGGCATCGAGGCTCACACCCATGCGTATGTACGCACAGGGCAGCAGGACTCCAAGTTTGGCTTCAATCTCGCCAATGGAGATGCCGAGCGGGCGATTGCGAGGGTGGAGGCGAGTTCGCATCTCATTCTGTCCGGCCTGCATTGCCACATCGGGTCGCAGGTCTTCGCATTGGAATCCTTTCGCGAGGCGATTGCGATCATGGCCCAACTCGTACAGGATAACGATCTAGCGGAGCTCTGCGTTGGCGGTGGGTTTGGGGTCGCGTATCTGCGTGATGAGCGCGTACCCTCGCTTGGGGATTGGATGAGTTGGCTTCGTCAGACACTTGCGTCACACGGCCTTGCTGAGGAACGAACCTTTGTCGAGCCAGGACGTGCAATTGCTGCCACGGCTGCGGTTACCATCTACACCGTTGGAGTCATCAAGGAGATACCGGGCGTGCGCACGTATGTGGCGGTCGACGGAGGCATGAGCGACAATCCTCGCCCCGTCCTCTACGGGAGTGGTTACGAGGCATATGTGCCGTCGCGACTGTTTGACGTGCATGATACCAAGGTAGCCCTTGTCGGTAAACACTGCGAATCAGGTGATGTGCTCGTTCGCGAAGCTTGCTTACCTTCGGATTTGCGTGTTGGTGAACTCGTCATGACTCCGGTCACAGGCGCCTATGGGTGGGCGATGGGGTCGAACTATAACAAGCTTCCTCGTCCGGCCGTTGTTGGAGTTCGGCGGGGGCAAGCGCGATTGATGGTTCGAAGAGAATCGATCGATGATCTCTTCCATTTGGAGCTGGGTCTATGAAAATTGGTCTTTTGGGTTGCGGAACGGTGGGCAGTGCACTCGTCTCGTTGCTTGACCAGGAGGGAGAACGTCTCGCATACCTGTTGGGCGAGCCGCTTGAACTCGGAAGAATTCTGGTTCGTGATCCAGAAAAGGAACGAAGTTGGCCGATCCCAGCGAGCTTGCTGACAACCCAGCTGTCGGATGTGATCGACGATGCTGAGATTGGGCTAGTCGTAGAGCTTCTCGGGCCGGGTGAGTTCGCGCTTGCGGCAATTCGAGCCGCGCTGAGAGCGGAGAAATCGGTGGTGACTGCCAACAAAGAGATCCTCAGTACCCACTTTCCTGAGCTTGAACTCGCCGCTGAGGCGGCAAATCGAGACATTTTCTTTGAAGCAGCGGTCGCTGGAGGTATACCGCTGATTCGGGCCTTGCGTGTCTCGCTCTTTGGAGAACGGCTCTCAAGGATTGTAGGTATCGTAAATGGAACCACCAACTACATTCTGACCAAGATGCAGGAGGAACACCTCAGCCTAGAGGTCGCGCTCGGGGAGGCCCAACAGCTGGGTTATGCTGAGGCAGATCCTTCAGGAGATCTGTCTGGCAGGGACGCGGCCTCCAAGCTCGCTATCATTGCCAGCATTGCTTTCGGAAGCCACGTTGACGTGGAGGATGTGAAGGTGGATGGGATATGGGGAGTCACTCCATCAGATGTTGATTTTGCAGCGCGAAGCGGAGGGGTCATCAAACTGCTTGCGCAGGCAGAGCGGGACGCCGATATCCCTGACGCTCCGATTCGCGTAGAAGTGTTTCCAGCAATTGTAATGTCGACACATCCACTCGCAAGCGTCCGTGGCTCATTTAACGCCGTCTTTGTGGAGGGGTCGGCGGTTGGCCAGCTCATGTTCTCTGGTCCTGGCGCGGGCGGCCTGCCAACGGCATCGGCGGTTTTGGCTGATGTCATTGATGCGGTCAAAAACCTGCGTAATTCGACGAGGGCACCTATGCGGGTAACGGAGGGCACTCATTTTGTCGACGACTCTACCGTTGAAGCGGTCTTCGCGCTCTCCATGGAGGTAGTAGATGCCCCCGGGGTCCTTGCGCAGGTGAGCGAAGTATTTGGTCAGCATGGTGTCTCGATCGCCCGCATGGAACAGGATGAGCTCGGCGCTGAACTGGCACACTTGGTCTTTCTCACCCATCGAACCAGGCTGTCAGCCATGAAGGCGACGATTGCTGGATTGGCAGGACTTGACGTAATCGCGCGCTTACACCAGATTTTGCGCGTCCTGGAGTGAGAGGTGAAGCAGTGAGAAAAGAGACGTGGCCGGGAGTAATCGAGCGATATCGCGCTTTTTTGCCAGTCGATGCGGCGATGCCAATCGTGAGCCTTGGCGAGGGAGGGACTCCGTTGCGCCACGCGCCACGACTGTCCAGTCGAGTTGGAGCGGATGTATATCTCAAACTGGAGGGGTCGAATCCGACTGGGTCCTTCAAGGATCGTGGCATGACCATGGCTGTTTCGCAGGCGGTAGCACAGGGGAGTCGTACCATTATCTGCGCGTCCACAGGGAATACTTCGGCGAGTGCGGCTGCCTATGCGGCCGCTGCTGGGATCGATGCGGTGGTGCTCATACCATCGGGACATATCGCGCTTGGCAAGCTCGCGCAGGCGCTTGTGTATGGAGCGCGGGTCATACAGATCGATGGTAATTTTGACGAGGGTCTTCACCTTGTTCGCACCCTCGCAGAATCATATCCGTTGACCATCGTCAACTCTATTAACCCCTATCGTCTTCAAGGACAGAAAACGGGAGCCTTCGAGGTGATTGACGAGCTTGGGTTTGCCCCTGATGCCCAGTTCATCCCAGTCGGCAATGCTGGCAACATCAGTGCTTATTGGCTTGGCTATCGCGAGTACTACGAGGCAGGTTTCGCGCAACAACTGCCAAAAATGTATGGCGTGCAAGCGGCTGGTGCTGCGCCCATTGTCACTGGTGCGGTCGTGCCACAACCTGAGACGGTTGCGACTGCCATCCGAATTGGCAACCCGGCGAGCTGGTCTCTCGCATTAGCTGCGCGTGATGAGTCAGGGGGAGCAATTACAGCTGTGAGCGACGAGGAGATTCTGCAAGCCTATATACTGTTAGCGAGAGAAGAGGCAGTATTCTGTGAACCAGCCTCAGCAGCGTCAGTTGCTGGACTTCTCAAAACCCCGGTTTCTCCTGGTTCATCAATTGTCTGTGTGCTGACCGGAAATGGGTTAAAGGATCCAGATACTGCGGTATCCCAGGTGCAGGTCCCAAAGGTAGTGGGTACGTCAATGAAAGAAGTGGCAGAGGCGATTGGTCTGTGATTTTGAGGATCATGATTTGATGGGCGCCGCGTTGCTCAATTCGCCAAATTGCTTGGCAAAGAAGGGAAAAAACTATGGACGTATCGTCTGGTACGCTTGAGTCACTTGACAAAGAAGCGCTGATAGGCCTAGCTCGTCAGCTTGATCTGAAAGTCTCTAGCCGGTTGAGGAAGGCAGACCTGATCTCGATGATCGAGAGTCGCGGGTCAGGCGATGGAGAGCGTAGGACGGCAACTGAGCGACCTAGCGTTGGGTCGCTTGGTCAGGAGCAAGAGCGCCCCAACACTAATGGTTCCGGCACGGCGGGATCGAATACCAATGGTTCCGGCACCGCGGGATCGAATACCAATGGATCCGCGCCCGGTAGTGCCCACCACCGTGAGGCAACGCAAGTGAGGGGCAACGACGATGGTCGAGCTCTCAACGGGACTGGCGAGTCAAAACGCGGTGAGGGTACCCGCGGTGGACTTGCGACCCTGATTCCACCCATTACGGTCAATCCCACAGAGCGTACGAATGTACCGCAAGTAGATGAACCCCAGGCTCCTTCTTCGGCTCGCGGAGAGGACGGAACTTCGCGTCGTTCGCGGCGCAACAGGCGAGGAAAAGACAGAACAGATCGCCCAGAGAATGCCGAAAGATCGGAGAATCAACAAACGATAGAGCTTGTTACCGTCTCTGGCGTGCTCGATCTACGCGATGATGGCTATGGCTTTCTCCGAACAAAAGGGTATCTGTCGTCTAAAGAGGATGTATATGTCCCTGCAGCGTTGGCACGCAGAATGAGTCTACGCCGCGGAGACATCGTCGTCGGTGGAGCCCGACCTGCCGGGTCGACGGAGAAATATCCGGCGCTATCGAGGGTCGACACCGTTACCGGTCTCGACCCAGAGACGGCAAAGGCACGCCGCCGTTTCGAAGATCTCACGCCATTGTTCCCGAACGAACGTCTCACGCTAGAGACAAGTGCTGACCCAACGAATATCACGCCAAGAATCATTGATCTCATCGCACCGATTGGTAAGGGACAGCGTGGGTTGATCGTATCGCCTCCCAAGGCTGGCAAGACCACCATCATGAAAGAGATTGCGAATGCAATCGAACGAAACAATCCGGATGTTGCACTCATTGTCCTTCTCGTGGATGAGCGCCCTGAAGAGGTCACCGATTTTCGTCGTTCGGTGAAGGGCGAGGTGATCGCCTCGACTTTTGATCGTCCTGCAGAGGAGCACACGCAGGTAGCTGAACTCACGATCGAACGCGCGAAGCGCATGGTGGAGATGGGTCGTGATGTGGTGGTCATCCTTGATGGCATTACTCGCCTCGCCCGTGCCTACAACCTGGCCCAACCTGCTAGTGGAAGAATTATGTCGGGTGGTATCGACTCTGGGGCACTTTATCCTCCAAAGAAGTTCTTCGGTGCGGCACGCAACATTGAAGAGGGGGGGTCGCTCACTATCCTCGCTACCGCTCTCGTGGAGAATGGCTCCAAAATGGATGAGGTGATCTTTGAAGAGGTGAAGGGAACTGGCAACATGGAGTTGAAACTCGACCGTAGGCTTTCAGAGCGCCGACTCTATCCTGCGGTTGATGTCAACGGATCTTCAACGCGTCACGAAGAGTTGCTCTTCTCGCGCGATCACCTCAACCAGATCTGGAAGCTGCGCAGGGTCTTGAATGCTATTACCCAGGACGGCACAGCCGCCGCAGGACTTGAGTTGTTGCTCGACAAGGTTCGCAGCACCCGTTCGAACAGCGAATTCTTAGCGGAGATAGCTCGAAGTTCGGGGATGCAATAGGGGAGCCTTACGATAACGGGCTAGCCGTGTATGGCGCGCTATGCTGGATCGCGGAGTTTGGAGCAGTCTTGTGCTCGCTGTGCTGGGATCTTGGAGAGTATTGAGGTTCTCGGTGGCTGCCAAGCTTAACTGATGCCTCGGATTTCGGGTAGTTGGTTTGGCATGTCGGAGGTCGCGTTGCGAGAGACACAAGCTTGGTCGGTTCACTCCCGGCCGTGAGGATGCCGGGCTCGATAGCTGTTGTGGTCCGAATGGAGAGGTGTTCGTTTTCTGCGGGCACCAAGAGAAGGATAGGATAGAGAAGAGAGAAGTATGAAGAAGGATATTCATCCAGAGTACGTGGTTGCGACGGTGCACTGTTCCTGCGGTAACACCTTTGTAACTCGTTCAACCAAGGCTGATCTCCACATCGAGTTGTGTAACGAGTGCCACCCATTTTACACTGGCCGTCAGAAGTTGGTGGATACCGGAGGCCGCGTTGAGCGCTTTCAGCGCCGATATGGTGATCGATCCAAGAATCGAGCACAATAGCTCGAGGCTCAAACCTTGGATGTACGAGGATTGTGGCCCAGCGCACCCTTCCGGGATCTCTTCGGCCCAGTGCGTGAGGTGCATGAGCTAAGAGATGGCTGGCAGGTTGGTGTCACGTCTGATGCAGTGATCACCTGGCCAGTGCCAGCCGTTGGGTCGCTCTTGCCCTCCGTGGAGGCGATCCTTGGTCAGGTGATGATTTGTCGTCGCCGGTTCGCGGATTTGCCCTGTAAGGTTGTCCTTCCGTCTCATGCTAGCAGCCGCAACGACCAACGTTTGGTGACCGTTGAGGACTTTAATTCGGTGTTCGCGACTGCGGTGCCCGGTGTCGAGGTGCTCACAGCCGATCGGAGTCAGGTGCAGAGATTGCGAATCTCCCCTCCGCCGGCTGCAGTGGTCACCGAACTACTTCCTCCTTGGTTCAAAGCCTCGGTAGATCGAGTTTTTGGGAGCGTGGCCCGACCGGAGTTTGTCTGGTATCGCGGCTCGGTTTTCGCGGAGTATCTCGGTATTCCTGTGCTTGGAGTGGTTGACGAGTCGCTGGTCGCGGGTGTTGACCCACGAGACCAGGCGATGGTCAAGGAAACGGCGATGCCTCCCGAGATGATTGAGTCGTTTGCGCGTGACGTTCTTGTGACGCTACTGGCCTCGCGTGAGCATCGCGAGGGTCGTTTTGATTTTTCCCGAATCGCGGTGGGTCGTTTGCTGCGTTCACGTTTTCGAGTTGACCATCCTGAGGTAGTGCCGATGGAGTTCGGTAAGGTTGGGCAAGCAAGGTCACGTGCGTATGCAAGAGAGGGTCATACCTTCTATGGTTTCGGCAGCGCGATCGACCTGTGGATCGTTGCCGAGGCGGCTGTCTTCTGGCAGTTGGTTAGTCAGGCGATCCAGATCACTTACGTTCTTGACGCGGAACCAGTGAAGGCGTTCGAGGAGCTGGCTAGGCTGGTAGGGATACCCTATTCGATTGAGGTCAAGGAGCTTACCGGTGGCTGATAGGCGTCTGGAAAAGTTTGAGCTCGAGTACCAGCGCAGTATCGAGGAGATGTCTGACCCGAAGCTGTTTCAGGATCAGCACCGAGCTCGTGAGGTCGCGCGGCGCCACAAAGCGCTTGAGGCGATTGTCGCAACCTTGCACGAGATTGACAAACTTCGGGATGATCTGGCGGCAGCCTCAGAGCTCTATCAGGCTGCTCCTCCTGAGGAGCGGTCTCTTTGGGGAGACGAGATAGCAGCGCTCGAGTCGGCTCTTTCCAAGAAATCAGAGGAGCTTGAGATCCTTCTTTTGCCACAGGACCCCAACGATGGCCGTAACGTTATCCTTGAGATTCGCGGCGCCGAAGGCGGGGAGGAGGCTAACCTTTTCGCAAAGGATCTGACGGAGATGTACCAGCGATTTGGAGACAAGATGGGATGGCGGGTTGAGATGCTGGCCGCCGATCCATCTGAGCTTGGTGGTTATAATTTCGCGTCGCTCTTGGTCAAAGGGGATGACGCCTGGCGTCGTTTGAAGCATGAAGCCGGTCCCCATCGGGTCCAGCGAGTCCCAGTTACCGAGACGCAAGGGAGGGTGCATACCTCCTCGGCAACAGTAACGGTGTTGTCTGAGGCTGATGAGGTTGAGGTCCAGATCGATCCAAGTGATCTCCGGATCGATGTCTACCGATCTACAGGCCCTGGCGGACAGTCTGTGAACACCACCGACTCAGCAGTCAGAATTACCCATATCCCAACCGGAATTGTTGTCGCGATGCAGGATGAGAAGAGTCAAATACAGAACCGTGCCAAGGCGCTGCAGGTGTTGCGGGCACGACTACTCAAAGCCGAGCAGGACCGGGTCAATGAGGAGCTCTCCCGCACAAGGAAGTCTCAGGTTGGTGGTGGTGGACGCTCCGAGAAGATTCGCACCTACAACTTCAAGGAGAATCGGGTAACTGACCATCGGATCAAATTGACCCTGTATCGACTGGATCAAATTCTGATGGGTGACCTTCTTGAAATCTCTGATGCGTTGATTCAAGATGAACGAGCTACTCAGCTGCTCGATCAGGACGATGGTCGCTGATCGTCCACACGAGGCTGACCCCGTCTCTGCGTTCTCCGGCAGTTCCCACGCTCGAGTGCAGGAGCGATGGTTGGAGCAAGCAGCCAAGAAGGAGGCGGCACGTACTGGTGACTCCGAGGATTCGGTGGTTGCCTGCTATCGTCAGCGCTTGCACCAGGGAGAACCGCTTCAATATGTGTTGGGTACTTGGCAATTCCGGTGGCTCGACCTGCAGGTGGACCGTAGGGCGCTGATCCCACGCCCAGAGACAGAACTCCTTGTCGACCTCGTCGTCTCGGAGATAGCTGATGCGGGATCGGCAAGAGTTTTGGAGTTTGGAACTGGGACCGGAGCTATTGCAGCCTCCCTTGCTAGCGAGGTTCCATCTCTCTATGTCGTTGCAACGGACTCCTCTCAGGATGCCTTGGCATTGGCGGCAGAGAATATTGACCAGTTGGGGCTTGACCAGAGGGTAGAACTCCGCCGCGGGCACTGGTGGGAGGCGGTAGAACCCCATGAGCGTTTCGCTATTATCTGTTCGAACCCACCCTATGTCTCCGACGACGAATGGCTAGAACTGGAGACAGGTGTTCGTGACTGGGAGCCACGAGAGGCGCTAGTGGCGGGACCATCTGGTCTTGAGTGTTATCAAGTAATTTTTGAACGGGCAGTTCGTCACCTTGACGGCGAGCGTGGCGCGGTTATCGTTGAAATCGGTGCTGAGCAGGGACCTGATGTTGTTGATATTGCCCGGAGCGCCTCCTTTGGGGCCGCCATCATTCGACAGGACTTAACTGGCAGGGACCGATTTGTGGTGGCTCGACGGTGATGAGCGAGCCGTTGTCGATGGTGGTCTATGATCTACGGACGGGCCACGTTTGGGAACGCGACGAAGCCGCCGCTATCGAGTGGGCACGATCAGAGTTGCGCGATGGACGGTGTGTTATCGCTCCAACCGATACCGTCTTCGGTCTCCTCGCCGACGCTCGCAACCCTCTGGCGGTAGCTCACATCGCTCACATCAAGGGGCGGACGAGCGCGACACCTCCACCGGTATTGATCGATAGCGTTGCTATGGCGGAGCGCTTGGCCACACCGCCGATGCGTCAACCATTGTTGAGGATCGCTGATCTTTGGCCGGGACCCCTCTCGGTCATCGTCGACATCGAGGATCCACTTGGTAGATCTGTGAATCCAGTGCTTGGGACGGCAGCGCTACGGGTTCCTGCGGTACCTTGGCTTCGTGCACTTTGTCGCGATCTACCACTGGCCGCCTCGTCGGCGAATCGGCATGGAATCGCCACCGCAACCAGAGTGGAGGAGGTGATCGAGTCGTTGTGCAGTGGGGCCCACTTTTCGTACCTTACCTTGGCGATCGACTATGGTACCGTCGGATCGACGGGATCGACCGTCATCGACATGACCCGTCAGCCTCCAACGGTTGTACGACAGGGAGCGCTAGCCTACGACGTAATAGCCAAGCGCCTTCCAGGACTGCGGGCTGCTCCATGAGCTAGCCTCGGCGCTCCCAAGGAGAACCTTGTAAGCTTTCGAGGCCAGCTCCCTCTACACTCAGTGGTATCGACTCCGTGAAGTAGCGGGCCGATGATTCGAAAGGGGGTTCCCTGTTGAGTTCTACCGAGTTGCTCCGGAGCCAAGATCCTGAGGTGGCACGACTTCTCGCCGAGGAGGAAGAGCGCCAGCGAACAACGCTCCAGCTGATCGCTTCTGAGAACTTTACCTCCCGAGCGGTCATGGAGGCTACGGGGAGCGTGTTAACCAACAAGTATGCGGAGGGCTATCCAGGTCGTCGATACTATGGGGGCAACCAGATTGTGGACCAGGTCGAGGACCTCGCTCGCGAACGTTGCAAACAGCTCTTCGGCGCACCCTATGCAAACGTCCAGCCGCACGCTGGTGCGAACGCGAATGCCGCAGCGTATTTGGCGCTGCTTGCGCCGAGGGATCGAGTCCTGGCTATGAGGCTCGACCAAGGTGGACATCTTACGCATGGTTCGCCAGTCAATTTCTCGGGACAAATATATGACTTCACGGCCTATGGTGTGCGCGAATCAGATCCAAATCGAGAGTGGTTGGACCTTGACCAGATGCGCCAGCTCGCCCTTGAGCGACGACCGAAGTTGATCGTGGTCGGAGCGACCGCCTATTCAAGGATTATTGAGATTGATCCAATTCGGGAGATCGCCGATGAGATCGGCGCACTTGTTCTTTTTGATGCTGCCCACGTTGCAGGGCTGATCGCAGGGGGTGTCTATCCGAACCCGCTTTTCACCCGATCAGGGGGGCGGGGCGCTGATGTTGTCACCTTTACCACCCACAAGACGCTGCGTGGTCCGAGAGGCGCTGCGATCGTCGCGCATGAGGATCTTGGCAAGAGTCTCGACAAGGCGGTCTTTCCGGGGCTTCAGGGTGGGCCGCTTGAGCATGCGATAGCCGCAAAGGCGGTCGCATTCGCGGAGGCGTTCGATCCATCTTTTCGTGAGTATGCCGAGCGTGTCGTTGAAAACGCTCGCGCATTCGCTGATGCGTTGAGTGCAGAGGGATTTCGTATCGTCTCGGGAGGCACGGACGTCCACCTGCTATTGGTGGATCTTCGCGATTTCGACGCCGATCTTGATGGGCGCACGGCGCAAGATCGACTGGACCGTGCGGGGATTACCTGTAACCGAAATCAGATTCCCTTCGATCCTCGCTCGCCCTTCGTCACCAGCGGACTACGTCTCGGTACCGCCGCCATGACCACGACGGGCATGAGGGCTGATCAGATGAAGACGGTAGCCGCATTGATCTCGCGGGTGTTGCGCACCGATGACGATCAGACTCCTCAGGAGGTCCGTCAAGAGGTAGCTGAGCTTTGCCAGGCCTTCCCTCCGCCTCTCGAGAGGTAATGTGCAATACGTCCTGGTAACGTTTGTCGCAGCCGTCGTTACGTTCTTAGTGGTGCCGATTGTTCGACGGGTTGCATTCAGGACGGGTCAAGTGGTGCAACCGGGTGGTCGCATGGCACATCTCAAACCTACGCCTACCCTTGGGGGCATTGGCATGTTGGTAGGATTTGGGGCAGCAATGGGAGTTGGTAGCCTGCTCCATGCGTTTCGTCCGGTCTTCACCGACTCCTCTGAACCGATGGGGGTGCTTCTCGCGGCTATCGCCATTACGGCGATCGGCATCGTTGACGATGTGTGGAACCTTTCAGCCCCCGCAAAGGTTGCCGGGCAGGTGCTGTCGGCCTCCTTGCTCTGGATCTTCGGCGTGACGATGTTCTGGTTCAAGGTTCCCTTCGCTGGAATCGTGGTCCTTTCGAACTCACTCACTCCATTGTTAACTGCGATCTGGGTCATCGCAATGGAAAACGCGATCAACCTTATTGACGGCCTTGACGGGCTCGCATCCGGGATCGTTGCGATCGCCTCGTTAGCCTTCGGTCTCTACTCGCTGAGACTCGAAGCCCTGGGGCAGTTGCCCAACTCCTCGATCGGGCCGCTCATCGCGTTCGCGATTCTAGGAATCTGCGTTGGGTTTTTGCCCCACAACTGGAATCCCGCAAAGATTTTCATGGGTGATACCGGCGCCATGCTCCTTGGACTCCTCTTGGCGGCGAGCACCTCAGTTGTGGGGGGTCGGACTGCCAATGTCTCCGATCAGACATTCTTCTTCTTTGCCCCGCTCGTCATTCCTTTTGTAATACTCGGTGTTCCAATGGCGGATTTGGTCTTTTCGGTGCTTCGTCGTACTGCTCATCGGGTGAGCTTCGCCACGCCAGATAAGAAGCACCTACACCACCGTTTGATGGAGATGGGTCACGGCCCACGCCGGTCGGTGGCTATTCTCTGGGCCTGGACAGCCATCTTGGCAGCCTTTGCCCTGATCCCGACCTATGTAAGCGGTTTCGGATTTGAACTTCCGATTGCTGTTGCGGCGGTTGGAGTGCTACTCTATACGTTGTTCCACCCTGATTTGAAGGGGACGCATTCGCGGAGCGGTAGAGCCTTGCAGGTGATTCGTCGGAGGAATGCCGGAGTGAGGCGGTGAGTTGTTTTGGTTCCGGCCAGGATGACAGTTGGTTGGCCCATAGCTGGTAAAGTGACTTAGGTTTGGTTCGGAAGAGGTTCGATCGTGGACAGCCCGTCAGTGGCCCGAGGTATGGTAGCGAGTTTTAGCGAGGCAATTGCTAAAATGATTGAGTCCTTTGGGACGATGGTACTCTCGCTCGTTATCGCCGTCGTGGTCGGTCAGTGGACACACTCCTGGGGGTGGGGTGTTGGAATAGCCATTTTTGG
>JAKAQL010000120.1 GCA_021822605.1 Actinomycetes bacterium
GCAAAGTAGGGTTTATAGGGTCTCATTGAGTCCAACACAGTGCATATGACCTGGGATTATGCATTTTGGGGTAAGTCACCCCAGGCCGCGTCCATGACCCCATAGGCAACCGGATAGGCAACCGGCTGGGGTGAAAGAATGCGAGGTCGAAGAACGCTTGGCCAAGGCAGCATCTATCGCTATGGCGACCAATGGCGTGCCCTCTTGAAGTGGACCGGACCCGACGGTAAAGTCATCACCCGATCGAAGCGATGTCGCACCAAGGCAGAGGCAGAAGCTGCGCTGGCGAAGTTTCGTGGTATCCGAGATGCCGGTGTCACCGAGAACGCAACAACGACCATTGACATGTTGCTCACCCGTTGGCTTACAACCCATGAAGGAGATATCGCTGGCTCGACGTTGGTTCAGTACGAATGGGCCACCAGGCATATCACCAAGAGGTTGGGCCCTCTCCGGATCGAACGCCTCACCCCGGCGATGGTCGATCGCTTCGTGGATCAACTCGCTGAATCTGGTCTGTCACCTCGTTCACGTCGTCTCATACGAGTCGTGCTCTCCCAAGCCTGCAAGGCAGCCGTTGGTTGGCGATTGATCCCGGCGAACCCCTGTGATCATGCGAGGCCGATCAAGTTAGAGCGACGAGAGCCAGAGGCTCTCAGTGTTGAGGAAGCCAGACGACTCCTCAGTGCCGCCAAGGACGACCGACTCGGTGTCCTCTGGCTCCTACTTCTCTCTTTGGGTCTTCGCCGTGGTGAGGCACTGGCTCTTCGATGGAGCGATCTTGATCTGGTAGCAAAGACGCTCACCATCACGCGTGCGAGAGTGAAATCCGGTGCCAAGGTGATCGAGGGACCGACCAAGACCGCGCGCTCTACCCGGACCGTACCCCTTCCTGCCTTTCTCGTTAGCGCACTCCAAGAGCATCGACTAATCCAACGCAAAGAACATGAGAAGCTGACAGAGTTGGGCTTTAGCCCAGCGAGCGAGTATCTGTTCACCTCCCACTTTGGTCGTCCCCTTGACCCAGACAACACCTCGCATGCCTTTCAGGCCTTTGCAGCACGAGCAGGTCTTGGTAAACGCCATGTCCATGAGTTACGTCACGCTGCTGCCTCCTTGATGCTGGCGGCTGGAACCCCACTACCTGAGGTATCTCGAGTGCTCGGCCATAGCTCAACCCGGATCACCGATGAGGTCTATGCACATCTGGGACACGAAGCTCTCCGGGGTGCCGTTGATCGATTGGCTGGGGTGTTGGATCCACCGAAGACCTAGTCAGTTGGACACAAGAAGCGCACATTTCGGTCAATTAAGACATCCAGTCCGAAGTTGGCCCTTGAGCTCTGAAACAAAGGTCGTGAGTTTGCATCAGCGCAGCTCAGAGCGGGTATAGTGTTCAGTAGTTGTCGAGAACATCTATGGTTGTTCAGGATTCCGTGACATTTTCTGTGACACGAACAGAGTCTCCAATGCCGTAGGATCGGGACCCTCGTTGAGGTTGGTTGATGGTCCAACAGGTCATGTCAATAGTCGGTAGATCTATCTGTTGTTGTGTCTAATTCTACCGACACGTCGATGTCTCTGTCGGCGGATTTCAACTTCCGAAGTACTTAACCTCCGTGTGCCAAGATACCCAGTAACGACCTGACGCACGTGGCTGCAGTAGTTGCCGCTCCGAAAAGCTTCCAACATCCTGCAGAGCAGAACATGGTTCTGTTAGTGTGGCGGAATAGTAGGGCTGGCTCCAAGGATTTGTGCCCCGGCTGCCCTCAACGAGCGCCGAAGACAGACTGTGGCGCAACCCCCTAATCGAAACACCATCGGATACGACACTCTTTGGCCGTCGAGTAGCCGGGGGAGTCCAATACCCTCAACGTAAGATTCGGCGATTAAAGTCAGTGGTAGGATCACCAGTGTTAGGGGTCCTCTCGCGAGAGAGCGTCTAGTCGGATCAGCGGGTGAGTTCGAATAACGAAGAGTCTGCTTGGCGTGGCGAGGACTTGACCTTCCGCGACGTTCTCTATTTTTGTGTACAGCGATGAGTGTAAGAGCTGCACCTATGCATTGATCAATTGTTTTGTGAGGGGAAAAGCGGCCGGGCCTCCAACCGGGCCGCGCACTGCGTCAAGAGATGCGATAAACGAGATGGGTGCAGCTCTCCTCAAGGGACGTCATGCAGCCTGTGGGATTGCGCCGTTGGCGTAGCGATATCGATGGACTCGCTCATGCTCGCGTGAAAGCTGGAAACGCCAGTAAGAATCGAAATCGTCGTTGCTGCGAAGTGCGCGCAACTTGAGGACAGCTTCCGCACCATCGAGGCTCCATCTGGCATCCGTCAAGTCCATTCTGTCCTTTACGATGTGACGGCACGCGCCTTCGATGATTCAGGTAGCGATCGGCCAGCCCTGGGTGAGTGCCCTCGGGTAGTCGAGGTAGGCGGCCTTGTTGATCAGATAGCTAGCGCAGTCATCGGCGCCTTTACGGTCCGAGGTCTTGAGTCGTTCACTGCTGGCTCGACGGCGAATCCCAGCAGCCACGTCACGTGCACCTCCGTTGAGGATCCCAAGTACCCTGTCACGCACCCAAACCTCAGCTGTGGGATTACCCTGGTCGAAAAAGCAGCAGGCAGCCGTCCACAAGTACTCAAGCACATGGATCAGATCGATCAAGATTGTGACATCGAGCTCGCGTTGGCGTCCTTCGGTCTCGATGCGGTCGATTTGGTGGTCGTTTCCGTCGACAAGCGCGACCCAGGTGCGTTGGTGCTTCTCGTCTCGACGCTCTGCCTCGTCGAAGACCGCGGCCACGTCTTCGACCACGCTCACGGTTAGCCACTTATGCTTGGCGCTCGGCCCTGGGACCGGTTCTTCGTCCTTGATGGCAAGGACGTCGGTAGCGTTGCGAGGAATCGGCGTAGTGTCATAGACCGCACCCAACTCAGCCATTCGCTTGCGCCCACGCTTCTCACCCTTGGAAAGACGGGTCTTGAGCTTGGTGGAGGAGCTCTGGGCGGCCCGTCTCGTCGCTTCACGAAGAGCCTCGGGACGCATCACGATGCCCTTGCTATCCACGGAAAGTACCAGGACATCTCCGGAATCGCACCCTGGAGCAGAGCGCTCCGCGTAGAAGGCGTCAACATCACTAGCCGCTAGACCAACGAGAGACTCAATCTGGCGTTTACCCATTCCTTGGCGGGTTGCTCTAGCGATGGCGTCTTTAGCCGAGTCGAACGATCCCCGTGACGCCTCGA
>JAKAQL010000064.1 GCA_021822605.1 Actinomycetes bacterium
TCAGAGCCGTGCCTTTGAACTTCTTGGGGTATCTAGCAACCTTGGCTATGTGTAGGCAGGACTAAAATCACAAACACCCTGGTAGAGGGTAGTATTGGTCGGGGTCGTGGGGGGAACTTCGGCCTAACACTCTCGCCCTCAGGCTAACTAGTCGACCAATGAAGAGGACGACTGGACCTCATCATTTGAGGTCAGTCCACTCCCGAATGCGTCAAGATCCGGCACTCCAAGAACGTACCGTAACGACAAAATCGCCGAAGTGCTCAAGTCTGCCGCGACTATATTGCTGGTTGATGCCCCAACCCAGTGGTCAGCGAACTCTCGTGGCACGAGGTGTCAATGGTCTCTCCCCCCAACGGCATCGCACCTTGGCTTGGGTTTCCCCAGCAGACGGATCAAGTCCGCTAGTCTGCTGAGGGTACGCTGCTAGCGGTACTTGCGACATGCGTCCTAGAGGGGTAGTCTCGTGTTCATGGGGACAGACTGGACTGGGTAGAGCAAACGCGGTGGCCTTCGGCTGCTAGGCGGAGATCGGCGGTTCTGATCTGGTCCTGTTGATGGACCAAGTTCTTTTGGGGGGTTATGGAACGCGAAGTTTCTGCTGAGGCATTCTCTGACAGCCAGTTGACCATCGATGGTCTGCTACGCGAGCGCGCTTTGGCGCAACCTGAGGCATTGTTCCTTGCTGACGGGAACCGTAGGGCGACCTTCGCTCAGTTCGACGATCTTGTGAGTCAAGTGGCGATGGGTTTGCAACGACGCGGTCTCCAACCAGGGGACCGAGTTGCAGTAGCAGCCCCCAACAGTCTTGAATGGCTGGCCTTTCTTTTCGCCGCTAGCCGGGCCCGACTTATCGTGGTCACATTGAACCCCCGCTATCGGAGCGCCGAACTAGAGTACATGCTCAACCAATCAGGTGCTCGCTTGCTGCTCTGTGCGACTCAGGCAGGTGGGTTTGACTTTGTAGATTTTCTTGCCAAGTTTCGCCATCATGTTCCTGGGGTACGCGACTATGTGTTCTTAGGTGATGACGGCTTCCCGTCAAGTCTTCACTTCGAGGACCTTCTTGAGCATGGCAAAGTTGGCATGCCGTCCGGCGATCCGATGGAACCCCGAGTCATTCTGTACACCTCAGGCACGACCGGTCAGCCGAAAGGTGCGGTGTTGACTTCCAAGTCGCTTTTGGCATCGGCTACTGCTCAAGTGGCTCGGCTTAGGTGGCATGACGCTGATTCCATCGTAGGTCATCTCCCTCTGAACCACGTCGGCGGGTTGACCTGCACGGTGCTCTCAATGTTGGCTGCAGGAGGCACGATCTACTCACTGCCGGATTTTAGCCCACAAGCGGCATTAGACCTTATTTCGCGGCAGCACATTACGGTATTGATGGGTGTACCCACCATGTGGGTAATGATGATGAATCTCCTGACTTCAAAACCTGTTGATACCTCTTCGGTACGGCAGTTGATCGCTGGAGGATCTACCCTTGACCCTACCTTGGTCCAGCGAGTTTCTGCAGCATTCCCCAGCGGAAGGATAGTGAACCTCTACGGCCTGTCAGAATCTTCCGGGGCGGCGGTGATCTCTGCTGATGATGACGATCTCTCCGTAGTTTCCCGCAGTATTGGAGTCCCGCTCCTAGGTGTTCGCGCTCGTGTGGTCGGGGGTGACCAAGAGGAGGCTTCTCTGGGGAACGACGGGGAACTTCAACTGCAGGGACCGTGTGTCGCAAATGGTTATTGGGGACTGCCGGCCGAGACGGCAGAGACCTTTCTTGAGAATGGATGGTTGGCTACTGGAGATATGGTTGAGGCGAGCGCTGACGGTCACCTCGTTTTGCTTGGTCGGCGAAAGGAGATGTTCATCCAGGGTGGATTCAACGTCTATCCTGCAGAGGTAGAGGGGGTTCTTTCTGCGCACCCTGACGTTGCTATGGCGACTGGGATCGGTGTTGCTGACCCGGTATACGGTGAGATCGGGTACTACTACGTCGTTCCGACCCCGGGCTCCCACCCGGAACCCGAGGTGCTCTTAGCCTGGTGCGAGGAGCGCCTGGCGGATTATAAGGTGCCACGACGTATAGTGGTGACGACTGAGGTGCCGCTGACTCCAGCTGGCAAAGTAGCAAAAGTGGCACTTCGTGACTGGGCGCGTGAACGTCCGTGACCAAGTGATGGGAGGCTGGATGCGCGCAATGAGCCTATTATTGCCGATTAGATGGCGGTGGTTAACCAGTGTGATGAGTTTGAACCCAGAGTTGTGGAGTCTGTATACAGGTAGGAGGAGGGCGTTTGGAGTTTTTGCAAGAACATCGTGAGTTTCGGGACCTAGTTCGCAGGGTGGTTGCTGACGAGATTGAACCATTTGTGGACGAATGGGAGCAGCAGGGGAGCTTTCCAGGGCATCGGCTTTTTGCTGCCCTTGGTTCACTTGGCCTCTTGGGTCTTGAGTACGATCCGTCCTATGGTGGCCAGGGTGTTGATCATTCGTTCACGGTTATCTTTGGTGAGGAGCTAGGTCGTGTCAGCTGCGGGGGGGTACCTATGGCTATCGCGGTACAAACCGACATGGCGACTCCCGCTCTTCACCGATTCGGAAGTGAAGAGTTGAAGCGGCAGTATCTCGTTCCGGCGATCAAAGGGGACATGATCGCCTCTATCGCGGTGACGGAGCCCGATGCAGGTTCTGACGTCGCAGGGATCAAAACGCGGGCAAGACGAGATGGTCAAGATTGGGTGATCACCGGCAGTAAACTCTACATCACCAATGGGACCCAGGCCGACTGGTTGTGCGTGTTGGCCCGCACCTCTGATGAGGGTGGGTACCGGGGCATGTCCCAGATCGTGTTCCCAACCTCAACACCTGGGTTTCATGTAAGTAGAAAACTCGACAAGCTTGGCAATCGTTCGTCTGACACTGCGGCGTTGAGCTTCGACGAAGCACGCGTTCCGGTGGCTAACACCATTGGGGAGATTGGACGAGGCTTCCAACAACAGATGGCTCAGTTCCAAAATGAACGCATGATTGCTGCCTACATGGCCGTTGGTTCTATGGAGGTTGCCCTGTCACGCACCGCAGCATATCTACGGGATAGGCAGACCTTTGGTAAACCTCTATTGGAGAATCAGTACATCCAGTTCCGCCTCGCAGAACTCACCGCGGAGGTAGATCTGTTGCGCCATTACAACTACGCCTGTGCAGAGGCCTACATCCGGGGTGAAGACACAACTCGTTTCGCTACGATTGCGAAGCTCAAAGCAGGACGACTCCAAAGGGAAGTTGCTGACTGGTGCCTGCAGTTTCATGGGGGTTATGGCTACATGGAGGAAACTTGGGTGTCACGCTACTTCCGTGACTCACGTCTGCTTTCAATCGGGGGTGGCGCTGATGAGGTCATGCTTCGTATTCTCACGCAAATAGGGGGGTACACATAAACACCTTGAGTTGACTCCATAGAACTCTCGGCGAAGGAGGTGATGTAAGTGGAGCAGACATTGGACAAAACGGTAGTACCACGCGTTAGAAGTCGCGCCGCTGCGTTGTTGCGATTCGAGGTTGTGCAGGATTGCTTTTGCGAGAGGTCTGCCTGCAAGGAGATCGATGACAGCACTCAAGACACCGTTGACAACTTGTACAGTGTGAGCACGCGACTAGACGGTGGTACAGTGCTTTTGGCATACATACCACGCAAACGGGTCGTTGTCCTTTTCAGTGTAGCGCAAGAGGCCATACCAGTTGTTATTAATAATCCGCCAAGCTGGTGCGGTCAGCCTGGTCGCCTGGTTGAGCGATCCAACATTGCGCCCTTTGCAGCGAGTAGGGACTTTGATGTAGCCGATGTCAGCCAATCACCAGCTGGCGTTCCCACAAGTGAATCCGAAACTCGATACCTGGGTATCATGCTTGATAAGTCCAACAGCACCAGAGCTGTCCGCAGCAGTGACCATGCGCTTGCTAACCCTGAATTGCCGAAGTCACAAACCGCTGCCGCACCAGCCCCTTCGGAGTTCATGTCACCTCCTTCTACCTATGGGACTAGAGGGTATCCAAATGGCGAGGGGGTAGTATGCTCCGCTAGTTTGAACACGGCGAAGATTCAGACCAGCTGCCTGGGGCTCGCCGAACCAGTCGCCTACGATAGGCAGCTTGCCTCACGCGCTGCCAACACAGTGACGTCCAAAGTGGTGCCAGCACCCATTGTTGGTTCGCCAACAGCACTGGTTAAGTCGTTGGGAGTTGAGTCAGCCACAGGGACGATGAATAGGAACATGCGAATGTCCTTTGCTCTAAGAGCAGGGTCTGTGATGCCGTGTAGAGCCGGGTGGAGTGCAGCGTCTTTGGGCCCAGACGGGGAGGTCCGAGTCGCAGAGGTGACAGCGCGTTGGACTCAGCAAGTACTGAGAGAACAGATGTCGAAGTGCTTTGCAGGTTCCAGGGCTGCCCCTGGGCGGACATGCGGGGAGACGCGGGGAAATCGCGTATCAAGTGATGAAGTGCGAAGTCAAAGGAGGAACAAACATGAAGCCTGATCTCTCGCTGGTGGATCCGCTGGACTATAACTTGGCAACCCGGCTTGCGGTGGGTGATCTGTTGACTCGAGTCTCGTGGCTATTCCCGGAGCGATCAGCGGTCATTGAACCAGAAGGGGAAACGCTCACCTTCAAAGCACTCAACGATGCCAGCGAAGCTTTGGGGAGGTCGCTGCTGGGACTGGGTCTAGAGCCGCAAGAACCCGTCGCCTTTCTCCTGCCAAACTCGTGGCAATTTCTTGTCTCCTTCTTCGCCTGCGCTAAGGCAGATTTGGTGGCCTGTCCGATCAACCTCATGCTCGACGCAGAAACAATAGCTTGGATACTTGACGATGCAGAGGTGGAGGCGGTGGTCGTGGATCGAGCCTTCTTGCCAGTTATCGAGAAAGTACTGGAAAACAACCGACATATCAAGGTTGTCATAACTGTCGGCGAGGGATGGCCCACAAGCCCACCCGATCGGAAATATACTCCTTTCGATAGCCTACTTGTCGACAGTACGCCTTTGGAGGTTATGGTTAAGGACCGGGATATCGTTCATTGTTTGTACACCTCAGGCACGACATCACGGCCCAAAGGGGTGCTCACGAGCCACGTAGCGGTGATGGTAGCGTCCTTGGGTAATGCGATCCAAATCGGGCACCCTAGAAACGAGACTCACTCGATCATGCCCATTGTTCTTCCACTTTTTCATACCACGGCGCTTGACACCCTTGCTTTACCTGTACTAGCCACAGGGGGAACGGTCATCCTTCCAAAATCGTTTGCCCCAGAAGGGTTGCTCGAAACAATCGAGCGGTACGAGGCTACGCATCTTATGCTCCTACCAGCCATGTATCAGGCATTGCTGGCAAGCGATTCAATCATGCAGCGGGATCTCTCGTCGGTTGTCATGTGCATCTATGCAATGGCCCCGATGCCAAGAGAGCGTATTCGGCAGTTGGCCAATGCGTTCCCAAATGCGAAGATCCTTCTTGGCTCTGGTCAGACCGAGTGTGTGCCAGCGACGGTATTTCAGTGGCCACAAAACCAGTATGGCAAGCCAGAATCCTGGGGTCCTCCTACGATTGCAGTAGACGCTCGCGTGATCGATTCTGAAGGTAAGGTCATCGGGCGTGACATGATTGGGGAGATCGCTTACCGAAGTCCTCACACCATGAATGGCTATTGGAACAACCCTGGGGCTAATCAAGCAGCCTTCGAGCACGGCTGGTTTCACTCCGGCGACGTGGGGAAGGTGGACTCGGAAGGGGTTATCTGGTTTGTTGATCGGTTGAAAGATATCGTTAAATCCGGTGGAGAAAATGTCTCCTCGGTAGAGGTTGAGCGAATTCTGCTTGGGCATCCAAAAGTACTGGAGTGTGCTGTTGTGGGCAGTCCGGATGAACGATGGGGCGAAGCTGTCACTGCGGTTATCGTCCTTGGGGAAGGGAGTCACGATCTCGCATCCATGCAAGATGAGTTGACGACCTACTGCAAGGAGCATCTTTCCCGATTCGCGGTTCCCAAGCGTTTTCTTTTCGAGGCCTCTCTGCCCAAGACGGCAACTGGGAAGGTTCAAAAAGGTGAAATCAGGAGCAAATTGAGAAGTCAGGAATAGTTTCAGATCCTTGGGTTCCTGGCCGGACGGCCGCCGAGTACTTGTGGCGACGATCTCGGGATGCACCGTTTGTTCTCCGTTGGGTCCGTAGCAATGAAGATGGAAGGTCCCTTGGGCGCATGACCCTTGGCGGCCGTACCGAAAACCTTTGGATCCGCATATCCGGTGTATGACGGTGGGGGCGCGTCCATTTGAAGTGGATCTATTTTCTGAGCCTCAACAGTGAGCGTTCGGTTTCTCACCAGTCAAGCAGTGCTGCCGAGAGACCGTTCGTGCTCTACTCTAGCCATCAAAGGCATGCGTTCAACAGGTGTCCTGTACGAGCTATGGTCCACATGCATGCCATCCCGACTCGGATCGGCACGCTCAAAGCACAGGCGTTTTTTAATTTGTCCATGACGCCGACTTGGATGTGGCGATGAGTTCCAGAAGCAGCGCTCATCGAAGCACGATGCGATCTGAGGCTTTGATGGCCGAAGATGATCTAGGCCTTCCACTGACAATCTGTGCGTAAAACGGGGGAAGTGCAGGAGAGCCCTGGCGTGGATCCAAAATCGGGTTTGCACGAGAGTGAACGCGTCCTTTCGAAGCAGAAGGCAAACATCAGAAATGCGTGAGTAGATTCGCATTAAGTTTCGCGCAACGGTTTGCTAGGATGGCTTTTACCGTCTAGGCGTAGGTCATGTTCGATCAGAAATGGGGTTGCGTGTGAGTCGATACGATCGGAGGGTGCCTGAAGTCGTGGAGAAGGGTCGGGCCCCTACGGCCGTCCCCAAGGTGGTGGGATTCACCGCTTTGGTCATGAGAAAGGTGGAGGCTTGACGGTACTGAGGTCAGTAGTGGATCCGTCAAGCGAAGGTTTCCGCCGGAATCAAGAGGTACAGCTTGAGGCTCTTGCTGCGCTCGATGAGCAGTTGGAGATCGTTCGCGCCGGTGGCGGACCTCGCTACATCAAGCGTCACCAGGATCGAGGACGCTTGCCGGTGCGTGAGCGTGTCGAGCTCCTGTTGGACCGTGACTCTCCCTTTCTTGAGCTGTCTGCGCTCGCTGCTTGGGGAACCGAGTTTACGGTTGGGGCCAGTGTCATGACCGGAGTCGGAGTGGTTTCGGGTGTTGAGTGTATCTTGATTGCCCATGACCCTACGGTGCGGGGTGGAGCGATGAACCCTTATTCCCTGAGGAAGACATTGCGAGCGCTAGAGATCGCTCGGACCAACAGACTGCCAGTCATTAATCTTGTGGAGTCGGGTGGGGCAGACCTACCAACTCAGTCCGAGCTTTTCGTGCCAGGGGGCAGGATCTTTCATGAACTCACTCGGCTTTCCGCGATGGGCGTTCCCACGGTGGCCCTCGTCTTTGGTAACTCCACGGCGGGCGGAGCCTATATCCCGGGTATGTGCGACTACGCAGTTCTTGTCGATGGGCAGGCGCGGGTCTTTCTCGGCGGTCCACCACTGGTCAAGATGGCTACCGGCGAGGATGCCGATGAGGGGTCGCTCGGTGGCGCTAGTATGCATTCTCGCATATCGGGACTTTCTGACTATTTCGCTCGCGACGAGCTTGATTGCATCAGAATTGGACGTCAGATTGTCTCCGACTTTAACTGGCATAAATTGGGGCCAAGCCCTACTCTACCAGCAGATCCTCCCCTTTACGACCCAGAGGAACTCCTCGGAATAGCTTCAAGCGATTTTCGGGTTCCGCTCGACCCTCATGAAGTTCTAGCACGAATCGTTGATGGATCTCGATTTCACGAATATAAGGAACTGTACGGGACGAGCCTTGTGACCGGCTGGGCCTCAATCCACGGCTTTCCGGTGGGATTTCTGGCAAATGCCCGCGGAGTTATTTTCAGCGAGGAGGCTAAGAAGGCGACGGAATTTATTCTCCTGGCTAACCAGACTAATACTCCTCTGATTTTTCTACAGAATACCACGGGATATATGGTTGGGGAGGCCTATGAGCAGGGTGGCATCATAAAGGACGGTGCCAAGATGATCAACGCAGTCACCAACAGTTCGGTACCCCACATCACGATCAATATTGGAGCATCCTTTGGTGCCGGCAACTACGGGATGTCAGGTCGGGCTTTTGATCCACGGTTTATCTTTGCTTGGGTTAACGCGAAGCTAGCTGTGATGGGCGCCCAACAGCTTGCAGGCGTCCTATCCATCGTCGCGCGCCAGTCAGCTGAGCGGTCCCAGCGCACCGTTGACCTTGAGGCGGATGAACTGAGGAGAAGGAATATTGAGGACCAAATCGAGCGTGAGTCGAACGCTTTCTTTATTACCTCCCGGCTCTATGACGATGGCGTCATCGATCCTCGTGATACTCGCACGGTGCTAGGGATGACTCTCTCCGCGGTGCACTCCCAAGTCGTTGAGGGGCGCCAAGAGTTCGGCGTTTTTCGGATGTAGAGGGGATTGTCATGACTCTTCTTCGCAGTGTGTTGATAGCAAACCGAGGTGAGATAGCGTCGCGTATCATTCGAACCTGTCGGCGAATGGACATTGCAACTGTGGCGATCTTCTCTGAGGCCGACGAAAATGCCCCTTTCGTTGCTGAAGCAGATAGCGCAGTTGCCCTGCACGGCAACACCCCGAGTGAGACCTACCTCTCAAGTTCTGCGATTATCGAGGCTGCGCTGAGGATGCATTGCGATGCCGTTCATCCCGGTTACGGCTTTTTGTCAGAGAACGCCAACTTCGCGAGGGAGTGCTTACAGGCTGGACTGATCTTCGTTGGCCCGTCACCACAGGCGATCGAGCTGATGGGATCCAAGATCACCGCGAAGGAAATCATGGCCGCCGCAGGAGTGCCGGTTTTGCCTGGGTTAACCGTGGAGAGTGTTTCCGATCTGTCCGATGAGGATGTTGATCGGGCAAGGCAAGTCGTCGGATACCCACTGCTGGTCAAGGCCGCCTACGGAGGAGGTGGACGAGGCATGCGCGTGGTCCGAGCAGAGACCGAACTCAGCGAAGCACTCGAGGGGGCTAGCCATGAGGCACTTTCTGCTTTCGGCAATGGCACTGTGTTTTTGGAGCACTATGTCGATTCACCCCGCCACATCGAGGTTCAAATCTGTGGAGACACTCATGGTGAGGTGATACATCTCTTTGAGCGGGAGTGCTCGATTCAGAGACGCTATCAAAAGATCATCGAAGAATCCCCCTCTGTGGCCGTTACTCCCGAGCTGCGTTCGATGCTCGGAGATGCTGCCATCTCTGCCGCGCGAGCCATCGATTACGTCGGGGCAGGAACAGTTGAGTTTGTGATGGGGGCCGACGGCCGGTTCTTCTTTCTGGAAGTCAATACGAGACTGCAAGTAGAACACCCGGTGACCGAGTTGGTGACTGGACTAGATCTAGTCGAGTTGCAAATGTTGGTCGCGAGCGGCGGTCACCTGCCCGAGCAGGTGCACACCGTGTCCCTACACGGCCACGCGATCGAGGCAAGACTGTATGCAGAGGATGTAGAGGAAGGGTTTCTTCCGACGAGTGGAACAGTGGATCGATTTCTGGTCCCGGCACTTCCTGGTATAAGGGTTGATTCTGGGATTGCCGAGGGGTCCGAGGTTGGTGTCCACTACGATTCGATGCTCGCCAAAGTGATTGCCTATGGGGCGACGAGAGAGGATGCGAGGCGAACTTTGGCGCGAGCCCTCGCGGAGACCCGCTTGCATGGTGTGATTAGCAATCGAGAGCTCCTCGTAGCGATTCTGCGAGACGAGGATTTTCGTTCCGGGACGATCGACACAGGATTCCTTGCTCGCAAGGACCCCATCGCGTTGATGGCAGGGCAGCGGACCCCAGGGGTACGGGCGCTCCATACACTGTGTGCTTCCCTAGCGTCGCAGGCTGAGCGTCGCGAGCAGGCGCGGGTGCTGACAACACTCCCGTCGGGGTGGCGTAATGTGCCAAACGGGCCACAGCAGGTGACCTACCGTGTTGATGGTGAGGCCGTCACCGTCTCCTACCGAGTGAAGGGAAGAAGCGTGGCGGCGGAGATCGACGGTGCCCCTTTCCCCATGGTGGAACTGTATTCACAGGCACCGACTCGGGTAGACCTCGCAGTGGACGGTGTGCGCCAGAGTATCGAGGTCCATCGTGTCGGCGAGACGCTCTACGTGGATGGGGCCACTGAGGGAACAGTCCTTCGTGAGGTTCGACGTTTTGGGGAGTCGGAGTCCTCGGTGGCCCCAGGATCGCTGCTCGCTCCGATGCCGGGCACAGTGATCCGTATAGCTGCTCGCCAGGGACAGTGGGTGCAGGCGGGGGCAGCAGTGATGGTTCTTGAGGCGATGAAGATGGAGCATACTATCATTGCCCCGCACGATGGCACTGTTGAAGAGCTGTGTGTCGAGGTTGGGGAGGCGGTTGGCACAGGTCGTGTGCTGGTGATCTTAAAGGAGGATACGTGAGCGAGAAAGTGACCTATGAACTCAGAGATGCGGTGGCATGGCTAACGATCAATCGTCCTGAAGCCCGCAATGCACTCGATCACGAGGTACGAGAAGGTATCACCGAAGGAGTTCGACGCTTTAACGCCGAAGAGGGCGCGAAGGTACTCGTGCTCACCGGTGCTGGCGACAAGGCGTTCTGCGCGGGCGGCGATCTCAAGGAGATGGCTGACACATCGCTCAAGGTGCCACCCTTAGATTTTCTTCCCCAGTTCAATAGAACCATTGAGGTCGAAAAGCCTACCATCGCTGCGGTTAATGGGGTCGCGTACGCTGGAGGCTTCCTCTTAGTACAGAACTGTGACCTTTGCGTAGCGGCTGATACTGCTCGCTTTGGCATCACCGAGGCCAAGGTTGGGCGGGGTGCCCCTTGGGCTGCGCCACTTCCTTGGTTAGTTCCTCCAAGGATCGCTATGGAGATGCTCCTCACTGGAGATTCGATTGACGCGGCGCGGGCTTACGAATTGGGACTTGTCAACAAAGTGGTTCCGGCGAGTGAGCTTGTGGAGACGACCCAGCAGCTTGCTGAAAGTATTGCAGCGAACGCTCCGCTGTCGGTCTTGGCTGCGAAGAAAACGGTGCGCTTGATCGCAGAGTATCCGCTCAATCAGGCATACGCCGAGGCAGAAAAGATTTGGGAGCCAGTTTACCTGAGTCAGGATGCGCAGGAGGGCCCAGCAGCGTTTCGCGACAAGCGAACCCCGCGGTGGAGCGGACGTTAGTGGCAGTCATGATGGCGCATCTTGTCGCCGATCTGAGCGCCGAGACCGAGGACCTTCTCCAGATGGTGGCTCCGCTTGAGGCATCGGCTTGGGATCTTCCTACTCCTGCTGAGGGTTGGACCATTAGGGATCAGATCAGTCATCTTGCCTATTCGGATGACGCCGCGCGGTTGGCTGCAACGGACTCGGAGGCATTCCGAGCCCAGGCTCTTGAACTGATCACCCTTCTAGGGGAGTCCTTCCCTGATGTCATCGCGGTCCGTTACCGCGATCTGAGTGCGTTGGCACTTCTCGAATGGTTCCGGGTCGCCCGTTCTGCTCTGGTAGGGGTGTTTCTATCGCTCGATCCCCGGCGCCGGCTGCCGTGGTACGGGCCCGATATGAGCGCAGCCAGCTCGGTGACTGCCAGAATCATGGAGACCTGGGCACATGGGCAGGATATCGCGGATACCCTTGGGATTGAGCGTGACGCAACTCAGCGACTCCGACACATCGCACACTTGGGTATCCAGACCTTCGCTTTTGGCTTTACGGTACATGGACTTGAAGTCCCTGAGGACTCCGTACGTGTGGAGCTAGAGGCGCCCACTGGCGCGCTGTGGGCATGGGGGCCCGAGGATGCTGGTGATCGGGTCATCGGTAATGCCCTCGATTTCTGCTTAGTGGTCACACAACGTAGGCATCTCCGAGATACTGCACTAAGCATCTCGGGGGCTACAGCCACCCGATGGATGTCAATCGCACAAGTCTTTGCTGGTGCCCCCGGAGGAGGGCGTAAAGCAGGCCAGTTTGCGAGAACCGAGCAGAGGCATCCATGAGCGAGCAACGACCGGTACGTATCGCCAACTGCTCCGGCTTTTACGGTGATCGTTTCAGTGCGGCGCTGGAGATGGTCGAAGGCGGTCCGATTGATGTGCTCACCGGCGACTACTTGGCGGAGCTGACCATGCTTGTTCTCTGGAAGGCTCGGAAGAAAGACTCTGGCGGTGGCTATGCGAAGACATTTTTGTCCCAGATGGAGCAGATCCTTGGCACTTGCCTTGATCGGGGTATTCGAGTCGTTACCAACGCTGGCGGGCTGAACCCGGTTAGTCTTAGGGACGATCTTGTTTCGCTAGCGCACCGAATTGGCTTGGCGCCGAGGATCGCCTACATCCAGGGTGACGATCTAATTGATAGGGTCGATGAACTTATAATGTCAGGGCATACGTTCGCCAATCTCGACACGGGCCAGCCACTCGCTGACGCGGGGGTTGAGCCTGTCACTGCGAACGCTTACCTCGGGGGTTGGGGGATAGTCGAGGCTCTGGGGGCTGGTGCGGATATCGTGGTATGCCCACGGGTGACCGACGCCTCATTGGTGCTCGGTCCCGCGGCCTGGTGGCATGGCTGGGCTCATGACGACTTCGATGCGCTTGCTGGTGCGGTGGTGGCCGGCCACGTGATCGAGTGCGGACCACAGGCCACTGGGGGAAACTACCCCTGGATTGAGGAGATCGTCGACCGACGGCTACCAGGTTTTCCGATCGCCGAGGTTTCCGCTGACGGTAGTGCCGTGATTACTAAACACCCGGGTACCGGGGGTCTTGTATCGCGTGGAACGGTGACCGCCCAACTGCTATATGAGATTGCGGAACCAGCCTATGCCAATCCTGATGTCACTGCTCATTTCGATACTGTGTCCCTGTGTCAAGAGGACGTGGATCGGGTCCGAATCTTCGGAGTACGTGGGACGCCGCCAACGGAAAACCTCAAAGTGGCGCTCAACTATTTTGGTGGGTATCGCAACTCAATGACTCTGGTGTTGACCGGTCTTGATATCGAGGAGAAGGCTGGCTGGGCCGAGGCAGAACTCTTCGCTAGTCTCGGAGGCAAAGAACGCTTTCGAGAAGTGGATGTGCGGCTTGAGCGTTTTGATCACGAAAACGCGGACACGAACGAGCTCGCGACGGCCCATCTACAGATCACGGTCAAGGATTCGGATCCGCTCCTGGTAGGGCGTGTCTTCTCGAACGCGGTCATGGAACTCGCGTTGAGTAGTTATCCTGGCTTCTTTACGACCAGTCCACCTACCGCTGGGAGTGCTTATGGTGTCTTTTGGCCCAGTCTCATCCCTGTCGGATTGGTCGAACAGAGGGTAGTTTTGCCTGACGGTACCGTGCGCTTGGTTCCACATACTGCAGGCGGGGCAGCAGATTCCACTGACCCGGACCGGTTTCAGCCCAATGATACGGGTAGTCCCATGGTGCAACAGCAGTCAACTCAGCGGGTGCCGCTTGGCCGCATCTGCGGCGCTCGTTCTGGAGATAAAGGGGGTAACGCAAACGTTGGGCTCTGGACCCGTGACCCAGTCTCGTATGCTTGGTTAAGGGAGGAAGTCACTGTCGAAACCCTGCGCGAACTAATACCTGAGGCACATGACCTCACCATTCATCGTTACGAGCTTTCTAACCTAATGGCGGTCAACTTTGTGATTGTCGGGCTCCTCGGTGAAGGGGTTGCATCTTCGACTCGACCTGATCCACAGGCTAAAGGGCTTGGTGAATATCTGCGTTCCCGCTTTGTCGATGTTCCTGTATCACTGCTGAACTAGTGCGCCCAGTCAGACCTTCCCTGTACTGAGAGGTACACGCAAATGTTGTGTACGAACCACTCAAAATCTGCGATCGGAACCAGTTTGGGTGACGGTTGATTGAGGCTACTACTCACGATACGGGAACTTTGCCTGGCGCTAGCCCGAAGCTCCCCAAATTAGCCCAATCTCACCCCCAAACTGAGCCTTGAGCAGCATCTTGGTGTCTTGGGTGGTGATGAGTGTAGGCATGTATTCTCAGGAATGATAGAGATGAGTTGGTTATGGTCTTGACATGAGTGTTATCGACGTGTAGGAAAGTGAGCATCTACATGGCCACGATCCCCAATCGTAACTCACCACCGGCCATTCTCCTCCGTGAGAGCTATCGGGTTGATGGCTAGGTCAAGACTCGTACGCTTGCCAACTTGAGCCATTGGCGGAAGCGGTCAGAGTACTTGCTGGGAGTCGATGTTGTAGACCCTAGTCGGTATCAGCTCACCACCAAAGAGGGGGTTCCAATAGCGATTGAGGTCTTCCCTGGTAACACTGGGCAACCAACGACGATCGCCAAACAGGTCCAGAAACTAAAGAGTCGTTCTGGACTCGCCTGCGTATTCTCACCAAAGTAGTGCTCGTCAGAGATCGAGGTCTGCTCACCGCAGCACGGCTAAGAGAGGACTTCCACCCCCAAACAGCTTGACTTCATCACTGCACTTCGTGCTCCAAAGATTCGAGCCCTGATACGAGACGAGGCCATCGGGCTCTCCCTCATTGGGGAGAGAGATCTCGTCGAGGTCACCCACCCTGATGATCCAGACGAACGCTTCGTTGCCTGTTATAACCCCCTCTTGGCAAAGGAGCGTACCGACAAGCGCCTCTCACTGGACTTGCTCACCAAATGGGCCACCGAGGGAGAGCTTGACAAGATCGTCGCGGCGGTGAATCGAGAGAGTCGACCACTGAGGGGTAAGGACAAGATCGCCATGAAGGTCGGTAAGGTCATTGACCACTACAAGATGGCCAAGCACCTGATTGTCGAGATCACCGATGAGACGTTTGGCTACCGACGTGATGAGGCAAAGATCGCAGCTCGGGCCACCTTGGATGGTGTCTATGTGCTGCGCACCAGTGTAGAGTCCGAGGTACTATCGACCAAAGAGGTGGTCACCTCCTATACGTCCTTATCAAACGTCGAACGCGTCTTTCGTGGCTTTCACACCGTTCTCGATATCCGACCCATTCGCCACCGCACCGAGCAACGAGTCCGGATGCTCAGCTACTACGTGAGCTTGTCAATGGCCCATACCCTGGCTCCTCTGTTGTACAAAGACGATGGCCCAGAGGGCGCTAAAGCCCTACGCGGCTCACCCGTCGCCCCAGCCAAATGATCAGGGAGTGCCATGGCCAAGGCCAGTACCAAGCACAACACCGATCAGATGTCAGTCCAATAGCTTTAGCACCCTCATGGAGGATCTAGGAACCATCGTGGTTAACTGTATTACCCCCAAAGACACCGAGCTTGACTCGTTTGTCATGATGGAAGGCCCCTTGTGACAACGTGCCTTCGAGCTTCTTCGGGTCTCACCGAGTCTTGGCCATGTGTAGGCAGGGCTAAAACCACAACCACCCAGCTAGAGGGTAGTATTGACGCTCTCATGGACTTGCTCACCAAATGGGACACTGAACCCCGCTTACCTATGCAGCCTGTAGCGTAGCGGCTTGTTCGAACTGAATCGGCGATAAATAGTCGATGCTCGAGTGAAGCCGCTTTCGGTTGTACCAC
>JAKAQL010000065.1 GCA_021822605.1 Actinomycetes bacterium
ACCTGCCACCATGCCGTTGCAAAGATGATGATGAGCGCATAGGGGATTGCAAAAGCCCAGCCAACGAGCAATATACCCTTGCGTCCTCGACGATCCGAGAGCCGACCCGCTACAAGATTCATCACCGACTTGACGAGCCCAAAGGCAGCGATGAAGCTGACGGTATAGAGCACCGAGGTAACTCCAAAAGCATGCTGGGCCAACGGAGGCAGGGCGACTCGCTCCACCCCAATCGTCATCCCAATCAACAGGGTGATGATCGTAAAGAGTGAGAACTGCCACCAGTTCTCACGGAGCCCGAGCTTATGATGCACTCGCCCCTCTCCTGCTGGAGAATCGTCCCTTGGTTGGCCCGTCTGGGTCACCGCGGCACCTCCTCGAGGGCAGACCACCCCTCCCAGCCGTCGATCACCACGCTGAGCTGGGAATAGCCGACTTGCTCAAGAAGACTTGCACCTAGCGTTGCGCGGTAATCGTGTCCACAATGAACCGCTACTGGAATGCCCTTGGGGAGTCCGGATTCCTGAGTCAGAATATCGTGGAGCGGAAGACTCACACTCCCGGGGATGTGACCGGCATGCCATTCGGCCGCCTCACGCACATCTACAACGGGTAAGAGTTCGTCTGCATCAAGGCGCTCTGCCAGCCTGGCTGCGTTGAGGGTATCATAACCCACGACCCTGCGGCCCGCCGACTGCCAGACAGCAAGTCCACCGCCAAGATACCCTACAGTCCGGTCGTATCCAATACGCATGAGTTGGCTCACCGCCTCCTGAATCTCCTCGGCGCCACGACTTCCCTCGTCGGCCACAAGAATGAGTGGCCTCTCCGGACCAACCAGCCAACCCACCCATCCCGAAATATTGCCATCAGCACCGGTCGCGATACTCCCAGGAATATGAGAGGATCTGAAGTCCTCTGCCGCTCGAATGTCAATCAGCAGAGCACCCTGAGCCAGCCAGTGGTCCAGAGATGCGAGATCGATTTCGGGGGGATGGACAAGCGACGACCCGACCAGCGGGGCACCGATTTGGTTCAGGTTCCGCATCCGCACATAATAGGTCGGGTATGTTCCCGTGGAGAGCGAACGGGTAACGAACTGGCGGGAGCTGCGAGCCGTCGCTAGTGGATTGGTTACTCGCTCTGCACCAATAGTCGTCATGGTCGCGTCGCCAGCACCCACTGCACAGAACGAACCACCACCGTGGGTAGGGTAGACCACCACCTCATCAGGCAGTTGAAGTATTTTCTCCTTGAGGGAACGTTCCAAGTCGTGGGCAAATCGCCATGAGAGCGCAGGACCAAAAAGATCAGTTCGTGCTGCCGTTCCAACCATGAGCGCTCCGCCGGAGAACAACGCTTCTGGCTGTCCGGTAGCGTTGAGCAAGAGATAGGCCACATGTTCGGGTGTATGACCAGGCGTCGCAAGAACGCGAAGTCGCCATGGACCGAGGTCAATTTCATCTCCGTCACTGAGCCGCTCGTAGTGATAACGCAAACCCGCATCAGAACTCGCCCCGATCTTCGATCCAACCGTCGAGGCAAACTCGCGCGAGCCTGATACAAAATCGTTGTGGACATGTGTCTCAAGCGACCACGTCAGTTCCAGTTCCGCACTCGTCAAGATATCGAGATACTGACCAATATCGCGAACAGGATCAATCGCAACAGCTACCTTCTCCCGGTCAGAGACCAGAAGATAGCTAGTATTCCCCAGCTCAGCACTACGGATCGGAACGATCGCCACATCCATTCGGAGCTCCTTGTTCATATACTCAATTGTGTATTTGAATATAATACATGCCAGGAAACACTGGTTCTGCTCTCAGTGTTGGAATCCGTCCAACATTACCCTTTCAGGACCTCCCTGAAGCTTTTCTCACTGAAGGTATGCACAGCGTGCCTGCCTACAACAGGCATACTGAAAGACCGCGCATCTGGGTTGAAGGACTCTGGAGGGGAGACTTCGGTTTAGTCCATGCCAGTGTGTTCAACATCCAAAGGGATCTTGCCAGTTTCAGCCCCGAAGGCGATAGGGAGGCCAGCTCGGCGCCACTCGGGAAATCCATCCCGCAAACGCTTTGCGAAAATACCCTTGCTTCGCAGAAATCGAACAACATCAGGCGCGAAGACACAATAGGGACCGCGGCAATAGGCGATGATCTCGCCGTCACTTGGGAGGTCGCAAAGCTCCTCTGAGATCTGCCGATAAGGGAACGAGCGCGCACCTGGAATATGTCCTGCCCGATACTCTGCTTCAGGTCGAACGTCAAGGATGGTGACGGAACCGTGTTGTAATCGATGGAGCAGCTCGGCTTGATCCACAACCTGAGAATCGTCTGATGGCCCGACGTAGGCGGTGATGAGACGCGGCAGGTCAGCCCGTTGCGCTTCGGCAGTCCTCCGTAGTGCCAACCACAACTCCTCGACCTCGACACTTGCCAGCCGATAATAGACGTAGGTTCCCTCTCGTCGCGAGAGAACGAGTCCTGCCTGGGCGAGAAAACGCAGATGATGAGAGGTGTTCGCCAGACTCTGTCCGATCTCTGCGGCGATCGTGTCAACAGAACGTTCACCCTGGGCCAATAGATCGATAATTTCGATACGCCGCCCCGTTGACATTGCCTTAGCCATCTCGGCTAGTGCATCGAATAACGCCGTCTTGGCAGCCCTTGACTCTAATGTGTCGCTTGGAGCATTGCCATTGTGCATACCTGTTGGAGTATAACGGCCTCGATCCTCTCTCCTACGAAGGGTCGATCGACAAGCGCCATGCTCCTGCATCTCACCAGGCGATTGATAACCCTGCACGCGACCGCCACAACACCACGTCGGTCAACAACAAGCTGCCTCAATACCCAGCTCAAAGAGCATCCAGGCCTTGTCGTCTAGCTACCAATCGTACCTACAGGATCAACCCCGCAATGGCTCGCACAAACCCGATGCCAGACCGGCTCACGTCAACGTTGTAACCCATTACAACAGCACCCTTGCCAACGCGGATCAAGGCTATCTCATTGACGAGCTGCGCAGGAGACGTCGGCATTTGAGTCCCGGCGCATCTGTCCGTACGCACCGTGCCCACCTACACGCGTCAACCAACCCAAGTGTGAGCAAGCTTGCAATAGATGTCCCCGTAGACACGTTCAATCTGACCATGGACCAAGTTCGCATCTCGCCCGACAACGGTCAAGTTGCACACCTCGCTAAGCTGCCGACTCATGCCAAGCGCTATCATCTTGGGAGGAACCGGAGCCGTTGGCTACGCCACGAGCCAGCGGTTGAGTGCCAATGGTTGGGACGCGACCTTGACAGTCGCACTCCCCCTTTGGACGAAGAACATCTCATCGGTATCATCGCGAATCATTATGCTCCCAAGCAGTTGCGAAGGGTATCGACGGGTGACGCCGATCTTCTCATCGATTGCCTCTACTGCGGGGCCGACGATGCCCCAATGCTCCTTCCCTATCGCTCTACCATCACAAAGACCATCATGATCTCCTCCAAAGCGGTCTACGTCGATCGCCTCGACCGTGACTCCAACTCCGACGAGCCTCCAAACTTTGCTGTTCCGATCGATAAGACGCGTGCAACACTCGGGCCCAACGGGCAAGACGGCAACACAGGGGAGGAGTATGGTACAAGCGAAAACGCTGCCGAGGAGACGTTGGAAGATTCACGACCATCAGTTGCCATCCTACGCCCGTCCAAGAGTCGCGGTGCGCATGCACGACGCCGAAGGGAGTGGGTCTCTGTACGGCATACCATCGAGCAGCGCCTCACCCCCTTCTACGACCCCAGCCGTCCCGGTAGCGACCATCCGAGCGCCGCTAGCAATATCGCGGCCCTATTAAGTCGCTCGCTCGTCTTCCAGGAACACAGATCGTCAATATCGCTGTCCCCGTTGCGCCCTCTGGCATCGAGATCGCCCGTGTCGTAGGCCAACTACTCGGTGCCACATGTGACGAACAATCTGCAAATCCATCGTATGACGACAGGGGATACGTCCATTTGACATGAATCTATTGTCTGAGTCCCCATTGCGAGCGTTCGCTACGGTACCAGGCAAGCATGGACTCCCAAAACTGGTCGTGTCTATGGAATTCGTCGTCAGAGACGCACGCTCACCAGGCTTTCTGTACGAGCGGTATCGCTCAGGCGGGCTCTGCGACTCGGATCGGTACGCTGAGCGCGCAGGCATTGAGCAGTCTGTCCATGACTCCGACACGCATATGTCGTCGGTTGAAGAGGAAGCAGTGTTCATCGAAGCATGATGCGATGTAGCGCTTCGATGGCCGACGATGGTGCGTTCCCTGGATCCAGGCCTTGAGGTTGGCGATCTGGGTGTTGGAGAACCGGGGAGAAGTACTCGTCCTCGCCCAGGCGTGCCGAGATGGTCTGAATATGGGTGTAGCCCATCTCTGAAAGGTCGTTAAACCGGATCTTCGGAAATAAGCGGTATTCCAGTACCACGGTCGACCAGAAATCGGCAAGCCGTTGAGCGTTCTGGGGGAGGTTATCCCGAGTGAGACCGTCATTTCAATAGTTGACAGTACACCAACTGTGAGCGGTCAGGAAAGGCCAAGGGATCATCCTTCACTCGTCTGGGTTGATCGGGAACTGCTACGAGAGAAGCGCTCCAGAGATATGGGTCGTCACCGGAGTTACCGTAGCTAGTCGTGTGCAGTCAGGCCTACCAGCGCTAATGAGTATTCGAATGCGAAAGTTTGCAAAGTTCGTCATCCCAAAGGCGATGCGCTTGATCCGCTTGGGCGAGGTTGTTCATCAACTCTGTCGGTCCATTGGTCACAAAGGACCTGTGCGAGGATCTCGTCATGCCATTCTCCTAAGGTTCTCCCAAGTAGCTGGACCTCGAGGGGTCGTTCCTTATCGGTAAAGTCACTGATGAGGGCATCGAGGTGGTCACTGGCGAGTGTTGGGTCACGATAGGTATAGAGCTCTCGTAGGGACTCCTTGGCCCGCCAGGTGGTAGCTACCTCGTTGTCTGGGTCACCTAATTCAAGTAGGTGAGTAAGTTTCTCGTTGGCACCCTCGGTGAGCTTCTCCTTGGCCATATTCAGGAGTCGCCGGATGCGATAGAGTGGATCCCCACCTCTGCCACGGTGACCAAGGATGTTCTGTTGTACTCTTCTCCTCGTCTCGTCAAGGCGAGTGTTGGCCAGCTTTATCAGGTGGAATGGATCGGCGACCATGGTAGCGTTTGGTAACGCCTCTCGAAAGACTGACCGGTAAGAACCAGCTAGATCAAGGGTCCCCCACTTGACCGCATCACGCCACTCCTTGGGCTGATTGGCGATCCACTTCTTTGGCTCCTTTCACATCTCTGCCGGGCACGATATCAAGGAGGGTTGCACACGTAACGTCCACGATTGAGGTCGACCAGTGCTGGGTGCGATAGCGACCCTCACGATAGAACAGGATCTCATCCAAGCCGAGTGCATGAACTTGGCCGTAACGATTGGGGTCCTCTACAAGGGGAGTCTCATAAGCAATGACCGCATCATTGATCGTGTGCCAATCACAATCGAGCTCTCTTGCTACCGACGACACCGATCGCCCGTCTCTACCAACCACTCGGGTTGCCCACCTACCGGCTCTGTCGGTGAGTCTCAACCTTGGAGCTGCGATGCGTGCATCTTGGTCACTCCAGGACCCTGCGCTACACTGGGGATCTCTACACACCCACCTGTGTTTGTGCCAGATGAGTCTGACGGCACGGCCAAAGCTTGGTAGATCGATCAGTTCTACCAGGGAGGTTCCCTTGGAGTAGCTTTTCCCATGACAGAGGGGACAGGTTGGCCGCTCGCCTCGACACTCGATGTGGACTCGAAGGGGTGTCTTTGGACCTTGGTCACTCAGATCCTCGACGCCAATCAAATTGACATCCACAAGATCGAGCAGGATCTCGGCAATTCGGATAGGATTTTGTTCCACAGGGGTCCTCCAGTGATGAGTTGTTGAACTATCCCATTCTGGCAGAGCCCCTGGTACGTGGCTACAACTGATAGGATTCCCCGCTCAAATCCGAAGACCCAGAAAACTTGGGCAGGTTGAAGCCAGTGTCGGATCACAACAACTCCTCGTTGTCTTGCGGTCCTCGTGAACCAGCGGACGTGGTACACATGACGTGTTCCCCCCTCCCATATGGCTCATATCTCTGGAACGCCGCCTTTCCAACGATGCACGGCACCGGTAATTGATGTTGACTGAGCTTGACACCCTTACTCGTAGCACCTGTCGGGTGACCGGAACCGAGGCGGTCTTCCAACAGACCTCTACTCCAACCCCTACCCAACGACGAGCCTTTGAATTGATCGGAGCCAAAGTACCCGTGTGACAGTAAAATTACCCCCGGATAGACCAAACCCCCAGCTAGGGGTCAGGATTTCTCGGGGTAGTGGGGGTAAGTTCAGTTTATACAGTCACAGTCCTCCCCTTAAGCCAGGCAACCAGCAAAGCTACACCCAAGAACGACTCGGCTAAGGCAGAAGATCCCCTCCAGCGCCCTCAGCACACCACGATCTATCCCTGGTGGCTCATCTCAAGAGCCGATCCTGCCTTCGATGGAACCCCTCTGACACCACAACCAGTCCCCCGGCGCGGAGGGCCGCCCTTCTTCGCTTGTTTTAGGACTAGCGGGCGAAAGGTTGCCCTATCCGGCTCGCGAGATCGGCGCGACCAGTGCTATGCAATTCGGGAGTCATTGGTAAGCCGACTTGCGGAGGGGCTGTGCGCCCGTCGGATTATTCTATCACGACTATGAACGCTGTACCTATCATACGTGATAGAATTCAGGAATAGAATAGCGTAGGTAGCCTGACGCAGGCACAACAGATATGCGAAGGAGCGGACTAATGAGCGCGGGTCGACCACACAGTCACGAGATCACCGATGGACCTAGTAGGGCCCCAGCCCGAGCAATGTTGCGTGCAATAGGGTTCACCGACATCGACTTCACTCTGCCTCAGATTGGGATCGTGTCGGCAGGCAACGATCTCACTCCGTGCAATAGCACGCTTAACTCGCTTAGCGAAGCACTAGCGGTGAGCGTACGAAACAGCGGGGGTGTCCCAATGAGGTTTACGACTGTAGCGGTCTCCGATGGTATCTCGATGGGCCACGAGGGCATGCGGTCGTCTTTACCGAGCCGCGACCTGATTGCTGATTCGGTAGAGTGCGTGATGCGTGCAGAAGGACTAGATGCCATGGTAACCATTGCTGGCTGTGATAAGAGCCTGCCTGCCATGTTGATGGCCGCTGCTCGCCTCAACGTAGCCTCTGTGTTTTTGTATGGCGGTTCGAGTCTGCCGGGACGTTATCTCGGCCAAGACATCACGATTCAGGATGTGTTCGAAGGGGTCGGTGCATATGCCGCAGGTCGGATTGATGAGGGCGAGTTGAACGCTTTGGAGCGTTCGGCATGTCCAGGCGCTGGATCGTGTGCAGGCATGTACACCGCGAATACAGTAGCGGCTGAAGCTGAAGCCCTCGGCATGGCCTTACCTGGATCAGCGACCCCGCCGGCAGGCAGCGAGGATAGGCTTAGCTATGCGCGGGCCAGTGGAGAGGCAGTCGTAAACCTCCTCGAACGTAACATCCGTGCCCGCGATATTCTAACCCGACCCGCCTTCGAGAACGCCATTACGGTAGTGATGGCCCTCGGTGGCTCGACTAATGCGGTTCTGCATCTGCTCGCCATCGCCAACGAAGCCGGTGTTCGCCTCGACATCGACGACTTTGACAGCATCAGTCGGCGTGTTCCTCATCTTGCTGACCTGCGGCCTGGTGGTCGCTTTGTGATGAGCGATCTTGACCGCGTCGGAGGGGTGCCTGTCGTGCTTGACACGTTGCTAAAGGCGGGACTGTTGCATGGTGATACGCTCACAGTTACCGGAGCCACCCTCGCTGAAAATCTTAGCGCCCTCTCCGTGGCAGAAGCCGATGGCGTTGTCGTGCGATCCATAGCTAGTCCACTTCGCAGCGATGGTGGCCTAGCTATCCTTCACGGTTCTCTCGCACCAGATGGTGCTGTGGTTAAACTCGCAGGGATGTATGCCAGGCGCTTTGTTGGCATCGCGCGCGTCTTTGACCATGAGCCTGACGCAATGCACTATGTCACCAGCGGTGAACTCTGTGCCGGAGATGTCATTGTGGTACGCTACGAGGGACCGCGCGGGGGCCCCGGGATGCCGGAGATGCTTGCTGTGACGGCTGCCGTCAAGGGATCTGGCCATGGAAGTGATGTAGCCTTGATTACCGATGGTCGTTTCTCGGGCGCCACAACTGGTATAAGTATTGGCCATGTCTGCCCTGAGGCCGCCGTCGGTGGCCCCATAGCGCTCATACAGAATGGCGACCGTATCGTAATCGATATCGGCGCTCGTCTCCTCGATCTTGATGTTGATCCCAAAGAGCTGGGCCGTCGATCCCAGAACTGGGATGCACCATCTTTACCGCTCGGCAACGGTTTCCTGGCCAAATACGCCCGACTTGTCGGCGCCGCCTCTCAGGGAGCATTAGTAGGTGCCACGGACGTGACACCGTAGCATCGCTCTTTGGTCCTGATGAACCAGCACACACACCACAACCGCATGTAATGCTGGTGAGGGGATCGTCTCGTGAGCCATCGAACATCTCTTGCAGCCTTGTGGAGTGATCCACCTCAGATGAACCACCTCGAATGTGAGAGGACCGACCATAACAGACACGGGAGGAATTCACACATGAAGAGCAAACGACATACGCCACCACCTATAAGCCGTTGACGAGGGTGTACCTTGAGATGGGGCCACTCATGTAAGTTCATTATGTCCCATCGAGAGGCATGTATTTATCAACAGTCGCAGCCCGAAGTTCAATACGGGCGGCGAGTCGCGCCACTGCACATGCGGCTCCGAAGCCGTTATCAATGCCCATGACCGTAATGCCCTGAGCACACGAAGCCAACATCCCAAGCAGCGCCGTATGACCTCGTAAACTCGAGCCGTAGCCGACGCTCGTCGGCACTGCTATGATCGGGGCAGCGGTGAGTCCACCGATGACAGCCGGGAGCGTCCCTTCCATGCCAGCAATGACCACGATCGCGTCGACATCTTGAAGCTGATCTGCGACGACCAAGAGGCGGTGGAGGCCTGCTACGCCAACGTCGGTTATGACCTTTGGATCGTAGCCATAGGCTGTAAGGGTCGCTTGGCACTCCTCGGCAACCATGAGGTCGCCCGTCCCGGCGCTGACGATTACGACCTCTGCAGCGCGGCATGGCTGAGCATTCCAGACCACTGTCGAGTTGAAAACGCGACCTCCAGGATTACTTTTCAACGCAGCCGCAACCTGGCGCTCGTCGGCGCGCGTAAGCACGACAGGCGAGGAGATCGGCGATGACAAAAACCCAGCGATGATCGCCGCACACTGATCAGGTGTCTTACCCGGTCCGTAGACAGCCTCTGCAAGTCCGGTCCGGATCCAACGATGATGATCAATTCGAGCGAATCCTAGATCGCCAAATGGCAAACGACGCAATACATCTTGGGCCTCGTCAGGAGTAATTTCACCTACTGCCACCCTTTCCAAAAGTTCGCGAAGATTCGGCCATGGCTCTCTCATGACGCCGCTCAGTCGGGTCGAATCTCCATCTTTTACGTCTATCTCATCTAGGCCGCTCACTGCAGCCCCTGGTGTACTTGAAGATACAGGTTCCCTAGATCCTCGGTTAGAAGAATCAAACTAATTCCACCTAAGTCTCGTACGCAGCCACAACTACTACCGGGCAGTTCACTGCTTGAGTAGAAGCGGCACAGGTAAGCTGCCACAGTGCCAGTGCCATCGACTCGTGGCGCCATGCCTGCCTCTAGCCACTTGGTGGCTTCGAACGTGTTCTGACTGGCAGTGACTAGCGAACGCACCTCTCCCGCTCTATCGGCAATGTACTCCCTCGGCCACCTTAGGTCACGATGATCCGCACCAGTTACCTCCGCCCGCCCTCTTGCTACAGCATTTGAGTCCACACTCTCTGACCTACTGGGCTGAGCGTGTCTATTGGGGGTAACTAATACCTGAGCCAGTCGCATTTTCTCGCTTGCCCTCTCGTGCAAAAAAGTCTGACCGTACCCGGCTCTCGGTCTAACAGTAGCAAACATCGATCGGCTTGATCGGGAACCACCTAACTGGACAGCTGGACTTATACAACTCATCAATTGTCTCCTCATCAAGTAGCTTTGCTCACAAAATAGGCCGATATGCTGCGCGGTACAAACGGTCTCTGATGGCGACACCAAGCCCTTCATCTGGTGGCAGTGCCACTACAAGAACATCCAGAGCATCAGCGTCGGCCCGGCGCATCATCCCATATAGCGAGCGAGCAAAGACACCAATATCACACCCAGCGTCCCAGACCATGGCTGCTCCTGGCACCACGGTCCTTCCGAGCGACAGAATGCCTACCCGCATGCCATTAGCAACAAGTTTTAGAGCCACTCCAGCTAATTCCGTGTCGGTGCATAGCTCCAAGGCGGTCACCGGAGCATAGTGGGATGCCAACATGCCGGGAGCCCGTACTGAGCTCGGGGTCGGGTCCCGTGGCCGATATCCAAGTACGTTGGCGATCGCCTCAGAACTCGCACCGCCTGGTCGTAAAATCACTGCCTCATCCCCCTCGAACGCAACAATAGTAGACTCGATACCGATCTCACATGGACCGCCATCGACAATTAGATCCACCGCGGCTCCGAGGCTTGACCACACATCCACCGCAGTCGTGGGGCTTACGCACCCGAAACGGTTTGCGGAAGGCGCAGCGACTCCGCCATCAAAGAGCCGAAGCAGCTTCTGGAATACGGGGTGGTCAGGTACGCGCAAAGCAACCGTGTTCAACCCGCCGGTGACCTCGTCGGGAACCGAAGAATGCCGCTCAAAGATCATCGTGAGTGGCCCAGGCCAAAATACCTCGGCTAGCCGCAACGCCTGATCAGGTATATGTTTGGCCCACTGAGCAAGGTTTGCTCCCTGACCCAGGTGTACAATCAACGGGTGATCCACCGGCCGACCTTTCACCGCGAACACGCGAGCAACAGCGGTCCGATTGGATGCATCAGCAGCGAGGCCGTAAACCGTCTCCGTAGGCAGCGCTACCACGCGACCCGCACGCAGCATGTTGACCGCCAAGTTAATCGACTGGTCACTACCATCAAGGAAATGGCCTATGCCGTCACAAACCCGAGTAGAGTCTCGATGTGGTACGCTCCACCCAACGCCCTCACTAGTCTGGCCGCAATTCACAGGCCCACCATTACCTTTCAGTCGAGACAATCCATTACTTTACTTCCTGTCCAAACGAACGCCTTTCGGTCAACAAAATACCGCGCCACAGTGACGCCATCCAGTTTCTTCCGGGAACAGCCAAATCCATCCGACGCCACAATTACTGGCTTCGCGGCACCAGTATTAACCCTCAACCGATAGGATCCAGAAGAGCTATTATAACTTAAAGCTAATGAATACGCTATCCACAACTATCGATACCCCACAGCGCAATAGAATTTCGCGAATATCGTCTACGTATACAATGGAGCACGTCATTAAATTCCAACCTCCGGCGGGATTCACCTAAAACACAGTGACGCACTTGCCAAGGGACCTCACCTCTCATTCTTTCACATCGACGTAATTCAAGCTATAACCAATGACGCCATCATGGGGTCGCGTAGACATCGTATGAGCTAGCAGTTCGGCTTCACGAACTTAAATGGACAAGAGTCTTTTAAGACAGGAGTCGGCCGGGAATCATGATAAAGGGAAGGGTGCGAATGCGGGGACGCAATCATACTCTTCGAGCTTGGTCAATCCGGTCCACATAAGCCGATCCGCCAACTTGTTCACCAGCTCAACAAGTGCTCCATCCGTGAGGTGTACCTCTTCGTCACGAGCCATAAAGCGTAGCCGTACTCGCCCGCCTCCTCCATCCAAGGTCCCGATGAAACGTAGATGGGTCTGAATAACTGCTAACTGGGTTAGTGCGACAATATCCTGCGCATTGGATCTGGCCTCGACCCACACGTCTAATCCGACTACACGGCGCCGCTGGCATTTAGCTCGCACACCCACACCGGACTCACCGATCGGAATAACTACCTCATCAAGCACGGTCATCAGATCCTCCTTACCTACGTTCTCTAATTCAGTATATCTAGTTCGTACATGTAGCAGCCGTTTGAAATGAAATTGGTCCGATGAATATCCATATGGGTGAGCCAGACCACTCGTTGAGCGTCGCCCAATCAAGGACCAGCTCTTCCCTTACATGAGAAGCACCCTCATGCTCACCAACGACCAAGGGGTCATAACTCACCTTCGAGTCTCCTCTGTCCCAGAGCCAACCCAGCGTGAGATCTACGCCCTCTTGGGTGTCAGAGATCCTTTGCGAAGAATCAAGACCACTGCGGCGCATTTGTAGTGTCCAAGCGAACCTCTCTTGGTCCATCTACCTGGGGAGATGTGAGATTGTTGCGAAAGTTGGGTTAGCACACGAGAGGGCCCAAGTTCCGCAATCTTTGATCAGGATCTGAGTGGTACAACCGGAAGCGGCTTCACTCGAGCATCGGCTACTTATCGCCGATTGGAGCTCGAACAAGCCGCTACGGTAGGAGGCTGCATAGGTAAGCGGGGTTCAGTGTCCCGTGTCGTGGGTAGGTTCAGTACTCAGGTGTGGACGTGAGAGGAACCCCTGGCACCATGCGGAGCATGAGCCCGAGCACGGTTAAGAGCTTGGACTCCGAGTCTTCTCGTCAACGCGAGAGGGCAATAGCCGCCTCTGGTGGGTTAGGACAGATATTAGCAACGTCTCTGACCTTCTCGCATGAACTCTCGACCATGTGGGCCTTTGCCAAAAATTCGCCAGATTCAGCGTAGCTGTGGAGGGAGAGACTCCAGAGGCGGCTGCCACCGTATTGATTGACAGGTTAGTTGATGAGTCGGGTGGAGTGGTCCTGGTGGTGAGCTTGATGATCGCGGTGATCTCGTCATCACTATGGGGTCCTTGGAGTCCAAGATCTCGGTGCATCAGCGAGTGCCTTTACCCCAAACAACGAGAACCGTCTTCTCCACGTATCTACTGTTCGAGCTGATAGCGAGGGTCTTCCTGCTTTCCCACAACCATTCCCGTCCCAGAGTAGATACCAATTGGGAAAAGCAGGCGAAAGGGTTCAAAATTCCTTATTGCACGGATCTCTTGCTAGCCCTAAGGAGACTAGGACCCATGCCTAACCCCTGGAACACTGGTGACCGTACCCGTGCAACTTAGGTGTCCGCGAGCGTGCGGGTTTTCGTGACCGTTAACAAGGCTATCCTGCGAAGGTCAAATCGATCCACACGGCTATCAATAGGACGGATCAGTCCAACCTATGGGTTGCAGCGCGGACATTGCCCAGGATCGACGCGAAAGTTGGGTGTGACGATGGGCCGGATTGTACGATGCTCGCAAGCAGGACAGCCGTCGATCTCTGCTCGTGGTCGGGCTATCTCTGTGCCACACCAGGCGCAGGGCACTCCAAGGAGGACATCAACGCATCCCCATCCGGGAGCACCACAGGATGGGCAACGCTGTGCGAGCCGTTTGGCGAGCCGTTCGGCGGCGGCTGCAATGATTCGTTGACGCGAGGGGCACATATGGGCTCGCAGATCGGTTGCGATGCAAGCACACCCGTCAGGTGAGACGGAGGCACACTCGACAATGGCAGCAGTCAGGTGTTTGATGTTGTCGATGCCTTTACGGATTGGTAGCACACCGGTCTCGTTTGGGCGCACTATGAGCCGGTGAGTCGGGAAGTCGACCTGGGTGAGGAATCGCTGGAGGTTATCACCCGGATGGACGGTAGTCGTGGAGGCGACGATGTCCTGTCCGATGCAGGACTCCCACACGATGATGTCGGCCTCGTCGTCGACTAAGACGACCAGCTCTCGGTCGGCAGTAACAAACGGGAACGAGGGGTCAGGGCCGATACTCCCCTCGGATGCGACACCGATGACCCCTCCAGAGGCGTTCATCCCTAACCTGGCCTTGGCGATTGCTGTATCGAGAGGTGAACCCAATCGAGGTATGTCTTCGGTGAAGGTGCCAAGGACGTCGGTATCCACCGCAATCGTGGTTACGCTCAATCCGACCATACGTTCGAGCGGAGGCGCGACCAGAGGAAGCTTGTCGTGTTTCGTGGACAGGACTGCGACTCGTCCCGAGTAGGGGTGGTCACGTTGGTCCCATCTGTTTGCATGCTTGGACCTCATCGTTTACGACCTCCTCTGTTGTGTGGAACTCTTAGAGTACGTAGCCGAACGGGTACGCCACAACATTTCTCCAGTATAAAACGTTGCGAACTCCGGTTCGTGTATAGTGATTCATATGAAATTGACTTTTGGTGTTACGTCCACTAGCTGGTGTCACGGTGGGAAGGCGAAACCCCTCCGTGTTGGATGAGAAGCGACTGCTCATTAGTGGGATAGTAACAGGGGATAGCATCGCTGCTGCAGTAGCGCGACGGGCTCTGTTGGCTGGTGCAGAGGTACTGGTGGCCGCGTTCCCGAGGGATTTAGCCGCAGCCGAGACGGTGGCTGCCACTTTTACAGGGACAGTGGATGTGGTTGCTGTGGATGCGACGAGTCAAGAGGATCTGTCCATGTTGGAAGAACATGTGCGCCAGCGTTGGGGTCACCTGGACGGGGCGTTGCACGCTATCGCGTTTGCACCGCAGCGCGCACTTGCTGGAGTCATGGATGTTCCATCTGTTGACGTGGAGTTGGCAATGCGCACGAGCGTCTGGACGTACTCTGCGTTTGGCCGGTTGCTGAGCCGATTGGCACCCTCATCTGGCGCCAGTTTGGTAGGGCTGGACTTCGATAGTGCTAGAGCATGGCCGGTGTATAACTGGATGGGACCATGTAAAGCGGCGCTTCGGTCGCTCAATGGCTATCTCGCCCGCGACCTTGGGGCCAGACGTGTGCGCGCAAACTTGGTCGCGGCCGGTCCACTCCGGACGCGGGCAGCGTCGGGTATTTTGGATTTTGAGGTTTTGATAGATAGTTGGAGCCGACAGGCCCCGCTGCCTTGGGATCCGACAGATGCGTCTAGCGTGGCCGACGCGGTCTGTTTTCTACTGTCGGATCACTCTCGATCCATCACCGGGGAGGTGCTCCACGTAGACGGAGGCTTTCATGCCATGGCCACCAGCCTGAATCGCCCGGCGGAGTGACGCACGAGTGTATTGGAGGACATTTCGGCGGCGGCCCCGTCTCTTTGGGAGATACTAAGCCTAGATCCACCGACGCACCCCGGTTTCGGGGTGAGGCGGTGGCCCTGAGGTTGTGGTTGTGTGTCGGTGAGTGAACCGATGGTTCTTGATCGGTTCTGAACCAGAGTTAGGCGTGGGGAGCTAGAGATCTGGATTTGGTGATTCACTTGTGGGAGCGCATGGAGGGTGTTCTTAGATCGGA
>JAKAQL010000066.1 GCA_021822605.1 Actinomycetes bacterium
ATCTACTTCAAGCCGAGTTGGTCATCATCAGCCAAGATTGTCGATACTCCTCGTAACTCGGTAGGATCAGTATCACGTGCTAGCAGTGTCAGATGATGGGGGTCTTTTTGCGAAACCGATCAGTGGTCCCGGATGCCTTGGATCAGCTTGACCCGCAGCTCGGCTGCATCATCAGTAATTTAGAGTCAACCGTTATCGGGAAGCACTCCCTCATGGAGTTTATGGTGACTGCCGTCCTCGCCCAGGGACACGTGCTCTTAGATGACGTCCCAGGGGTTGGTAAAACGACTGTAGCTACCACCCTGGCGCGCAGCCTCGGCCTGACGTATCGTCGTATTCAATGTACACCGGACCTTTTGCCAACCGACATCACTGGAGTAACAATCTTTCATCCTGGGACTCGGCAGTTCGAGTTTCACCCTGGACCAGTCTTTGCGAACCTTGTGATCGCCGATGAAATTAATCGAACCTCACCGAGGACGCAAAGCGCTCTCTTGGAGGTCATGGAGGAGGTTCAGGTAACCGTCGACGGAGTAACACACCCCCTCGAGCTGCCTTTTTTGGTGATCGCAACCCAAAATCCGATCGAGTACGAAGGCACATTCCCGCTCCCTGAGAGCCAACTCGACCGCTTCCTTTTTAGACTGAGCGTTGGTTATCCCAGCATCGAGGAGGAGTCGAGGATACTTTCCCAGTCCGACCGGACGCCAGCACCCGCTTCTGTCCAACCCGTGATCAGCCAGTCCGAACTGCTTGACCAGATGGAGACGGTCAAAAATGTGCATGTATCCGATGCGGTCCGCGACTATATTGCAAGACTCGCCGGGGCAACTCGGTCCTCTCCAAGACTTGAACTGGGAATGAGCCCACGAGCATCGTTGGCACTCTATCGGGCGTCGCAAGCCTGGGCGCTACTGCATAGTCGAGACTACGTGATCCCCGATGACATCGTCAAGCTCGCACCATTCGTGGTGGAACATCGCTTGATACTAGCACGAACCTCCGGCACTCCTTCTGCCCGTCTGGTCGCTGAAGTGTTTGCGGAGATCTTGAGGAACGTGCCAGTTCCTCCCCTCACCAGGTGATGGCCGGAGCACTCAACGGTGATGGGATCTCCCGGCACCAGTGAGGCGACGCGCGCTATGATCTCTCCTATCTGGATGAGCATCAATGGAGACTTGGTTGCATCGTGATGGGATCGAGTGAAGTCCAACACAGGAAGCTGCCTCGCTAGGTGTTCGCCCTCGAAAATCACCTGCGAAACCTTCAGTGGTACCAGAATGAGGAGGCAAAGGAACTCTCGACCCCTCAAAAGATCACGCTAGACGCATCGAGCTGACGCCACAGCTGTTGCAGGGCGGGCTACACTACCGGCGCGTAAAGCGATGAGATGCTCATCGCTATCTCACTCCGACCATCCCCCTCATGAGCTCTGCAGTTCACCAACCCAGACTGTGCCCTGATGGGCGCTTTCCCGGTGACAACAACATCGTCATGTCGTCAGGGCACACAAGTGATGGCGGCACGGGCAAACCCCACCGCCGCTCGGGGACCAACGGATATCATGTGACCGTCTACCCTTCCGCACCTCTCGCCACCGCAGTGATCGGTTTCGTGATCTCGCCATTGCCTCGACGTCCGGCGGTCACGATAGCCCATCAGTGCATCTGTGGTCCGTAGCGGTTGTCGAGGGCACCGCGCTGGCAATCGAACACAAACGTGACGATCTCAATGACGAGAACGGCCATCGTCAGAATCCCAAATCCAAACATCAAATATGGGGCCAGACGGAGCATCGGGACTCCCGGCGACCCGTAGGCGACCATTGCGATCCCAAACACGAGTGCCAACAATAGGGCATTCAATGTTACACCCACCGCTATCCACCAGCCGCTATGACCTGAGTCATGAAGTCGCCTGGTCTGCAACGAGCACACAGGTACGATATTGAGGAGGTCATAAGCCAATGCAATCCAGACGCCGAGTCCGAGCGCGTAGCTTATCCGCGACAACGCAAACACGACAACGATAGTGATGGCGACAACCTTCCAAAACTCTTGCCGCGACGATCTACCGCGGAAATCGTTCCATCGAAGCAGATACAACAGGTAGGCCTCTTTGAACGAGACGTCTTTCGTGGTGGGAACTACTCTCATTGGCCCTCCTTATGGCTTACCATAGCCATGGCTCATCAGATCGATGTCAACCAATCGGCCGACACACCATCGCCAACTGTAGACTCCGCTCTTCACGCCCACAATGCGCTGTCACGCTCATGCAAGGAGGAGACGACAGACCTTATCGACCGGCAACCAGGTTCCTCACACCATCGCTGCCAGATACACCGTCTCCCCGCCCTCCGATCAACATCGACCTCGACGCAAAGACCCTCGCGGTCACGCGTAAGACACGACAGCTGACCGCCGAGGCGTACCCGAGAGACATCGGTGCGAGCGACACCGTCGAGAGGTGGAGGGGAGGACGGTGTTGGCGGGGGTGTTGGATGCCGGTCTCGGTGTGGTCTGACACCGTGGCCGGAATCGACAGTTGCATCACTGTACCCACCCATCAGGATGTCGACTCCCCGCAGACCGTGAGGTCGATCTCCACCGATTGCGATCCCCGTACCTCGCCTAACCTGTCCACATCGCACCATTAGCTAAAACGCACCGTGTGGTAGAGTCGATCGAAGCACCACTTTGACCAGGAGAGACAACACGCATCGGTTCGAGCGGCTCCTCATAGACTGCTTCTGTGCGCGTGATCGGAATGCTGGGGGGGATGAGCTGGGAGTCAACCGCACAGTATTACCGCTTGGCTAACGAACTCGTGCGCGATCGACTTGGAGGTCTCCACTCGGCCAGGATTCTACTCTCTTCGCTCGACTTTGCCGATATTGAGTCACTCCAGGTTCACGGTGAATGGGAGGAGGCTGGGCGCCGACTCGCACAATCCGCTAGAGAGCTCGAAGCGGGTGGCGCCGAGATGTTGGTGCTCTGCACCAACACGATGCACAAAGTTGCCGAACAGATACAAGCAGCTGTGACGATTCCACTGCTTCACATCGCCGACGCTGCTGCCCGGGCCGTCATCGCAGCTGGACTCACCACGGTCGCATTGCTAGGGACAAACTTCACTATGGAACAGGACTTCTACCGAGAACGCCTAGCCCGATCTGGGCTTACCATCCTCACTCCTCCACCAGTCGACCGTGCCGCGGTGCATCGCATCATCTACGATGAACTCTGCCTCGGCATCGTCCAAGACCGCTCCCGCCAGATCTACCACGACATCATTACCCGTCTTTCCCAAGTGGGAGCCGAAGGCGTCATCCTAGGCTGCACCGAGATCGAGATGCTCATTTCTCAAAACGACAGCCCGATCCCAGTTTTCCCGACAACTCGCCTCCACGTCGACGCTGCGGTTAGCTTGTCGCTTGACATCGAGTCAACCCCTTCATCGCCCTGAACACTTCCCCAATCGCTACGGCGTCAACCATCGAACAACAGTTCCAACTGCAAACGCAGTGGAGTAACCACCGTGCAACGCTATCGCGTCGTCGCGGCGATGACCCGTCTGCTGTCAGTATCGGGTATTCCACAAGTACCGGAAATTTCGGGGCGAGAACCACAGATGTGAAAAGCAGCCTCCATCACATGCTGCCATCGACGACAACGCACGTTCGCCCTGGCCGATACGTCAATGCTCGACGAATTTGCCCCCATAGGCCGGTGACACGATGGGGGCTCTTGCCGAGGAGTACGCACTCGTCCTCGACAAGAGCCCCCATCATCGTTAGCTCCGTGGTGAGAGATGTAAGACGACCACCTCATTAGTAGGGTTGTCTGGCTGACCAGACTCATACGGATTACTTGGAGTGGGCCATCCCACAAAGTTGGTGTCGTTGTACTCATCAAACGCAGCACCATACACCGTTGGGATCACTGGCAGGTTCGTCGCCACATACGTGGCGATCGGGACGAGAGCAGTACGTTGCTGACTCAAGGTCGATGCCTGAGCGAGATTGGCTAGATCTGCATTGATCGCAGGATCGTTCAGTCTTTCATAGTCGCCGGTAGCAGCGGTAGTCGCGAGGGATGACGCCAACCAGCCGTCATATTGCTGGTAGGGGGTGATACCCTGGGCCGACCAGTGCTCAGTGAGCTGGAAGTTCCCTGAGGCGACATCGCTTGACCAAGCAGACACAGATTGTCCAACAAAGGTCGCGTCGATATGGGCCTTTTGCAGATCGGCTGCAACAATTTCGTCATCGGCAGCGTAGTCACTATAGGAAGACGGATCGGTCACCTGGATCGTCACCGTCTTTCCGTTGAGCTGGTAGTAGCCGTTTGACCCGATCGTGTAGCCGGCATTCTTTAGGACCGTGTCCGCCGCCTGGGGGCTCCCATTATCGTTGACCGTGTATTTGGCTAACGCTGGTGTGCTGTAGGACTTGAACGTAGGCAGCACGAGGCCGGAAAGATTGGTCACCGGGGGCTCTAGCCCAGATTCTCCATCGGCAGAGATCGCATTCCGGTCGATCGCGTCACTGATGGCTTGGCGTACCGGGAGCTGATCTGTCGGCCAGGTGTGAAGATTCGGGATCAACGACACCGTGTTCTCTGGATTAAACCACGCCTTGTGATGCGATGGGTCAGGACTAATGTAGAGCTTGTTAAGGCCCGTGATGAAGTTACCGGCCCACTGTGCCTGGTTGGTCTCGAGCGCCTCAAGCGCCGTCGTGTTCGACGAATAGACCGGAAATTCCAGCGTCTGTACATGAACCGGCTGCCAATACAGCGGGTTTCTGGTCAGCGTGATGCCTTCAGGAGTGAAGGTGGTTAATTTGTAAGGACCACTCCCTACCGGGTTCGGATCCTGATACTTGCCGGGATCCCCTACCTTGCTCCAGATCGCCTCAGGGACGATCGGAACGTTGGCGATTCCCTGGAGGTTGGTGTACTGAGGAGTTGGGAACGCGATCGTCACTGTATCCCCAGAGACCGACACGCTCGAGATCGTCAAGCCATTGCCATTAATGTCCGGGTATTGCTTGACCAGGTTGTAGGTGAAGGCAACGTCTGCAGGAGTGAGCGCGCTACCGTTGCTCCACTTGACGCCTTTACGAATGGTAAAGGTAATCGCCGTTCCATTCGAGTTCCATTGGTACGAAGTCGCGAGCCACGGGTAGGAGACCGTGGGTTTTGCCAAATCGAACTGGTAAAGCGGTTCGTAAATCATCGAAGTCGCCCCCAGGAGTTGTGCGGCCGAGGTCGCCAAGAACGGATTGAAGTTCCTACTGATCGGGTTCGTCGGACTGGACTCCATAGTGAGGACCTGCGAAGAGGTGCCCTTGGATGAGGTCGTCTTCGACGAGCTACTGCTATTACTACTTGTGCTGCTGCTGCCACACGCACTTAAGGCGATGCCTGCCGCCACTACCATCGCCATACCAAGGCGAAAACGTCCACTGTTGAAGATTTTCATTGTGCTACTAGCCTTTCCATTCGAGGTGATTGAAACTATCACTAGGCGACGCGCGCTTGGGCCCACCAACCGCGCGTCGCAACCCATCCACAATTCAGACTCTGCCTGCCTCCCTTCGCAACCCTCGCACTCTTGTCACCAAGAACCCGATTGTCAATAGATCATTGCGCACATGCCTGCCCCATGTGCCAACAGCTCACCCAATGGCCTGCTCCAACCTCAGCCGATGGAGGATAGGCAGATCGGCACTGGTCATCGGCGAAAGGACAGCGCACCACGAACGGACACCCATCTCCAATTGAATTAGTGACACCACGTTCCACTCCTGGCTCGGGTTGTACCAACGGCGTGGTGTTCATCGTGTCCGGGTCGGGAGAAGAGCTGATCAGTAGCTGCGTGTATGGGTGGGAGGGGCGCTGGGTGACCTCCTCGGCAGTCCCGCGCTCCACAACCTGACCGGCATACATCACCACAATATCGTCTCCAAGGTATCGTGCTGAGGCGATATCGTGTGTGATGTAGAGCACTGCCAAACCCAACCGAGTGCGTAGGTCATCGAGAAGCGCCAAGATCTCCAGCCGAATCGAAACGTCAAGCATGGACACCGGCTCATCGGCGAGAAGGACGGAGGGTCGAGCCGCTAGAGCTCTGGCAATGGACACCCGTTGACGTTGACCACCAGAGAGTTCGTGTGGATACTTCGACAGATAGCGATTCGCCGGCGTCAACCTAACCTGGTCCATCAGGAGCTCCAATTGGGCCTTGAGCTCCTCACCCGCGAGACCCTGATGAATCTTGACCGGGCGCTCAAGATGATAGCCAATCGTGTGAACGGGGTTTAGCGACGCAAACGGGTCCTGAAAGATCATCTGAACCACCCGCTTGTAATGGCGAAAGTTCCGCTGGTTGCGGACCCTGATCGCAGATCCGTCCAGCTCGATGGTGCCAGCCGTCGGAGTCTCTCGACCTGCGAGCAGTTTGGCGAGAGTGGATTTGCCAGACCCAGACTCACCCACCACCGCGAGGACCCTGCCTCGGTAGAGCTCCACTGAGATATCCTTCACCGCATCGAGTACCCCATCACGCCGACGGCCGAGTCGGTAGCGCTTGCTGACGTTTTGTGCCCTAAGAGCAGGCACAGCAAGATCGTCCGACCCACGCATGGAATTCATAGCGTTAGGCATCCTGCAATCCCCCATCTCCGGCAGCCGCCAGCGAGCCCATCGCCATGGAAGCGCGCATCCGCTCAGGAAATGGACAGGCACTCTGATGCGCCCTGCCAGAACCTGACTCCAGGGGAAGGAGGTGGGGGTCGATGTGTCCACACGACTCGTCATGATACCGACACCTTGGCGCAAACGGACAGCCAAGAACTGGGTTGCGAAGATCGGGGGGTGAACCTGGAATTCCCAACAGGGACCTGCGTGGACCATGCAAAGGCGGGAATGAATGGAGAAGCCCTTCAGTATAGGGATGAGCCGTATGTGCGGCCAGATCGACAGTATCACCGACCTCCATCAAGCTTCCCGCATACATGATCGCCAATCGATCAGCGAGCTCCACCAGCAGCGAAAGATCATGCGTAATGAAGATCACAGAGAAGTGCAAACGGTCCTTCAGCTCCTTGATCTGCACCAAAATGTCACGTTGGACCACCACATCGAGTGCGGTGGTGGGTTCATCCATAATGATCAGCTGCGGATCAACGGTGAGAGCCATCGCGATCATAATGCGCTGGCGCATCCCTCCCGACAACTCATGCGGATAACTCTTGAGCCGATTCCGAGGGATGTCGACAAGCTCCAAGACTTCGTACACACGGTCATGGGCTTCATCGCTTGAGAAGGGCAGATGTCGGGTAATGGGGTCTAGGAGTTGGTCCTCGATCCGCAAGACCGGATTGAGTGCGTTCATAGCGCTCTGGAAGACGATCGAAATTTCACGCCATCGGAGCTGTTCAAGTTGATGGGCATCCATGCGTAGCAGGTCACGTTCTCCACCCAGATAGCGTTCCCCGTTGTAGATAACCGAACCGGAGGTGATGACCGCTGGTGGACGTAACAACCGACAGGCTCCGTAGGCCAACGTTGACTTCCCTGAGCCCGACTCTCCAGCAAGACCAACGATCTCGCCACGTCGGACCGAGAGGTTGAAGTTATTCACCGCACGCAGCTCACGACTACCGGAGCGATAGACAATACTCAAATCGCGAATCTCGAGCAGAGGTGAGTCCAAACCGGCGGAGCATGTCAACCCGCTCGCTGCTGACTGTGGTGCCACCAACGAAGACACGACAGACAAGCTTTGGTTCTTATGACCACCGATATCAGCACCTCCCAAACGGCGACCTGGGAAGAGATGCCGTGGACGGACAGCACTTCCGTTGATTTCGACGAGTGTGGGATCCGATGGGGTCCATAACTTACCACGGATCCGACCGACTCTGGAACCGTCTCGAAGCCGAGGATTGCCCAGTTCATCCAGACCAAAGTTGATCAGCACTAGCCCCATCCCGATGAGTGCGATCAACACCCCCGGAACCGCAAACCACCACCATGCACCTAGTTCGAGCGCATTTCCGTTTTCAGCCCAGTAGAGAATGGTGCCAAGACTCCACGTCGAGGTTCCTCCGATACCGAGAAAATTTAAACCAACCGACGTACCGATCGCGTAGAGGACTGCACCGACGAAGGTAGCCGCGATCAGGCTGATCTGATTCGGGACGACGTCATGGATGATAATACGCCAGCTGCTCTCACCGGTCTCTTGTGCAGCCGCCACAAAATCCTTGTTCCTGATGGATAAGGTCTGAGCACGAATAACCCGCGCTCCCCATGGCCAACCGAGTAACGAGAGCATGATAACGATTGACACATCGCCGGTGCTCGGGAATGCCCCCAACACCACAATCAGGAAGGGGAGCGCTGGGAAGACCAGAAAAACATTAGAGAGCAGTGAGAGCAACTCGTCCCACTTGTCGCCAAGATAGCCCGCGCCGACACCGATTAGGACAGCGAGAACAGTCGCCACAATCCCAGTGATGATGCCGATGAGCATCGTGGTTCTTGTACCTACCAACACCTGGGAGAGTACATCACGTCCTAACTGGTCGGTGCCAAGCAGGTGGGCCAGGCTCGGCGCGGCAACGGAAGATCCAGGAGCGGTGCTCTCGGCCGACGGAGAATACGGTGCGAGCCAGGGACCGAAGATGGAAACCAGAATGAAGAAACCGATGATGACGGCCCCCGCAAACGCCTTCTTATTGCGTAGGAACATCGGGAGCTGATGTCGAACCTTAGTGGTTGGGGGGATCTGCACCTCAGGTTCGGTCACGGGACTCAGCATCGTTACTGCACCCCACTTCTACGAACTCGTGGATCTAGGATCACATAGATCACGTCTGCACCGATGTTCGCAAGGAGCACTGCAACCGAGATTATTAAGAAAATCGCCTGCGTGAGCGGGTAATCATCGGAGGTGACCGCGTTGTAGAGTTGCGTCCCGATGCCTGGGTAGTTGAAAACGATCTCCATGAGCAGGGTGCCGGAGACAACGAAGCCCAGAGCGAGGGCAAAACCAGAGATTGAGGGCAGAATGGCATTCCGAGCCCCATAGGTAAAGATTACGCGTCGCTTGCTAAGACCTTTCGCTTGGGCCGCAAGCACATAGTCTTCACCCATGGTTGCCACCATTACGTTGCGCATCTGCAGCATCCAACCGGCAGCTGAGGTGAGAACGATCGTCAGAGCAGGCAAGATCGAGTGCACCACCGCGCTGGAGATGAAGGCCCAGTTGAAGCCAATCGTCAACCCGTTGCTAAATCCCTGTTGTGCCGGGAAGAAGTGAAAGTGAAGGGCAAGTAACCAGACAAGCACGAGCGCCAGAAAGAAGTACGGTGTCGCTTGCAAGAAGCTGAGGGCAGGCAGGAGCTGATCAAGTCGCCCACCACGCCGCCAGGCGGCGACGATGCCGAGCCCGGTACCCAGTAACCAGCTGATCACAGTAGCCGTTCCAACCAAGATGATGGTCCAGGGCAACGCCGAACGTATGATATCGATGACAGGCGTGGGGAACTGCAGCGGGTCGATACCAAAATTTCCATGTGCCAGTTGTCCGAGGTAGAGGACGTACTGATGCAACAGTGATCCTTGATGTCCGAGACCGAGCAAGACATCGAGCGCGTGCTGTGCAGAAGGCTTGAGATTCGGATACTTTGACATCAAGTTCTCCACCACATTGCCGGGCATCAACCTCGGAATAAAGAAGTTCACCGTGACCGCTACGAACAGTGCAATGAGGTAAAACCCCAATCGGCGCAGCAAAAATCTCATCGCAGACTCTCCTCATTGACCCCCCCATGACGGAGCACGGGGTCGCCCGCACAGCCACAGCTCTGCCTCAGTATGAGACGAGTTGGTAGAATGACATTTTTGATTGTTGGCCGACGTTGGTCAGTGAGCTGATCGATCAGTATTGCTGCGGCCATAGAACCAAGCTCTTCTATCGGCTGTTGTATGGTTGTCAATGCCGGGGTAAGGTGTCTCGCCACCGAGATGTCGTCGAAACCGGTCACCGCCACCTCGTCGGGGACGCGAATCCCCGCTTGGGTGAGAGCATTGATCGCACCGATCGCTGCCTGGTCGTTGGCACAAGCAATCGCCCGAGGCATCGGTCCTCCTCGTTGCAGCCGTTCTTCGATCACCCGCACCGCGTCCGTGGAGGTGTAATCGGAGAACCACTCAGGACCGGCCTCCACCGACGCACCCAACTCCGTGGCCGTAGCGACAAAGGCTTCGCGCCGTTTCGACGAGTCTGGTGAGCTTTCGAAGCCCGAGAGAAAGGCAAGCGTCATAAACTGATGTTCGACGACGAGATGGGTGGCGAGTTGGACCATCGCGTCCCTGTTATCAACCATGACGGTGGCAGCAGCCCTGGACCTACCACTTCCCGCCAGGAGCACTGTCGGAATTCTCTTGGCCACACCCGGAATCATCCGCTCCTTGAGCGTGCGGTCAAGAAGGATCAGTCCATCACAGTTGGCCATGAGGACATCGAGTCTGGCCTCCATATTGTCGTCATCGACACCACTCAGCAGAAGCGAGAATCCACGATCACCGCACGTCCGCTCAACTCCGCGGATGATCGCATCCGTGAAGAGCAGACTCTCCTGCACGAGCTCGAAACTCTCCTCGCTCCTTGATCGCATGAATACCAATCTGACGACGTTGTAGAGTCCACCTGAAAGCCCCCGAGCAGAGTTATTCGGCACAAAGCTCAGTTGATCGATCGCCTTCAACACCTGATCACGAGTAGCGGGGCGGATGCGTTCATACCCATTGATGACCCGAGACACGGTAGCTATCGATACCCCAGCGCGCTCGGCAACCTCATAAATGGTTGCCCGAGTGACAGTTTGCTTGTCCATTTCAACTCCCCCCGCCCCTCATGGTGATCCACCGCCTCGATCATCAACTCCAGCGAACCCAGTCCCTGGAGAGTTCCCAAGCGATGTTTACGAACATCCTGTAAGCCCTTTCACGAAATATAGCACTATGTCTTGATGAATGTTACAATTTGCAGAAATTAACTGCTAAATTGCTGTAAGCGCTTTCAGCAAGTTGTAGGGTTGACACCGTGAGGTCGATCTAGTTGGACGGCTGACGATCGGGGAGGAAAGAATTGGCTACAGATGGAGTAACCGTATTCCCCCCCAGCTTTGTCTGGGGAACAGCAACGGCATCGTATCAGATTGAGGGAGCCGTAGATGAGGATGGGCGTGGTCTGTCTATCTGGGACACCTTCTCGCGCACACCGGGCAAAGTACTTCATGGCGACACCGGTGATATCGCCTGCGATCATTACCACCGCTACGCTGAGGACGTTCAGCTCATGCATGAGCTCGGCATCAACTCGTATCGTTTCTCGATCGCCTGGCCCCGCGTGCAGCCAGAGGGTAAGGGTGAACTGAATCCGGATGGTCTTCGCTTCTACTCCGAACTCCTTGATCACCTTGAGGCGAATCAGATCGTCCCCTTTCCGACGCTCTACCATTGGGATCTTCCTCAATCCCTCGGAGACCAGGGCGGGTGGAGCTCCAGGGACACGGCCTACCGCTTTGCTGACTATGTAGACAAGCTTGTCAGCGCCCTTGGCCCCAGGATCAGCCAGTGGACCACTCTCAACGAACCCTGGTGTTCAGCCTGGCTCGGTTATGCGGTCGGTCAGCACGCACCAGGCGAAACCAATGTATCAGCAGCCCTAGCGGCAAATCATCACCTGCTGCTCGCTCATGGACTTGCCGCCCAAGCCATCCGGGCCAGAAGTGATGCCGAGGTTGGCATCACTTTAAACTTGGCGCATGTGACTCCTGCAAGTGATGACCCTCTGGACCGACTGGCTGCCACCTTGACTGAAGGGAATGCCAACCGCATGTTCCTCGATCCTCTCTTCCTTGGCGACTATCCCGCCGATATGATGGATCTCTACGGGGACGCGAGAGCTGAGATCAAAGAGGGTGACCTCGCCACAATCTCCACCGTCATCGACTTCCTTGGAGTCAATTACTACGCTCCAGCTATCGTTGGATCACGCGAGCGCATTGCTGAACTGCAAGCACTCGGTTACTGTGTCGACGCTAGGCGAACACCCAACCTTCTCGACATGACGGCTAGCGCCGTGCACGTGAAGCGACCAGGGTTTACGAGTACGCAGATGGGATGGGAGGTCGAGCCTGCGACTCTGACCGAGTTGTTGTGCAACCTGCGAGACCAGTATCGACCGATCCCCATCTACATCACCGAGAACGGCATGTCCAACGCCGACTATGTCAGACAAGATGGCAGCGTCCTCGATCCAGAGAGGACCGCTTATCTCGAAGGACATCTCCGCGCTGTCGCCGGAGCTATCGCTGCAGGTGTCGACGTACGGGGATACTACGTTTGGAGCCTTCTCGATAACTTCGAATGGGCTCTCGGTTATTCTCAACGATTTGGCATCATCTGGGTTGACTACGCGACCGGCGAGCGCACCCCCAAAGCAAGCTACTACTGGTACCGGGACTTCATCGCCGCGCAGGCACGACAACCTCGTGAGTGTTCAGTGCCACCTGACCCCTCCTCAATCCCTGTCTGAACTACTGACCAACATACCGGTGGTTGTCTCTTGAAATCGGCGATACCTTCCCGCGGTTGAATCCGGCCTTGGCAGGCCCAATCACTCCTGGCTCCATACTTGAACTAGGGTACAACAGGCCACTAGCGGCCGCCATGCTCACCAAGACATCAAGGTGGCCTGCTACATCGCCGAGTTGACGGAGCAGAACTTCTGGTCTCCCCTCTCACAGCCAGGATCGTTGAGAGGGCAGCGCCATGGGTAAGTCCAGACTGCATAGACAACGAGGTTCTTGACGCCCTTGATCCAGCGATCTTGCCGCTTCTGATGCCCGCCTAACGACGCGAGGTCAGCGTCCATCCTGCTGGGTCGACAACGGCCTCTCCGATCGCGATCCTCCCTCCGCTCAACCCAACGACAGCTTGACCCGGCTAGATTGAAGTAGACGATGTTGTCTTGGACTCACCCCCAATAGAACGAGAGTGCCTCAATGAAGACTCCAACCGAGAACAACGTGGACGCCAAACGTTCGCTCTCAAGCAATGACACTCGTCTTGTTGGCATGACCTGGGCTCATATGGTCAACGACGGTGCCGCCAACTACCTCCCAGGAGTACTCCCCGCCATCCTGATTGACGCACACGAACCTTTGAGCCTTGCAGGATCCTTAGTTGCAGCCCTTGCGATCGGACAGGCGCTCCAACCCTTGATTGGCTGGTTCTCCGATCGGGTCGGAGGTCGAACCATACTGATCACCGGGTTCGCCATGACATCGCTAGGAGGAGCACTCCTCGGCGATACCCATAGCATGCCGGTACTCATCACGCTACTGCTCCTGATCGGTCTCGGCACTTCGCTCTTCCATCCGCAGGCTCTCGCCGGCATTCGAAGTATCACCAACGGTAGACGGGGGCTACGAACATCCTTCTTCTTGGTGGGAGGTGAGCTAGGGAGAGGCCTGTGGCCGACGTTTACCAGCTTGATCGTTGCACATCTAGGGCTCGGTTACCTCTGGATCGTTGGCCTACCCGGCCTCGTGACGGTTGGTTTGCTCTTCCGCTGGGCGCCTTCACTCACGCCAAAAGCAAAGGCGACGGTCAAGCCAAGCCAACACACGCCATGGACGAGACACCTCGCCCCTTTGTCAGCCCTCATCGCCTACACCGGCCTTCGTGCCTTCGCTATCTTTGGGCTCGTAACCTTTATCCCCGTACTCTGGCATTTGCGAGGCGAAAGCCTGGTCGACGGAGCTTCGGTGATCACCACGATCCTTGCCGTTGGCATCATTGGCAATCTTGGTGGCGGCCACCTGACCGACCGATTCGGGAAGCGTTTCGTCCTCGTCGGCTCGGCCATCGCCGTCGCCGTCCTCATCATCCCGATGGTCTATGTCCACGGACCGGCTACGTGGTTCATAGCGGCCATACTTGGTTGTGCTCTGTTCATGACCCTATCCACGACTATTCTGATCGGCCAAGAGATTCTGCCAGAGAACCCTTCACTGGGTTCAGGAATCGCATTGGGACTCTCCAATGCGATCGGGGCAGTGCTCGTACTCATCGTCGGCCTGGTGATAGGAACCTCTGCTATCCATGACGCCTTCTATGCGATGTCCGCGGCAAGCCTCATCACAGTCGTCGTCGCCTTCGCCTTCCCAAAGTCGCTCATGGCCCGGGATCACCACAGCGTCACCCACTGAGCGCACCAGAGAGCAGACCCGTCCGACAAGGCTCATTGTGCTATCTTGGCTCGTCACGCGGGCTAAACCCCGTCTCAATTCCTCTGCTCTTGTTATCGGGTACAGTACCCGACGTGGACAAAATCCTGGAGACACCCAGCAACTAATCGGTTTACCACTGTAGCACACAGGATGCTCGGAAACCTTCTTCAACTGCGATGGAACCAAGGCACTTCCCAATGCGTACTCGGTCATGGTTGTTTCCTCGAAGGAATGTCGGCGATAGCAAACCAGAGCATCGAGATCGCTACTGCGGGTCGCCGTGATACCCAGTGCCGTCGGCGCCTTAGGGTTACTCGCAATGCCAAGTGTCGCCTATGCCCAGCCGATGGCACCAACTCCGCCTACAGCCCCTCTCTTCCCGCAGAAGGTGATCACGACGATCGCCTCGACAAATAATGCAGCCAACGGCGACACCAACCCCTATGGGATCGCTGTCATTCCAAAGACGTTGGGCAACCTTACGGCCGGTGATGTTCTGGTCACCGACTTTAACAGCTCTTCGACTATGGGAGGGGGGACCTCGTTGGTCGAGGTCAATCCATCCACTGGTGCATCGAAGGTGTTCTACCAGAACGCCGACATCACAGGGCCCGTCGGCATCGCCATCAATCCATCGGCTGATATCGTTTGGGTGACCTACTACGGGTCCGCTGCCAACGGTTCGTCCTCCGGTTACGCCGTCATCTCCAATACCGGCACGCTTATGGCCAATTACACCAACGCTACGAGTTCCTATAACGGTCAGAGCAACCTCTTCGAGGGTGCTTGGGGAGCGGCCTTTGCTCCGGGAGCCTTCTTCTGGACCAATGCAGGGGCAGCAACTCCGAATGCACAAGGGACGACAGGGCAGGTCTGGCGGCTCAATCCCAATCCAACGGCGACCACCAAGAACGGTCAGCCGATCAATGCAACGTATACACCGTTGGCCACGAACCTCCCAACCTCTGATATGGCAGGTACCTCGTTGAGCCCAAGCACCGTGGCAGGACCCCAAGGAATGGCCTACGACGCTGGGAACGGCACGCTCT
>JAKAQL010000011.1 GCA_021822605.1 Actinomycetes bacterium
CCCCTCGGTGGTCTACAACCATACGAATAGCCCTATCCCTTACCTCTGGTGAGTAACGCTTCACCTGTGCCATAGTAACTCCATCCTCTCAAGAGTAGGAGTCTCCAGTAAACCCGGGGTTATTCAGTGTCCGAGCATGAGCGCAGATCGACATCACACTGAGATGATCCAGAAAATCACACCATCAAGGAACGCGACTTTCGTCTCGACTTTCTGTAATTCGGCTAACATGCCACCGATGGGAGCCGTACAGCAACAGAGACGCAACCGGACGCCAGCAGGAGCCACCCGCTCCTTGTACAACTGGAACTGGCTGATTACGATGGTGGTTCTCTCCCTCGTCCTCACAGCCTGCGGCACCACCGCCACAGCCCAGCTCACTCCCATACAGGCAAAGGGGTCGATCACCAGGGCGTATCGCGACACGATAGCGACGGGTGGTTATGCAGTCCGCGCTTCCATCCACGAGACACTGGGGCGAGAGACGCTCGATGACACTGCTCAGCTCACAGGTACGGTAACCACCGACCCACCTGCCGCACGACTTGAGGTACCAACGCCACGAGGCGGCATGCAAGAACAACTCACCATCGGAGATACTCAGTACGTTCCAACCTCATCCACTTCACATCCAGACCATGTCACCAAGTGGCTCGCCTTCGCAGTCACACCGCAAGCATCGCTCACCGACACCGGGACCTCGAGCTCCAAGAACGCCCTCGCCCCCTTGCCGTTCCTCATCGATCCTGCGATGGGTCAGATCCACAAGATTGGTCAAGCAAAGGTCAGCGGTGTACCCACCATCGAGTTTCAAACGCATCTGCTCTCACGACTCGAGGAGCCACCTCCCTTACCGAGGAGTGGAGATTCAATCGGGCCGCCCGTCACCAAGGCGCTCACTCACGTCATCCTCTCTATCTGGATCACGCATGGCACAAAGCCGCTCATCAAGCAGCTAGAGATCGTGCAACAGGCCATGCCCGATCATGAAAAGTTACGAACTGTCACAATAGTGACGCTCTCTCATTACGGACTCCGACCGCCGATCGCTCCACCACCAATCAGCGAAGTGACGGTCCTGCCTCCATCGACCTTCCTTTCATCAGGGGTCCAAACTCCCTCCGGCGAGGTACTCCAACCAGGTCCAGCGATCCCCACAAACCCGATCTTCACCCCGATCAGGAACTACGCCAATACTGTCCCAATAGCAGGTGTTACCACGGTCAACGATCATGCGCTCGTCCTCGACGAAGAGATCCACCAGGAAAGTGAGTTGGTCCGGTTTGATCCTACAAACGGCACTATCGAGGCCCGCACGCAGCTCTCCACCATCGAGGCGACAACCTACGCGGATGGAGAGCTCTGGGTGCTGACCTCAGTACCGAACCAAACGAGCACCTCCACTATCGAGGTGCTCAATCCCGACACGCTCACAATGCTCTATCGACGCACCCTCCCCGTCACAGCTAACCTCGCGGCGGACGCCGCCTCGATCGCGGTCGTTGGCAAGCGAGTCTGGATCTCCACCAATACGGGTATCGTTGGGTTGGACGCTGATCTACGCCACTCAACCTCTATCACCATCGCCCGTCCTGCGACCCTGTCGATTGAGGTCGCAGCCGATGGCAGCGCTCTGCTCACGTCGCTCTGTGGCGACGGAGGTTCCTCAGTCACCATCCAGGTACGAAACCCGATCAGTGGTGATCTCATCTCGTCCCTCAATGCTGAGTTGGCAGGAATCGGTGGGGCCGCCATGGCCCCCACTACCAACCGGGTCTGGTTCCGGGTCGCCACCGGGATGATGGGAACCCTTGGCTTTGTCGACCTCACAGCAGGTAACCCTCCGACCCTGTTGCCAGGCAGCCCCGTCAAGAACGGGACCGGAATCGATGATCGCGGGTTCCCCAACACGCTTCGGGTCACCGTCGCCGGTCCCGCAGTGTTCGCCTACGATTCCGAAGTCAACGTCCTTGAGTGTCGCAATGTCGAGACGGGATTGCTGCTCACCACAACGCAGAACCTCAACAATGTTCGCACCGTCACTGGCCTCCCAAACGATGAGATCGCGGTCACTCTTGGCAAAGGTGAAATCACCATCGCCAGAATCAGTTCACTCTGCCTGGGTTAGCTGGCATGACCCCTAGGGGCTCAGGTTGCCCAGAGCCCACAATGTTCGTTAGGCTTAGGGACTATGGCTACCCTGATCCTCCTCCGTCACGGACAGAGCACGTATAACCAAGAGAACCGTTTCACCGGTTGGGTCGACGTCGACCTCACTGAGACCGGATATCAAGAAGCCAAGAAGGCTGGCGAGCTCCTACACAATGCTGGACTTCTACCCGACATCGTGTTAACCTCGGTGCTGAAACGTGCGATCTACACCACGGATGAGGTCCTCAAGGTCCTTGATCGCTCATGGGTGCCAGTCGAGAAGAGCTGGCGACTCAACGAGCGCCACTATGGAGGACTCGCTGGACTCAATAAGGCCGAGACGGCCGAACGCTTTGGAGCAGAACAGGTCAAGATCTGGCGAAGGAGCTACGATGTCCGTCCGCCCGAGACCTCTGAAGAGGAGCATCGACACTTCATAAGCGATCCGCGCTATCGAGGACTAAAGGCAACCGACGTTCCCTACACCGAAGCCCTCGCCGATGTGCTGGTACGTGTGATGCCCTACTGGGAGGAACGCATGGTGCCGCTACTGCAAGAAGCGCAGACAGTCCTCGTCAGTGCCCATGGCAACTCGCTGCGTGCAATGGTCAAATTCCTCGAGTCGATCCCTGATGATGAGATCGTCGGATACGAGATCGCCAACGGCGAACCTATTGTCTATGAACTCGACGGCGAGCTCCACGTATCCTCAAAGACCGTCCTCTGACTCCCACGGACCTCTCACCTCGGAATTGCAGGGAACGAGTCACCTGGTCGGTAACCGAATCAATCCGATCAAGTCCGAACTCCCTCCAGAGCATAGAATCACCTTGTCGTTGAAGAGCGGAACCTCATCGCTCCGCTCTCGCCGAGGGTTCATCAATCTCGTCCTCTCAACTGGGCCCTGTACCTTGTTTCTCTGCGCGATCACCACCCGAGATGCGGGTCAACGGTAAGGCAACGCTTGCCCTACGCCGTGACCGGTGATGCCTCGACGATGACGTTGTCGGCGTAGGAGCCACCCACACCGGGGACCTCGGTGAAGGGACCGCCACAGGTGACAAGGGCAAGGGTTGGGGGACCCTGGTTGGTGAAGAGCTGAGGGTGAGCCACGGTGTTGGGAGAGAGGGTTGGTTTGGTGGTGATCTGCCAGGTGGTCTCATGACCTTGCCAGTTGAGGATCACCTGATCTCCGGGGACGAGTTGACCGATCTCACCGAGTGCTCCCTCACCTTGGCCGACCCAGTTCACGTGACCCGCCAGAAGGGTGACGCCGGACTCTCCCGGGGTTGGGGTCTGTTCATCCCAACCGACGTTATGGACATCTGGAGGTATGGTGAGTTCTCCGTTGGTGGGACCCTCAGCGAGGATAGGGGCTGAGATGATGTCAAGGGCGGGGATGGAGATGATGGCGACCTCATTGGGAAGGGTCGGGTTCCAGGGGACCGAGGTGTAGGTGGGGTTGGTGGGTTTTGTCTTGGCGAGCTTGATCGCTCGTTGGTGATCCTTGATCGTCAGGCGATGGATCTCGGCCTTGGGGGAGTTGTGGATCCCCTCATAGGTTAAGAATCCTCCGACGATGATGGCGAGGGAGGCACCAAGGGTGAGGACTTTGGTGAGAAGTCCTCGCCCTTGGTGAGTCGTTCGTTGGTGTCTATGCGACCTCATCGGTTTTACCGTAGTCGATTGTTCCCTTACGCTTGCGCTCGATACCTACATACGCAAGACCAGCAATGCCAAGACTCGCGATACCGATGCCGATGGGGAGGGCATTGGTGGTGTTGGTTGGAGCGGTTGGAGGACCAGTGACCAGTTTGACTGGAGCTGGGGAGGTGGATGAGGACTTGGTGGTGGGGGTCACCGTCGTTGGCTTGGTGGTGACGACCTTCGGTGCCGAGGTGGGAACAGAGACCGGGATGGTGAGGCTCGAGGAGTTACTGGTCACCGTCGTACCCGCCGGGTCCGTTGCTGTGGCAGATGCAGTGTCGCTCACCTTACCATTGGTGATGTCGGTACTGGTGACCGTGTAGGTTCCGGTACAGGAGACACTTGCACCAGCTGCTAACGACGTAACTGGGCAGGAGATCGGACCTGTCAAGGCCTCGCCAGGGACCGACTGGGTATCGGAGATGGAGAGGTTGTTCAACGTGGTGTTGCCGGTGTTGGTCACATCAAAGTCATAGGTAATGCTCTGTCCCGCTTTCGTGATGGGGTTGGGGGAACCGGAAGCCTCGATCTTTACGAGGGAGAGGGAGGGGTTAGACGGAGTGACCACGGCTGGGGTTGTGATGGGAGTGGGGGCCACGACAGCAACGGTCGAAGAAGCGTTGACCGGCAACGCGTCATTAGACGAGACCGTCCCATTGACCGTCAAAGAAGATCCCGTCGCGGCCTGACCAGATACCGTGACCGGAACAGTGATCGATGGCAAGGATCCACTGCTTGTAATCGGAACCGAGCCAGTATACGTGCACTCTAAAGTCTGGCCCTGCGAATTGCTACAACTCCAGCCTGTCGCGCTGATCTCGTTATAGTCTGGGGTCACGTCGGTCGGGAACGTACCTTGTAGGGTTGGAGCTGACGACTCCTCAGCACTAGATCCGAGAGCAACACTTGGCGAAAACACAAAGTTGGTACTGCCGCCTGCTTGTACATCACCGTTGGTAGCGCTGTTCGTAATGCCAAGACCCAGAACTGGCGCTGGGGTTACCGAGTCGACTACAACGTTGTTGATCTCGTGGTATTCGTTGCCACCACCGGTGGAAGCAGTCCATCCAAAGGTCAGCTGATAAGGGAGTCCGGTTGTTGTATTAACCCAACTCTTTGGTAGACAAACACTCGAATCAGTGGTCGAGCAATACTCAGACGATGACGTCGAGGCTGCGTACGTTGGCAGTGCCCCACCAAGTTGTACAGGACTGGTAGCACCATATGGCGTAAACTCCACGCCGTAAGAACCAGAGGGAACTGACCATCCATCCGATGCCGTGTACGCAGTGTCGGTTGGGTTGATCACGACCTCCACTGGGACGCCAGTGTTAGGTCTCGATGTGATCGATGGCCGGTCAAGCGATTCGCCAGTGTTCAACTCTCCGCTCGTACTGATCGCACAATAACCGTTGGTTGTGTCACCTGGACCCTTCACCGTCACGGTCTGCGGATACGTCTGCTGGGAGGAATAGTCCGGAAGCGGGGTACAACCGGACCCCGCATAATAGGGATTCAGATAGTTACCGTAGACATCGAGCCCAACTCCCAGATACCCATTTGGTATTCCGTTCACCTCGGAAGTGTTACCCGCAGTATAGGCTGGATAGATCCCATACCCCAAGGCCCCACCAGGGCTACCACCAGTCGGTGGTGGTGTCGGATCAGATGGATTCGCTGCGGCAAGGACAAAGCCAATGCCATCTGCTGGACCATCACCTCCGTTGTTCTTATATTGATAGGTGTCGAACTTTGCGACTAACCCCTCGGAAGTAGGTACGGAACTCGAATAGAAGACAGTTCCGAGTTGCTGAGAACCGTTACTGGTAAGGCGCAACGCCCCAGAGCCGTTTTGCGTACTCGTGTCAGCGCACTGGGGGATAGCCGAGGTTGTCGAGGGATTGCCGCTGGCAGTCAAACACGCACCGTTTTGGCCAACTTCTGGGATTGAAGCGGATGGGTTGCTAGGGAGTGTCCATCCCGTACCTACGCTGTTGGAATCGAATAGTTGGTTGACAAAGACCGTCGAGGAAGCCGTGGTCAGCTGCGTCCCCGCTAATCCATTTACTACGCCAGAACCTACCGCCAGGGCCACTAAACCCAAAGCAACTCCCGAAGTCTTCAGTATCCCAAATCGACCCAGCACAACACTTCGTCGTGAATGACGGAAACCCATACCCATCCAACCTTTCAACCACTTCGGCACCACAGCTGTCGTCTACGACGTTCGTGATCCGAAGAAAATCGACAGTCAAGAAGACGCAGCACTAAACAACACTATCAGGACAATCACGCGATGTGATCAAATTCCAAATCTTTTCTAAAGTTTTCCTAGAATATTCCGATAATCGCACTTCTGGAAACAAAGCGCAATGGTACTGACCTCCCAGTACAGGAGTAATGCATCCTGTGTCGTGACTCACTGCAATCATCTGACTAGGGAGGCAAAGGCCCGACATGAATTATGTGTTGTGAAAACATAGGACTCTCCGCCATCTGAAAGCAGTTCTATCGATTCGACGAAGAGGTAGGGACAGCTTCCCTGGCCGATCTGCTTCTCGTTGGCTGGTCACCACCTATTTGGGAAATGAGCACCAATTTGGAACAGACACCAACTCCAATTCCTGTTACTTCCGCTGGCTCCTGGAAACTGGAGGGTCTTCCCTTCGAGACGCTCTCTTGCGTCTCACCACCCGAGATGCGGCTCAACAGTAAGGCAACGCTTGCCCTACGCCGTGACCGGTGATGCCTCGACGATGACGTTGTCGGCGTAGGAGCCACCCACACCGGGGACCTCGGTGAAGGGACCGCCACAGGTGACAAGGGCAAGGGTTGGGGGACCCTGGTTGGTGAAGAGCTGAGGGTGAGCCACGGTGTTGGGAGAGAGGGTTGGTTTGGTGGTGATCTGCCAGGTGGTCTCATGACCTTGCCAGTTGAGGATCACCTGATCTCCGGGGACGAGTTGACCGATCTCACCGAGTGCTCCCTCACCTTGGCCGACCCAGTTCACGTGACCCGCCAGAAGGGTGACGCCGGACTCTCCCGGGGTTGGGGTCTGTTCATCCCAACCGACGTTATGGACATCTGGAGGTATGGTGAGTTCTCCGTTGGTGGGACCCTCAGCGAGGATAGGGGCTGAGATGATGTCAAGGGCGGGGATGGAGATGATGGCGACCTCATTGGGAAGGGTCGGGTTCCAGGGGACCGAGGTGTAGGTGGGGTTGGTGGGTTTTGTCTTGGCGAGCTTGATCGCTCGTTGGTGATCCTTGATCGTCAGGCGATGGATCTCGGCCTTGGGGGAGTTGTGGATCCCCTCATAGGTTAAGAATCCTCCGACGATGATGGCGAGGGAGGCACCAAGGGTGAGGACTTTGGTGAGAAGTCCTCGCCCTTGGTGAGTCGTTCGTTGGTGTCTATGCGACCTCATCGGTTTTACCGTAGTCGATTGTTCCCTTACGCTTGCGCTCGATACCTACATACGCAAGACCAGCAATGCCAAGACTCGCGATACCGATGCCGATGGGGAGGGCATTGGTGGTGTTGGTTGGAGCGGTTGGAGGACCAGTGACCAGTTTGACTGGAGCTGGGGAGGTGGATGAGGACTTGGTGGTGGGGGTCACCGTCGTTGGCTTGGTGGTGACGACCTTCGGTGCCGAGGTGGGAACAGAGACCGGGATGGTGAGGCTCGAGGAGTTACTGGTCACCGTCGTACCCGCCGGGTCCGTTGCTGTGGCAGATGCAGTGTCGCTCACCTTACCATTGGTGATGTCGGTACTGGTGACCGTGTAGGTTCCGGTACAGGAGACACTTGCACCAGCTGCTAACGACGTAACTGGGCAGGAGATCGGACCTGTCAAGGCCTCGCCAGGGACCGACTGGGTATCGGAGATGGAGAGGTTGTTCAACGTGGTGTTGCCGGTGTTGGTCACATCGAAGTCATAGGCAACGCTCTGTCCCGCCGTCGTGATGGGGTTGGGGGAACCCGAAGCCTCGATCTTTACGAGGGAGAGGGAGGGGGTGGACTCTACCACAGGCGCCGAGGGCACAACCGGTGCAGCCGGAATCTCGACTCCGAAAGCAAGACCCTGCTCCTGTCCACCTCCGGTAACATAATCGGTCGCCTTAACTCTTGTAGGATTTAGAGTAGAGAGCACGAGGTCACCCACCAATCCCCCACTACTGCCAACGCAACTGACGACATCGGTTCCGATCCCGAGGTTGGCTTCGACCACACTCGGAGTGAACGTGGGGTTATCTGAATAGCCACTGCTGCCTCCACAGGTATTGGCAAACGTCAGAGACGACTCACTCGGTCTAGTCAGCCGCGGCGAAGGAGGAAGGCTAGCCGCGCTTTGGGTCAGTGGTAGCACCATCGGACCGACTGGCTGCCAGTTCGCTGTGTTGGTGGAGTTTGTTGTAGACACATTTGTTGTCTTGAACGTTACCGATTCACCAGCGTTGGTGCTCTCACCATCGGCGGCTACCAGCGTAAAGGGGGAGATCGGAACTCCTGCGGATGATGCTGTAGATGGTGTGGTCAAGCTCATGTGAGATAGGACAAAACTCCAACTGGCTGGGCCATAGGTCGATGAACCCCCAGCAGTCTGCTGTTGAGAGTACAGGATGTAGGTGTTTCCAGCATATTCACCGGTGGTTGGGAGGTCTACGTACGCCTCACGACCAAACGCGGCGGCGCCCCAGTCAACCGGCGAAGTGACTGCTGTTACCAGAGGTGGGACACCTGAATCACTGTGCGGGAACTTGTAGGTCAAATCGAAGGAGAAGACATCGCCATTCGGCAGGACCTCTTTGTAACGAATCGGAACTCCAGGAAGTGCCTGGACACTTGGGGAGGTCGTCGTGGGTCCGTCCACCAGTGTAGACTCGGACTCCTGTTGAGGCTGAGGAGCGGAATAGCTACCATAGCTAAACCAGCAGATGTTGCTCGCGTCAGGATCGTTCGCAGCAACGCCACAGTACTGTTGCGGTGCTGGACTCGTTTCAGATGGCGACGAATGCTTCGCTAGCTGGTTTGGAGACATGCCAGCGCCTAAAACCAGGACGCCCGCTGCGAGGGTCACTGACGAGAAAACTCGACCCCAATGTGATCGGATTCCGCGCCTCCGATGTTGTGCCTTTCCCACGATGCTCCCTTCCCTTGCGTTATCAGCAAGAACCCAAGTGTCCATGTTGACGATTTCACTACTGTACCGCATCGAGAGCGCTTGTGACCACTTTTCTTTGGATTTTTGCAAAAATCGCTAAAGTTCACTGTGCTTTGTGACCGATAACAACACATTTGGCGCACTCTCCTCCAGATTTCGGAGTCAAAGGACCATGCCTTGAAGCCGGCAGCTCGCTCAACTCGTTGCACCCGGTCGCTTGCAGATCACAATTTTCTCACCGCCGACCTCGAAGGGACCGTATCGAGCCGACCCATCGCCTCTCTTCTCCACGGACCGACGAAACTTGGGCATATCATCGACCTTGGCGGGCGCCGTTCACGCCCATTCCACGGATTGGTGGGCGGCACTGGCGTGGGTGCACGACGTTACGCTGGTACTTCTGTGACTGGAACCCAGCGCGAACGCGGACCTTCGTCGCCCAACTGCCATCGACAGCCATCGTATCGCTGCTGCTTTCACGGAGACTTGACCAGCGGTCTGATCTTGCGATGTGTCTCTGTCGACTTCATGAGGGCGCGACTCCGCCACAGTGGGACAACTCCATGCGTTAATGGTCGATCTGGATTCGACGCACGTTGTGGTGTCATCACCACGGAAATGACGCGTCTGACTACCGCTTACCGGCTAGTCTATCAATATTAAAATAACCTTCAAGGAGTCATTGATGAAACGTACAATTCGATTTGCTGGAGTCGCGGTCGCTGCAGGGGCTCTGCTTGCAGCTTGTGGTTCCACGAGCTCAAGTTCAACGTCGAGCTCGTCGTCAACCCAGCCGATCAAGGGCGGCACCGCCTACTTCGCGGAGCAGCCCGGCGCTTCTCCCAACTATATCTTCCCTCTCACGCCGAGCGGAGAGTTCTCTGTCAACAACCTCGCCCAGTTCCAGGTGCTGATGTACCGACCTCTCTATTACTTCGGGAACGGCAACAATGCCTCGATCAATTACAACCTCTCCATCGGTGACCAGCCAGTCTTCTCCAATGGAGACAAGACGGTGACAGTCACACTCAAGCACTATGAATGGTCCAACGGCACACCAGTCACCTCGCGCGACGTCATCTTCTTCATGAACCTAGTCAAGGCCGAGAAGGCGAACTGGGGAGCCTACGTGCCTGGAGCCTTCCCTGATAACGTGGTCTCAACCACCGCGCCAAACGCCACCACCGTTGTCTTCCAGCTCAACAAGGCCTATAACCCCACCTGGTTCACCTACAACGAACTCTCCCAGATCACCCCATTCCCTATCGCTTGGGATCGGACATCGCTGACTCAGCCCGCACCTAACCCCGATGCTGCCAATCTGCCTGACACCACAGCGACCGGGGTCAAAGCGGTCTATTCGTTCTTAAACTCCCAAGCCTCCGATCTGTCCACCTACGCCACCAGCCCGATCTGGTCGGTGGTCGATGGACCATGGGAGCTCTCAAGCTTTACCACCGCTGGTAGGGCGGTGTTTGTACCCAACACTAAGTACTCCGGCCCTGACAAGCCAAAGCTCTCCGAGTTCGTCGAACTACCTTTTACCAGTGCCTCAGCCGAGTTCAACGTGCTGCGAGCCGGCAACAACGCGATCACCTACGGATACGTCCCGACCGAAGACCTCACCCAGAAGTCAGCCGTCGAGTCGCTTGGTTATACCATCAACCCATGGGTTGACCTTGGTTTCAACTTCTTCCCGATCAACCTCAACAATCCGACGTATGGACCGGTCTTCCAACAGCTCTACTTCCGACAGGCTCTTGAGCACCTGATCGACCAGCCCGCCTGGATCACCCACTTCCTCGATGGCTACGGAGTGACGACCGCATCACCGGTGCCAACCGAACCGAGTAACACCTTTGCCGACGCTACCTCAAAGACCATTCAATACCCGTACTCGATCTCTGCCGCAAAGAATCTTCTGACCTCTCATGGTTGGAAGGTCGTCAACGGCGTGATGACCTGCGAGAGTCCTGGAACATCAGCGACCGAGTGTGGAGCCAACATCCCACGGGGCCTGAAGATGACCTTCAACATGATCTACGCATCAGGAGTTACCTCGCTCGCCCAAGAGATGACTGCACTCTCCTCGGCAGCCAAGCAGATCGGCATCACCCTCGATATCTCGGCACAGCCCTTCAACTCGGTCATATCCGACCAGCCACACTGCACTGCCGCTCAGTCAGACTGCACCTGGGAGATGGTGAACTGGGGTGGAGGCTGGGAGTACAGCCCGGATAACTACCCAACCGGTGGTGAACTCTTTGGATCAGGACCAGGCCACACCGGCTTCAGTAACTACGCAAACAACCAGGCCAACCAACTGATCGATGCGACCCACACCGCCACCAACGCCCAGGGAGCCCTTGACGCCTATCAAAACTTCATGGACAAGACCCTGCCGGTGATCTATCAGCCCTATCCGGACTACGCGATCTCGGCGATCTCGAAGAAGCTTGGTGGCGTTACGCAGAACCCTTACCTCGATCTCGCACCTGAGACTTGGTACTTCACGAAGTAGACCTCAACAGAGTCTCTTGATTCAGTTCAGGCTATGAAGGGCGCCGATGACCGGCGCCCTTCGGCTGTTGTCGTCACTCAACGAAGAGGACAGCCGAGCGACTACCGCAACTTTCTCTCCTGATGAGCACCCTCCACCAACTGATCAGTCTGTCGCCGGCTCTTCACCACCCGCCATCGACGGCCGGCGAAGATGAGCGAAGCGGAGTTCCCAGCCAATCGCGCGCTGAACCCTGAGTACTCGCGCAACGAACCGGTCAGGTCAGTTCGAAATCGACACGGAGTGTCTGTGCTCGACCGCAGTCGTGCCCATTGGAGCTCTGATAGAGGCCGCACGTGAAAGTCAGAGCTCGCTGCCACCAAGCAAGGGTCTCGCGACCCCTGATCAACAGTTGGATCAGTTGACAGATCAATGGGTTACAGAGGACTCGAAGGTAGTTCAGCCTTCGCCTTCCCTCTCTTCGGTTCGAGACGGAATAGGTGTAGCAATTCTTGTACCCTAGACAACGGGAACTGAGTTCCCCCAGACGCAGAGATGATCAGGCTGGCACAAACGTCAATCGATCACTCCACTGGCTAGCGTTGTCACTCAAGAGTAGCGAAAATGACGCCGACTTGTACAAGAAAGCAGTAGGCCTGGTCGAATGGATACGCTTGCTCTCGGCAGGCTGGAAAAGACGGTCAGGGCAGAGACCAGGGCATCCCCTACCAACAAGAAAGAGAACGTCACATGCGATTCAATGGGCCGTTAGCGCTGATTGCTGGTGGGGCGCTTGCGACGGCGGCGTTGATTATCATGCCATCCACGGCTTTTGCCAGTACCAGTTCGGGACCTGGACTCATCGCGGTCTCCCAATCAGGGAGCGTGACTGGAGAAGACGGGGCGCAAGCCTATGGCTCCGTTGTCGGTTCTCATGACGTGGTCGGTGCAGCACCAACACCGGATGGTGGCGGCTACTGGATCGTCACGCGCTCGGGGCATGTGTATGCCTTCGGTGACGCGAAGTACTACGGGGATACCTATACCGATGGCCTCACCGGTCTCTCAGGTTCCAAACCGCTTAATGCGCCAATCGTCGGTATCGCAGCTGATCCCAGTGGCACCGGCTATTGGCTCGTGGCATCTGACGGTGGGATCTTCAATTTCGGCTCGGCTCCATTCTTGGGATCCACCTATACCTACGGCTTGACCGGCTTGTCGGGGTCAAAGCCACTGAACGCCCCCGTGACCGCCATTGTCGCTGCACCCTCGGGAGAGGGTTATTGGCTTATCGCCGAAGATGGAGGTGTCTTCGACTTTGGAGATGCTCCATTCTTGGGATCCACCTATACCTACGGCTTGACCGGCTTGTCGGGGTCAAAGCCACTGAACGCCCCAATCGTGGGCGCGATTGCCACCCCTTCGGGCAATGGTTATTACATGGTCGCTGCCGACGGCGGTGTCTTCGACTTTGGAGATGCCAAGTTCTCCGGTTCCACCTACGATCTTGGCTATACCGGTCTATCCGGGAAGAACCCGCTCCCGGCCAAGGTGACCAGCCTGGTTGTGAATCCCAACGGCTCCGGCTACTATGCCGTACTCGGCGATGGACAGGTACTCGCCATCGGTGGCGCACCACCGGTTCCGAACGTCCCGGTCGCGCCAAATGGTCGCGTCATTGTGATTCCAAGCAAACTCCCTCAACAAACCCTGCCACCGGCTCCAAAGGCACAGCAGCCAGTCATTCCCCAGCAACCGCAAGGTGGCGGTGGTAGCGGATTGGGAGGAGGCTCTGGCGGCGGTGGCGCACCGAACAGCGAACCCTCAATCGGCGTACCTACGACAACCTTCTCGATACAACCCGGTCAGACGGCTCAGTTAACAGCTACCGGAGGGGACGGAACGTACACATGGTCTGAGTCTGGATTGCCGGATTGGGCCTCATTGTCCTCCTCTGGCGAACTATCTCTTGACATCGCCAACCTTGACAACCAGACTCCAACAGCTCCCTTCGAGGCGACGGTCACGAGCGGCTCTCAATCGCTGACGGTTTCGGTACACGTCGCGATTGCGGTGCCGCCACTTACGACAACGAGCTTCACAGCTACGGGATCGGGTGCGCCATTCGGTGTGAGCGGCCAATTGTCGGTGCCATCACAGGACGGATCGGGTTACACCTTTGGCGAGTCTGGCACCTGGCCGACCGGTCTTACGCTTAGCCAAGATGGGACGCTCGGTGGAACCATTGCTGCCTCAGCTGCAAACCTTGAGGTTTCGGTGTTGTATGACAGTTACCCCGTCGGTGATGATTCGATCGATATCACAGTGCCCCAGACAGCCCTGTCGATCACCACACCGGCAACGCTATCTATCTATCCGGGACAAAGCCTGCAGCTGGTGGCGACGGGTGGCGACCCAAGTGAGACCTGGAGTGGAACTGGAACTGGTCCACTCTCCGTGAGTTCGAGTGGAGTTCTGACGGTAAACAGCTCCCTCACTGCAAGCGATATTGGGTCCAGCACCAGTGAGACTGTATCTGTCACGTCGGGTAGTTCCACAGCCACTGAAGACCTCTCAGTTACACCTATTGCACCGACATTGGCCTCCTCCTCCTATTCCACTGGCGCGTCTCCTGACATCCAGTTGGACGTCACCAGCGGACAGGGTGCAGGGTACACCTTTACCGAATCCGGCACCTGGCCGACCGGTCTTACGCTCACTTCAACCGGCCTCATCGGTGGTTCGCTGTCGACTTCCGCGAGTGGCCTCCAAGTTGGGATACAGTATGACGGCATAGCGGTGGCAACCGATTCCATCGACCTGACCTATGTGCCAACCACATCACAAACATCACAAAACTGGGCAGGCATCGCAGCGGTTACATCTGGAACCAGTGACGCTATCTCCTCTGTGAGCGGTACCTTTGTCGTTCCGACGATCGCCTCGACGCAAAACCCCCTCTGTTCTGATGCTACAGGCTATGACGGTTGCATGGCATCCGAGTGGGTCGGGATCGACGGGATAGGTGGGCAGCAGCTGATTCAGGCCGGCGTGGACGTAGCGCCAGGCCAAAGCTCTGCTCAACCGTGGATCGAGGTGATCACTCCTACTGACGCAGCACCCGAAACCGAGGTGTCCTTGCAGAAGGATGGCACCAGCTATCCAGTCACCGCCGGCGATCAGTTGACCGTCACGATCACCAAAACAGCATCGCAGACCTGGCAGATCACTCTTAACGACCGTACTACTGGTGCATCGTACTCAGTGAGCGAGCCATTCGAGGCGTCTATCGATACGGCGGGCGAGAGTGCCGAGACCGCCGAATGGATCATGGAATCGCCGATGTTTGGGGACATCACAGCTAGCAGCCCAGGGGCCAACCTCTGCACTATCAACCCGACCTCTGACGTGACGAGTGCCCCCTGCAACGCCTACTCGATCATGCCGAACTTCTCGACGGGTGGACAGTTTACAGCGGTGTCCGTCACGTCGACAGGACTATCGACGATGGAAGCGATCACACAAAGCACCTACTCCCCCAATGGGTACGCCCTCGGAGCGAACGGCGACGCGGTAACGTATCCTACGACTACACCAGATGGGGCGGCTGTTCCGTTTGCGTTCCAGCTTGTACAGTATCAACGACCGACCTAGAAAGGTCGGTCACGGCACGCCTCGACCTCGCCGACGACACCCAACCAAGGTCACCCGATCAGAGGAGGTCATAGGTCCAGGTGCCCGACGACGGCACATTGACGGCCATCGGTGAGCACTGAACACTGAGACGCCCTCGCAGGAGCTCCTACCCACGCAGGTGCCCAGCTCTCCGATGCGGCACCCGGCCGGTTAAACCATCGGCCTCGCGTTTTGTTGCACCCATGGTTTTGGAGACCATCCAACCTGGATGCTCCGCCTCATCGGCTGAACGTTGAGGAGAAAAGGACTCAGCTTGCTCTCCACGGCTATGCGCGCTCACCTGTAGGAAAGCATCTTCATTGGGGCCGCGGTGGCCCCGAGGAGTGGATTGGCTCATGGACGAGCGTGATCTGTTCCCTTGGCAAAAACAGCTAATCCGCGAGGAGTAGCCAAGCCGGATTCCGCGCCGTCGGTCTGCCGATTCTGCGAAGCCGAACCTGTGATCATCGAGTTCTTTGTCTGCCTCGAGTCCAAACCACAACCTGTTGCATCTCGACACCGGTAGCTGGTAGGGTCACCGATCCCGCCGATCGATCACTGCCGGGCCAATCCAGTTCAGGCCCGTATTCCTCTGTTTTTGTTCCCCAAACCAACAAAGCCATCTGCCATCTGGGACTCACACGCCGGTCTCGCCATCTCAAACCGGCCAGGCTGCCCCCGAGAAGACAACCAGTCCCGTGTCATCCATCCCACCGCCGATGACTACTCGGCTATTCCCCTAGGCGGATGTGGTAGCGCACAACACCTGCACTGATACGGGCCAATCCCGTAACCGCCCCCACCGGACTCGATCAAGCGCCACAGCCCAGCACAAGCCTGACCATCCCTGCCAACGATCTAGCAAAGGGCCCACTTAATCCGTCGCGCGAACTCACTCTTCACCGACTGTTCACCTGACATCCCCGACGACGTTCGGTCGTGGCAACGTAGCGCACCTACGTTATAGGTGTCGCGACAGATAGGTGCGGCCAGAGCCCAACAAGGGAGGTCAGAAGGTATGAGTGAGGTGATCGACGGAGACTGGGACCCGTTCGCGGTCCAAGATCATTCCAAGTTCCAATGGTTTCACTGGAAGTCAATATTTACAACCTCGATGGGCGTCTTTGCCGACGGATACGATCTCTCGTCTATTGGAATCGTATTGCCGCTCGTCCTCGCGTCCTTCGGCATCAAGTCCCTCGTCGGCATCGAGGCCTCGCTCCTCACAGCCTCAGCGCTCGGTGGTGCGGTGATCGGAGCGCTCGTCTTTGGACTGCTCGCCAACAAGGGACGTAAACGCTTCTACGGTCTCGATGTTGGACTGATGACGCTTGGGGCAATCCTGCAGATCTTCGTCACCAACGTCCCGGAGCTGATCGCCGTCAGGTTGTTGCTAGGGATCGGAGTCGGTGCCGACTATGTCCTGTCCCCCATGATCATGGGGGAGCACTCGAACGCCAAGGACCGCGGCAAGACTATGTCCTTTGGCTTCGGATTGATGTGGGGTTTTGGCGCCGTGCTCTCCGCATTCCTCTACTTCGTCCTCCATGGGCTCGGCGTGGCGCCTGAGTTGATCTGGAGAATCGTCCTCGGTTTCGGCGCGGTACCGACGCTCGCGGTCATCTATCTGCGACGCAAGATGCCTGAGACGGCACGGTTCCTCGGGAGGATCAAAGGAGATGCGCGAGCAACCGCGTCCGTGGTCTCCCAGGCGTCGAGTGTCTCGACAAACCCTGATTCCTTCGAGGACTTAAAGGACCCGCACGGCTTTGGCTTCTACTTTCGCCGCGAGTGGAGGACCTTCCTCGGGGCGTGCCTGTTGTGGTTCCTGTTCGACATGGTCGCCTACTCGAGCATCCTCTTTGGCCCTTCGGTGATCGCCAAGCACCTTGGTCTTGGTCCGGATACCTTCCAGTTCCTGATGGAGGGCGCGTTCACCATTCCAGGGGGCATCGTCGCTCTTCTGTTGATCGACAGGGCAGGGAGAAAGCCGCTGCAGCTACTGGGATTCATCGGCATGGCTGGAGCCCTCATCTCGTATGGCCTGGTCACCGGTGGTGGAGCCTTGGCCGCCGTGCCAGTGCTGGCCTTCATCCTCTATGGTTCCCAGAACTTCTTCTCGCAAGCTGGCCCTGGGTCGGTGAGTGCATCTGGGGTCCTCGGGGTCGAGCTCGCGCCGACTAAGGTGCGCGGAACGGTTCAAGCCCTCACCGTCGCCTCTGGTCGTCTCGGTGCAACCCTGACCGCCTTCGTCTTTCCCTTCCTCATCCGTGTCTACGGCGAGTCCTTTGCGGTGTACTTTCTCGCTGGCTTAGCGGTCTTAGCTGCAATCGTCACCATGTTGGTCATACCCGAGACCAAGCGAAGGAGCCTCGAACAATCATCGGGCGAAGCCAAGCTCATGGAAGAGGAGAAGAGCATGGTCGCACAACCCTAGCTGGCCAATCTCAAATGGTGGCCCAGAGCTAAACGGCCGGGTCCAGGATCCAAATCATCAACCGCCGATCGTTCCTCGCACCCCCCGGCGAGGAGCGATTCGGTTGTGTGGGGCCAATGTTCTCGTAGGGCCAACCCCTCATACAGGTCCCTCACGTCGCCAGTCGCTGGCTAATGGTTGGCGACACTCTGGTCCCAGGGTTCCCACGCAAGGCCGCAACGCTCCTGGCATCAAACGCCGGCGATCAAAGGATGCGCGATCCAAACCACCAGGCTCGGGTCCAATCAGAGAGCTATCAGGCGGGAGCGATCGAGGCCACTATGAGCACCAGTGCCTGCCTTCTCAGGTCCAAGGAGAAGACCGATTTGACCGCCCGAAGACGACAGCGGGCCTGAGTGGGTCCTCGAATCACTCCGGCACTCCTTGGGTGCAGTCTCCTCGGTGCCTACCAAAGAGAAACTCGCGAGCGAGTCCCATTGAAGCTCCTGCTGCTAGGCGTTCTGTACCAACCACAAGCGGTGGAACTGTGGTGTTGAGGACTCCTTTGGTGAGGCCTCTACCCGCTTCGTTCTCGATGCACCCTCCAAGCGAGCAAGGTCATTCCGATAGTCACCTCCTATCCAAAGATCGCCAAGGAACGACACCAACCCCTGGTGCCCCACCTGTGTAGTACAATGATCACAGCGCCAGCGCACCGATCCGCTATCGCCGCAGCACGCGAAGTGTCATCGTCTCCAATGTTGGTTCTTATGGTGAACGGCGCTGTCGACTGGCGACCTAAACGTAGGGCTAAACGTAGGGAGAGAGCCATGGCAACGCTGATCAGAGTCACTGGAGTGGTCCAAGGCGTTGGTTTTCGACCCTTCATCTACCAACGGGCAGTTCGGCTGGGTCTTTGCGGCTGGGTCCGCAACGACGGCCTCGGTGTCACCATCTATATCGCGGAGGATCTCGCCCAAGACATAGTCCTCTCTGCTCTACTGGTGGAGCCTCCATCCGCTGCTCGCATCGATTCGGTTGAGGTTACATCGGCGCCCCTCACCCCCACCGAGGGGTTTCAGGTCTTGCGTTCAGAGACGACGGGAACAAAGCGCGCTGAGATTCCAATTGACCTAGCCATCTGTTCAGACTGTAAGTCAGAGCTATTCGACCCCAACAATCGGCGTTACCTCTATCCCTACATCAACTGCACCAACTGCGGACCTCGCTACTCGGTCGTCCAGGACCTTCCGTATGACCGAGCCAACACCACGATGGCCCCCTGGCAACTCTGCGAAGCGTGCCAACATGAGTACACCGATCCCTCCGACCGTCGCTTCCACGCAGAGCCGATTGCCTGCCCTGAGTGCGGGCCTACCTTCCACCTCATCGGCAACGACCCTAGCGAGACGGTGCTCGCGGGGCAGGAGGCGATCAAACAGGCAGCCGAAGCGCTCCGCGACGGATCTATCATCGCCGTCAAAGGAATCGGTGGATATCTTTTGGCATGTGATGCGACAAACACTGCAGCTGTGGAACAGCTACGCGTCCGTAAGTTCCGCAAGGACAAGCCATTCGCGCTCATGGCCAAGGACCTAGAGTCGATTCGAAGGGTGGCGCGCCCTACCGCGCAGGAGGAGCGGCTCCTCACGAGCTCGCGTTCACCGATCGTACTGCTCGAATCCGTTACCAATATCGCACTGATCGCACCCCAGGCTCCCCGTATCGGATTTATGCTTGGTTACGCACCAGTCCATCTGCTACTCTTTCACTACGGAGCACCAGATATCTTGGTCATGACCAGCGGTAACCGTTCATCAGAGCCCATGATCATCGACGATAGAGCGGCGACTGAACTCCTCAATGGTATCGCTGATATGACTCTCGTTGGCGAGCGGCCTATTGCTCGACGTGCTGATGACTCTGTTGCGCAGCTCGATCATCGTCAGCATCTGGTACTGCTTCGACGTGCCCGTGGTTTCGCTCCTGCGAAGGTGACTGAACTTGGAGGACATCCCGGAGTCGTGCTTGGATGTGGCGCGGATCTCAAGTCAACGGTGACGGTCAGTATCGATGGTGTTGCAAACACGAGTCCCTACCTTGGTGACCTCTCCTACCAGGATGTACAGCGTGAACATCGCAACACCGTGAAAGACATGGTGGAGCTCTTTGACCTCGACCCCAGCGACTTCATCCTTGCAACCGACGCTCATCCCGACTACCACGCAAATCGCCTCGCCCATTCCTACGCAGAACACTTTGGCTCCAAGCCTCCCCTTGAGATCCAACATCACCGAGCGCACATCGCATCAGTCGTCGCTGAGCACCAACTCCTTGACCGCTTGGTACTTGGCATAGCCTTCGATGGCGCCGGTTATGGTGATGATGGGACAACCTGGGGTGGTGAGTTCCTCTACGGGGGACTCCTTCAAGGCCTGCAACGTATCGCTCACATCGAAGCCTCAACGCTCCCGGGCGGCGATAGTGCGGCGCGCTTCCCTCTACAGTGCCTCTTCGGGTTTGTCGATCTCGAATCCTGGGAACGGTGGATTTCATGGCAACTCCCCACAGAGGTTCAGCACAACCTTGAGATGGCAGCGAACGTAGCGCCTCACACAACAACCTCGGTGGGACGACTCTTCGACGCAATGGCCGCGATCCTTGGTTTTCATCAGCGCATCACCTACGAAGGACAGGCGGCCATCTGGTTGGAGGCACTCGCCAGTCGGGCAATCGCGCGCGGCTACGTCCCTCGCCTCGATCCCCTGCTCACCTTTCGCGCCAACGAACTACGCTACCGGGAATTTCTTGCGGCCTCACTCGAGCGGGCTGCCGGCAAGCAGGGCAGGGAGGAACTCGCTGCCGACTTCCATTACTCGCTGGCAAACGCGACGGCCGAGACAATCGATCAACTCGAGGGCCAGTACCCTAGCGAGGCGATCTGCCTATCCGGAGGCGTCTTCCAGAACGTTCTGTTGCGAGACGCGCTCGATCGCCTCTGTGGTCGAGGGGTATATTACAACGAGAACCTCAGCTGCAATGATGAGAACATCTCGCTTGGACAGGTTGCCCTGGTCGTCAGCAAACTCCGCGCGTCAAATTCCTAGCCGGTAGTCAGCAGCTGTTCTATTGCGCGGTCAACTCCTGACCGGTAATGGAGGAGATTCCGAGTTCATCTTCCAATACACCCATCGAGCGAAAGAGACTCAGCGTCTCCAAGGCGGTCTGCTTCTCGAGCTTGGTCAGAGCGAAGCCAACGTGCACAAGTACGTAGTCACCTACCTCTGCGTCGGGCAGCGAGGCGAAACACACCTCGCGCGTGATGCCAACGAAGTCAACCGTGCCCATTTTGACGGGACCAGAGACATCGAGCTCCTCTATCCTTCCAGGAACACCAAGACACATAGCAATCAATCCTCCAGTTTCCAAACGACAACACGGTTGTTTCCAGTATCAGCGATAACGAGCACATCGTCAACGAGGTCGACGGCATAAGGCCAGCACAGGGTCGCATCCGACATGACACGCCACTGATTTTCCCCGTACGACTCAAAATCTGGCTGCCCAATGACGTGATCCGCCTTCGCACCGACACCACCGGGCAACGAGTCAAAGAGCAACACTCGATTGTTGGCGCTGTCGGCGACAGCCAATCTCCCCCCATCGACGCTGACGCCATAGGGGAAACGAAGGCGATCAGGACCCTGGGGCGCGTAGGGCCACTCCGTGTTATCGACAAATGAGCTCTGCCCAATGACGGTGTCCGCGGCGCGGTCTACGTGTGGCAGATCGAAGCCAAGAACTCGGTGATTGCCTGCATCAGCGATATAGGTCACGTCACCCGCTCCATCGACACTGTGGGGCCATCGGAAGCTGTCGCCTCCAACGCGACCGCGGTTCTCCTCGCGGCAATCATCTGCATCCTGGCCGATCACCTCCTCGGCCGGCTTATCAATTGCACTCTGCCAGTCGCGCCAGCGAAGAACCCGTCTGTTGCCAGTGTCGGCCACCCAGAACCCATCGTCAAGAAAGCCAAAACCGAAGGGCCAGTACAGAGAGGCGCCGTCGCACTCGGACTCTCCACGGTTCGCCTCAACCTCCTCCAGGCTCCGCTGGCCAATGACGGCCATTGGAAGAGAGTGCGGTTTGCCTTGGTGATCTAGTTCATAGATGACGATTCGGTGATGCCACGAATCGGCAATGAAGAGCCTCTTGTCCACGATCTTGGCATCGGTCGGCATGAAGAGTCCCCTCACGGGATCCGGCCAGGCAGGGCGTTCGGAGTCAAAGTCTGGCTGTCCAATCACCAGATCCGCCTCGATCGAGGGGTTTGTGCGAAAATCCCGGTATAACAGGACACGATGATTTCCGGTGTCGCAGATGATCAGCGAGTCTCCTGAAATCGTCACACCCCTCGGTCCGTAGAGGTTTCTGCGCGACGCCTGCGCCTCCGGTAGCCTGAGGCCACCCCCGGAGCTACCGCCATAGACCCTCAGCGGTCTCATGACTCGGCCATCACTTGCACTGCGCCATCTCGGATCCGTACCGCCACCGGCTCCAGATCCACACCGGGGATCGTAATGCCCTCTCCGGTGAGGGCATCGAACTGAAACCCGTGCCATCTGCAGGTCAAGGTGCACTCGTCGATAGATGCCCCATGGATCGGAAGACCTTGGTGCGCGCATTCGTTCCTGAAACACGCGATCTTTTCGCCGACCTTGACGACGACGACACGCTGTTTGCCCGCCATTGCTGCAAACGGATGCGAATCGGGTATCTCCGACAAGTCAGCGACCGTTACGAACCGCCTGAACCGTAGTTCATGGGAGTTCGGTATGGGCGTCGCTGCATCCTCCACGAAGACAACCTCTGTGCACTCATGGAGCTGAGAGCGAATGAGCTCACCCAACTCTCGTTGCAGGTCCATCGCTCCGCACCCTGAGGCCGAGCCAGCGGTATGCAGCACCACCCGCGAGCCCTCGATTCTCTCGAGTGTGACCTCGGCGCCCTGGAGTTTTAACTGCGGATGGAGCGACTCTAGCAAAGCTACGACCCGTTGGGCAAGCGTCGGAGGTGTGAGTCGAGCTACGGACATAGCGGTGACGATCACTGGATCATCAAGCAGTAGCTCTCGCAGCTCATCAGCGGCACTCGACCCCCGAAGGTCAAGGACGACCTGACGTAGCGCAGCGGCATAGAACTCCTCAATGACCTCCTTCAGCTGCAGTGCCTTCGCGCGCGCCTCAGGCTCAAGGGCATCGAGGGCCGCGATAGCGGAGTCGATCCTGCCCATTAGGTCCTCTACCTCATCCCAACCCAACACCTCGACCTCAGATTTCATCTGATCGCCCCCATCGTCCGAAGCCGAGTTGCGAGTCTCAGCACATCGTCATAGAACACCTGATCGAAGGCGCGTCGTGCCAGCACCTGCACAAGGGAGCCAACGGCGCCTGTCTGCTCGTCGGTCTGAACGACAACGCCAGCTAGGTAGCTCCACAAGGCAAGAGATCCCACGATACCTGCGAGATCCAGCTCCTCTAAGAACATCTGTACACAGCGCTCACGAAGCTCGTGCTCCTCCTCATTCCCCTCAGTCAATAGGGCCACCGCTGAATGAGGAGAAAGGCGATCCACCATCGTCTCGAGATAGCGCGCTGACGCACCATGGGACGCTTCGTCGATCAAGATGTGTTCAAAGCGCTCCATCGACTACTCCCCTCGCATGGTGGCGTTCGACGCTATCGAGAATGCCACGTACCTCCCTGACCTCGTCGTAGCACTCGAACTCCTCAAAGATCCGACGAGCCTCGTGGAGTCGTGATCTCGCCTCCACAAAGTCCCCGAGATGAGCCAAAGCATTCCCCCAGTTGAACATCAGCCGAGCGTAACCAAGGGGGTCTTGGCCCGAGTCCACCTCGCCCACGAGGGAGGAGTAGATCGTTATTGCCTCAACCAGATTCGCCTCCACATGTGCTGAGGGGGCGTAGACGAGCGCATTGGCGAGATTGAGACGACCAGCGTACCATTCCCTGGGGTATGACTCCTTGGTCAGAATCTCCATCGCCTCTCGCAGACCAGATATTGCCACAGCAAACCGCACCGCATCCGAGGACTCCAACATCGGCATCGCAAGATAACAGACTGCGATGTCGATCTGTATCGAGGCGAACATCGCTGGCGCCGACGTCCGAGAGAAGATCTTGGTGCTCTCCTGATAGCACTGCACCGCCTCTCGCAAGTAACCAGGATTCTCACGACCCATCTCATGGAGGACTCCAGCCAACTCCAGCCAGGCGCCTCCGAGATCCTCGAGCAGGTCAGTACCCCTGAGCGTGCTGACCACCTCGCGATAACCGGTCGCCACCTCCGCAGGGGTCAGGTTCAGTTGGTTACGGAACGGGAGTATTGCCCGCTTGATCATCGCCGCTGGCAAGGGGTCAACGACCTCGAGCAGTCCCGATAGCAGCGAAAGGCCTACACCAACGACCTCTGGCTTGCCTTGTTCGCTTGCCAATGCGAGCATCACCATACCCGCGTAGACCCGGACCGCAGTTGGTACCTCTCCGTCGAGTTTCTCCAACACTGGATCGAGGTTATCAGAGCGCCCAAGGATAAAGAGCGCGAGGTGCTCAAGGATACTCAACACGGGGTCTTTGTCTTGGTCTTGGTCGAACTCTCCCGAAAGGACGCCAAGGTTATAGCGTGCCCACGCCTGATCTGGATAGAGGCAAAGTTCCTCCTTGGCACGATCGATCTCTCCGTCGAGCACGTAACCCAGGAATCTTGGCTCCCCCTCCGAATCTGGAGTGCGCCCCGCGGCGAGCGCAGCCGCCGCGAGTGGACCCAATCGTCGTGGGAACACCATCATCGAGGCTGGGAAGGGCCCGAGACCAAGGTGATCGAGCGCCAGATCGCCAGGCATATCATCCACCTCTTGCACCACCATATCCACTACGACCTCTCTCACTCCGGCCCTGCTACCAACGGTGAGCAGCCTGCTGGAGCCACGCCGCGGCCCGTTCAGCCTCACGTTGGCGCCGGAAGACTCCACAACGCTTCCCAACAATCTCCGACTCGTAGATCGCATAGGCCATGACGACCCACTGGCCTCGCTCCTCGCGGACAACGGTCTCAAGAGAGATGGCTCGACGCTGGGGCATCAATCCGCTCCACGAAGAAGTGCATCGACCCCTGCCTCGGGTCAAAGACTCCTGTCACTGGCTCATCTCGCTCACGAACCCCGAGTAGATCGCTCACCTCAACCCCTCTGGTTCCCGCATGGTCGACTACCTTCAAGGGCCGGCCCGCACCAGCATTGGTAAGCGCGTAGACATCGAGGATCCGATCAGCAAATCGAACCCCAACCGAGGTCACCTCGGACCCATTCGACATCAAGGCAAATGGGGCACGGAGCTGGCCACCGCGGCTGATGACACCCTCAACCTCACGAACAAGTCCAGCCTCCTTCTTTACTAGGAGCTTCAAGCGCACCAGAACGGATCGTGCATCTGCGCTCAACTCGTCGCCGAATCCAAGTGATCGCACCGGTGTCAGGAAAACCATCACCGAGGCCGGATACTCATCCTCCGGTAGCAGCCATCGAGCAAAAGCCAGAGCATGATCCCAGCGGAATGCGTGGCTCTGAAAGCTCTGTAGGTCCGGCAGATGTTCAAGGTCCTCGCCAGGGACTCGGTAGATGGTCCCAAGCGGGGCATCAGTTTGGGAGGCGTCGATCATGATGACCTTGGATGCTCCACGCATCTTGAAGGCGATATCCATGCCCGCGGTACCGCCATCCACCAAGGTCACCTGCTCGCCATATCCCTCATCGAAGAGTTCGCGGATCAACACCGGTCCAATTGCATCGTCGCCTCGCAGGAGGTTCCCGCATCCGACGATAACGACATCCTCCCGACACTGACCAGCTAAGTGTTGACCAGTTACGAGCGCTCCATCGGGAGCCTCCCTGGTTTGGTGCGAGGAAGCCTCATCAGGCTGACTAGACGATGCCTGCGAAGTCTCCATCACGATCCCCCTCTCCTGCTTGGCCACAAACAGCTCCCGCGTCGGTCAACGTCCCCATATCTAGCTACACTGCCGTGCACGCCTCCGTGCTCATCACACCAGCCCGTTCACCGTGAAGCTTGAGAGCTCCTTGCCAGACTTCTCGTCATAGGCATGTACCGTGCAGACGAGGCAGGAGTCAAAGCTCCTCGCGACGTGTCCGAGCTCGACCGGATCCTCGGTGTCCTTGATGGGCGAACCAACGAGTGCCTGTTCAATCGGGCCAAGGACCCCCTCGGCATCACGTGGCCCAATATTCCAAGCGGTAGGGGTCACCACCTGGTAGTTGGCGATCTTCCCGTCCTTCAGTACAATCCAGTCACAGAGCCCACCTCGAGCTGCCTCGGTGCCACCAAAGCCCATGCCATCCTCTGGTTCCACTGGTTTCTGATAGAAGCTCTCACGAAGGTTCAGTCTCGATAGCCAGTCCATGGTCCACTGGAAGTACTTCGGAGCCTCGTGCATTCTGGCGAGTTGGCGCACCATCACGGAAGGGCCGATCTTCTCAAGGATGTCGAGGAACAGGGGATCGCTGTCCTGATGGGGCCCCGGGTCGGGAGCCGCCGCGGCGATTCTTCGTGCCAACGGTCCAGCCTCCAACGGGATGTGCCCCGCACCGGGGATGTCGTAACGCGGCGACTTGGCCCATGAGTACTTATCCATCTTCCGGCCCTGTTCAGGGTCTATCGGGATCGTCTCGCCCTCAAAGGGATGCAGCGGCCGTTGTCCCTCGTAGAACGAGTGGGCTACGTCCTCAGTAACCCTTGCCTGATCGAACTCGGAGTATCGCCCATTCGCGTACACTCCAGATCTCCCGATGAGCGCAGCGTTCCTGCTGTCAATGGTCGGCCTGCCATAGAGCTCCGGGTCAAAGTAGGTTCCGACCGCAAGATAGTTGCCCACGCCCTGTCCGTACTTGTCCAGACCAACATCCATACAGAACCGAATGAAGAAGCCGCAGTCGCTGTTGTACTGGCTCTCATTTTCATTAACCCATGCGAGCACGTCATCCCAGCTCTTGTTCTCCAGCCAGCGTTCTACCGAACAGCCGAGCCAGACGCCTTCGAGCCACTCACGCCGGAAGTACTCAAGAATCGCCGTCGAACGAGTGACGTCAGCCAGCGTTGGCCCACACATGACACCGCCGGGTACCATGAAGCTGGAGTGCGGCCACTGCCCACCAAAGATTGCGTAGACCTCCACAGGCTTGTTTGAGACCAGCACGCCTTTCTGATAGCTGGTACCGACGTAGGGAGCAAACCTCCTGACCGCCTCCTCATACAGTGGTGATGACGCATAGTTCTTGTTCGTCATATCAATAGCGAATAACGCATAGAAGTACCTCGGAATGCTTTGCAGCGTCTCGCAGGCCTGTGCGATATTGCGCACCAAGGTCGCGTTCGGAGGGATCTCCGTCTGCCATGCAGTGTCAAGGGCGTACGCTGCCTTGTATAGGTGGCTACCACCACAGATGCCACAGATTCGCGGCGTGACGATGAGTCCCGCCTGAGGATCCTTTCCCCGCAAAATAATCTCAAAGCCGCGAAACATCGCAGCCTCAGTCCACGCGGAGCTGACCACCCCATCCTTGATCGTAACTCTTACATCGAGGTCACCCTCGACGCGCCCAAGCGGGCTGACCTTCAGATCTATCGTGCCCATCGCTTCTATCCTCTCTTAGTCACACTACAAACATGTCTTCTTTGGACCACTCCGGAGCCGCGACCCTCGCGGCCATAGCGTGGGCCATATACGTCAAGTGGTCATTTCCCTCTGGCACCTCTCGAGGGACGATGCCAGAGACTTTTTGCGTCTTAAAGACCGTTCCCGGCGCCAGTTCAAAGAAGGGGAACTCAGGCTCTGTGCAGCCTGTGCATGGCATGCCCGCACGCGTCTTTGACGACTGACGGTTCCAGAGGATACGGTTACATGGCGAATGCGTCATCGGGCCACGGCAACCGAACTCATAGAAGAGACAGCCAGTCCTCGTGCCCTCACCAAAGCTCAGCGTCGATTGCTTGTACTCAAAGAACTGAACCCGAGTGCATCCGGTTTGGGTGAAACTCTTGAAGAACGTCTGGGGTCGATGCAGCTCATCGAGCGCGATATCGCCTGCACGGCCCGAGGCGAGGGCGACGATGATCTGGGTGATCCAATCAGGGTGCGCAGGGCATCCAGGAATGTTGATCACCGGGAGTCCCATCTTGGAACGGAAGTTACCTCCGAGAAAACCTCCCTTGTTACGCTTTTGGAACTGCAGCCCCGTCGATCCAGTTGGATTCGGTTCGGTGGCTGGAATGCCACCCCAGCAGGCACAGTCGCCGATGGCGACAACGACCCCTGCCTGGGCCGCAAGATCATTCACCCAATCCTTCATCGGCCGATCCGCAAACATATCGAAGCGCCCGGTGCCATTTGGGCCTTCCATAACCGTACCCTCAAAGACGAAGATATCGAGCGGCCGCTCACCCCGTGCGCAGTCCCAAAAGATCTTCTGTGCATTGGCACCAAGCTCAAGCCCAAGCGATGGGTGCCACAACAGATCCATCCCAAAATCAACGATGAGGTCTACGACGCTTGGCTCCTCCGCGTTGAGAAACGACATCGTATTTCCCGAACATGCACCACCCTGTAACCACAACACCGACGCCACTATCTACTCCCTTCAATCACACGATCTCCAAACATCACCACTCCCGCCGAACCGTCTCCTACCCTCTTTGTATCGGGTCTCATCCGCCAACCGAGGCGGCACGCACCCCACCGGCCAAGGGAAGATTTGAGGCCATCGAGGACCTCTGGCCAGTTAGAGACGATCCCTGGCCAGTTAGAGATGATCCCTGGGCAGCCAGAGACCGAATTGCACCAATCACCGCGTCGAGACCGACACCGGTCTTAGCAGATGAACTGATCACCGGCACCCCTGGATTCACCCGCTGGAGGTAGCCCAACACCGTCTCCAGCGAGAAATCCACTGCGGATGCGAGATCGATCTTGGATACAACCACGAGGTCGACTGCGCCAAAGAGACCCGGGTACTTGACTGGCTTATCCTCCCCCTCGGTGACGCTGAGCAGCGCGATGCGCACCGCCTCGCCGAGGTCGAAATCCACAGGGCACACCATGTTGCCTACATTTTCGACAAACAAGTAGCGAGGTGCCAACTGACCGATCTCGGCCAGGAAGGGGAAGAGCATGCGTGCCTCGAGGTGGCAGACTCCGTCGGTCACAATTTGGTGCACCCAATCGACATGGGACCGCAAACGATCGGCGTCATGCTCCGTTGCGCAATCCCCAACCAAAACCGCGACCGACTGCCCCTGCGCTCGTAGCTCATCCCCGATCACACCCAACAACTCGGTTTTTCCACTTCCCGGCGCTGACATCAAGTTAACGACAGTCGTATGCCCACCGGCCAGAGCGTCACGCACCACCTGGGCGTCACGTAACGCCTGATCGAGAATGCGCCTCTCGACCTCCAAATGCTGGGCTTCAGTAGGCTGTGTCATAACAGACGCTCTCCTTCTCTACCTCACACTGGTCGATGAGATCAAGCCCGGTGATCTCAAACTCTCTGCCAGCTAAGACCGTACAACCTCCACCACAGCTTTGGCATTCGAAGTAAAATTCGCGCGAGAACCCTGACTCTGTACCACAGATCGTGCATCGAAGCCGCGCGGGGACTCTCGCCATCGCCAACCGACTCCGTTCCAACTGCGTTCCTTCGATTGCGAAGCCGAAGGCGAAATCCAGGGAAGGAGCGTCAACCTGCGAGAGCTCCCCGATCGCGAGGTGCACGGCGCTGAGTCGAGCGCCATCGATATCTCTAGCCTTGAGCTCCTCCATAACGGAGGCGACGACAGCCCTAGCGAGTGAGGCTTCGTGCATCAAGACCCCGTGTTATTACGACCGAGAGCACGCAACAGCTCTACAGCGAAGTCAAGACCCCGCTGAACCTCAACATCCTTGAGGCTCTTCACCAACGACCCGAGCCCCTTGATCTTGCTCGTTCGTGAACCTTTGGTACTCCTGCGCGCATCCCCTAACGACTGCGTCAGCACCGTTACTCCACCGAGGAAGTCCTCGTCGAGCAGTTGATTCCGAAGTATCGAACCAAGCACTTCGCTGCGGTCTCCGAGGCTCTTGAAGAGGGCCACGAACTCTTTGAGACTCTCAAAGTTACGGGTGGCGGCCTCCTTGGTACTACTTTGGCGGATCTCGGCCACACTTGAGCTGAGTGAATCGACGATGACCTCCCCTCGTCGCAGAAACTCGTTGAGGGAGAGGGTGAGGAGATATAGCGCCTCCAGATTCTCGATGATGCCAAGGGCGTACGCCGCGGTCTCCGGATCCGTCAAACGATCCAACAGTACATCGAGCTCATCCGCATTGATTCGCTCACCGAGATTGGTAGCCATACAACCCTCCCCCTTCAACCAGGATCCGGGAATCACCGCCCGAGACCGCTGTGCTCACAGCAAGACTGTAGCGCCCAATCATCGGCCTGTCTTGGCTGGCAACGGCCAGAATGCGACCCTGGGACTCCAAATCCGCAAAGCAACTATGTCCACTGATCCGTGTTACGCACCTGGAATACGGATCACGAGATCAGTACCACTAGCCATTCCTGCCGAGCGTCGCCGAAGGGCTCTCCCCAAACCGCTCACGGTACGAGCGTGCGAAGCGTCCGTAATGGTGCATGCCCCACCGAGCGGCGATAGCTCCTAACGTCTCAAACCCATCACTCTCGTCGAGAATCTCGGCCCGAATTTTGTCTAGACGTTGATCCCGCAGATAGGTTATCGGAGACGTGTGCAGTTCGTCCTGGAAGGCTTTTTGAACCGTGCGTGGACTCACTCCGATCGCCGAAGCGATGTCCTCTAGCGAAAGGTCCGCTTGGAGGTTGTCGTCCACAAATCGAACGGCAAGACGCAATGTTCGGCTACCACGCTCCCTACAGAATGGCTCGCGCACCTGGTCACGGTAGTTCGAGTACTGCAGCAACAACAGGGTGGCGGCAAGGTACTCCTCGAGCGTACTGACCCGAAGATGGTTCGCGGTGAGATCATCCCGAGCGTATAGTTCCTCATGGAGGAGTTGTACACCGGTATGCCACCGCCAGGCGTTCTGCACCGATAGATCAAATGAACCCTCGAAACGCACGGGCTGGCGCAAGGAACGAGCGAGGCTGCGAGCGAGGAGTCGTTCCAACAACGCGGAAGAAAACCGCACAAAGAGGTGCGGTGAATCGGCATCAAAGACCAGGTCGAGCTGACTGCCAGGGTTGGCGATAAATGCGCGTACGGTAGAGCTCTCGTAGCGCTGTCCTGCAAACTGAAACTCGCCACGACCGCCAGTAGCCATGAAGACGATATAGTCGCTCACCACGACATCTCGCAGCTCTACACGCACCCGGTAGTCCACATATCCAAAGCTGATCTCATTCAAACCCGCGACGTGATAGGTCAGTGCGAACTGCGCAGCATCCTGCCCGGTCACCAGGATTTTGTGTACCCCAAAGAGCTCCTCCATCGAGCGCTCAGCCAAGCGTATAACCGGCGTTGTTGCGCACTCGAACGCCTCCAGGGCCGGCGGGATTCCTCGACTCCTCCCGCGGTGTGGCACCGGACGGTCGGTCAGGGAGGTGTCGATCATCCGAACCTTTGGAATCGCCATTCCCAGATTGTATCAAAGTTTCGCAGAGTGGATTGGCAGCGTTCGCTCTGTTGCGCAAATCGCTGTGTCGCTGCGCAATATGGATCTTCGTCTCTCCCAATGCACACCCCCTCTTGCTAAGTTAGTTCTGTTGTGCCAACCGTGATTGTCTGACTCGACCTACGCCAGGCTTCTGTCATATGGTTGCGCGGAATATGGTTGCGCGGAGGAGGGGCCTTGCAGTTTGTCGATGAATACCGTGATCCTGTACTCATCAAACGGCTGAGTGCGGCCATTCATGAACGCGTCAAGGACCGCCAGTACCGGATCATGGAGATCTGTGGTGGCCATACTCACAGCATCTACCGCTTCGGTCTCCAGGAGCTGTTACCTAGCAACATCGAACTCATCCATGGTCCAGGCTGCCCCGTCTGCGTTCTTCCGATGGGCAAGGTTGACGAGGCGCTCGTGCTGGCCCGAACTCACGATATCACGCTCACCGCTTTCGGCGATGTCATGCGGGTTCCCGGTTCAAAGGAGAGCCCGTTCCAGGCCAAAGCACAGGGGGCGGATATCCGTATGGTGTACTCTCCGATGGATGCCCTCAAGATCGCTATGAACGACCCCAGCCGAGAGGTGGTGTTCTTCGCCATAGGTTTTGAGACCACTGCTCCATCGACAGCCCTCACGATCATCAATGCGGCACGACTAGGGATAGAGAACTTTTCGGTCTTCTGCAATCACGTGACCGTCGGGCCACCGCTGCGTGCGATCATGGATAATGAGTTTTTCGACCTGGACGGCTTCATTGGACCGGGCCATGTCTCGACCGTCATCGGACTTACGCCCTATGACTTCGTTGCAGACGAGTATCATCGCCCAATCGTCGTCACCGGTTTTGAGCCCGCTGATCTCATGGAGTCCATTCTTTGGCTGGTCAAACTCATCGATGCCGGCGAGGCTACTGTCGAAAATCAGTATGTTCGAGCAGTACAGCGCGAAGGCAATGGCGCGGCTCTCGCAGCGATGGCAGAGGTGTTCGAGGAGCGTCCGAAATTCGAATGGCGTGGACTCGGTTCTATCGACTCTTCCGCCCTCCGTCTCCGTGAACCCTATCAGCGCTTCGATGCAGAGTTGCGTTATTCAGTGACCCCGATCAAGTCACCTGAACCAGAGGGTGCGCTTTGTGGGGAGGTGCTGATCGGACAGAGACGACCCGAGGAGTGTCCACTTCTCGGCAGCAGCTGTCGACCAGAGAGCCCGATCGGAGCTCTCATGGTCTCCTCTGAAGGCGCATGCAGCGCCTACTACACCTATGTCCACCGACGACTAGTAACCAACGGAGAGCGCCCATGAAGACCTGGTTCGCAGATGAAGAGATCCTCATGGCTCATGGAGCTGGTGGCAGGGCGAGCCGTAAGCTGATCGAGGGATTGATCGCACCCGTACTGACCGAACACGGCTCCCCTGCGGGCATGGGAGACTCATTTCATATCGCGGGTACTGATCTTTGGATCACCACCGACTCCTTCGTTGTGAGCCCAAACGTCTTCCCTGGTGGGTGTCTTGGTGAACTCGCAGTGAACGGAACTCTGAATGACCTCGCAGTTGCAGGCGCTCAACCTCTCGCTCTCACTTCAGCCATCATCGTCGAAGCTGGCACCTCCAGTCAAGAACTCAAGGTTCAACTCGAGGCGATGGCGATAGCATCACAGGCAGCCGCAGTGCCGATCGTAGCCGGCGATACCAAGGTGGTTGAACACGGCAAGGGCGATCGCGTCTATGTGACAACGACGGGGGTTGGTAGATCTCACCCGAAAGCAAACCTCGATCCGGGAAGAGTGCAACCCGGCGACATGGTCGTCTGCTCGGGCACTCTTGGAGATCATGGCATCACCATCCTCATGGCGAGGGGAGAGCTCGACTTCACATCGGCTTCCCTGACATCCGATACCGCTAATCTCTGGCCACTGGTCAAGATGCTCTTGGATGAGTTCGGCGGTGCAATCAAGTGGATGCGTGATCCCACTCGCGGAGGCCTGGCGAGCACATTGAACGAACTCGCCGAGGATGCTAAGGTCGAGATTCTGATTGAAGAGGGCCGGGTACCAATAGCGAACCCGGTGCGCGGCGCGTGTGAGATCCTTGGCCTCGACCCCTTCCATATCGCAAATGAAGGGAAGTTGGTGGCCATCATCTCAGCAGACTATGTCAACCAGGCACTTACCGCGATGAAGGCGCATCCGCTTGGGCGCAACGCGGCACACATTGGGACTGTGCGCGAATCCACTACTCCGATGGTGGTCTGTGCAACTGAATTCGGTGCACATCGCACGCTCGACATGCTTACTGGGGATCCACTGCCACGAATTTGCTAGCGTGACCCTTGCGATGCAAATCATGACAAAGGCGGCCCTACGATACGACGGATCATCATCTCGTCACAGACCGCCTGGAGCGCAACAGGCGTATCATCAGTGTGCGACACGCCTCGCTGATAGCGTGGCGTAGAAGAGTCCTGTGCAAAACCGCCAACCCAACCAGTGGCCCTAGGTCTCAGTATCAGGCTCTCTTTATGCGCGAGAGGGCAAACTGTTCGTCCGCGCCCAACCACCGGCAGATCGCCTCAGGATGATCGATCATCTTTGGATAGCTCGATCATCTTTGGATAGCTCGATCATCTTTGGATAGCTCGATCATCTTTGGATGGCACAGGTGCTGATGAACCAGTTTGCGCCGTCCATCGCTCACCGGCGCAAACCCATCAATGGCCGTCTTTCTACCATCTCCACTGCCTTCGGAGCACGTCGTATCCAGGTCAATCGGTCGTAATCGGTCGTGGCGCTTCAGCATCCTCCTGATCCAGAGTTTCAGCGCCTGCGGTCAGACTCAACCCCTCTGTCTGAGTCAACTTTTGGCCCACCTTGGCAGCGAGTTTGGGTGCTGAGAGGATGATCGCCACGCCGACAATGATCCAGCCTCCGGAGACGACCGGGAACCAGGCCGATGCTCCTGTCGGATACGGAATGACGTTGCGATAGAGCGTATAGACGATGAGGATGCCAGCCAAAATGGGCAAAACGATCTCCCAAGTCGGGACAGAACCACGCTCCTTCACAAAGAGGAGCGTGAGGGCGCCAATCGTCGCCAAGAGATAGGCGAACAGGATGATAAGCGTACCGATAGTGCCAAACCATAGAAACTCATCAAAGGCGGTGGCACCAAAAGCAAGTGCCGAGATCCAGGAGATCACCAGGATAACCCCGACGATGAGCGTCGCTGCGCGAAGGGGCGTCCCCGTCTTGGCGTTCACCACCCCGATACCCTTCTCTCCGAAGGAGTCGCGAGAGAGCGAGTAGGCCAGGCGAGAGGCACCAACCGTCGAGGCAAGCGAACAGCCAAAAGCAGACACCACCGTCCCGAGAGTCACCACGTTACCGAGCCAGGAGGCGACGTACGTCGAGCCAAGCGTCCCAAGCAGGGAACCGGTGTTGGCAAAGGTATTCAGTTGATGCGCGCTGGTCCCAAACCCCATGACCTCTACGGCGGTCACGAAGATGAAGTAGACACCACCGAAGATCGCGGTACCCACAATGGCCCGCGGGATGTCACGCCGGGGGTGTTTTGATTCCTCACCTAACGTGGCTGAGGCCTCGAAGCCTGCAAAGGAGAGGAAACCAAAGACGACCCCCAGGAATAGAGCTGAGAAACCGACGGTCCTGGAGGGTTCAAAGACGGTCATGGTGAAGTGTTGGCCCTCGGGGCCATGGCCAACGATGAGCTTTATCAGCACGATCGCCGAAAGGATGACGATAAGGGCGACGGTGGTGAGCTCAGTCCCCAATAAGACTCGGGTTCCGTTCTTGGCTGGTCGAATGGCGAGATACCATACGCCAACTAGCTCGATCGCGGCCACCAAGAACGGTGCCCAGGTTGGAGGAGAGGACCAGATCGACAGGCTCTGCAGGAGCGCCGTCAAGAAGATCGCCGACGCCATCGCGGTCAAGAGTCCATAGAAGATATAGGTGCCCATCAGCGACCAGCCCGCGATCACGCCAGCGCGCGGACCGAGGGTGGCACCGACAAATCCATACACCGAGCCAGAGTGATGAAAACGTTGCGTGAGTCGCGCAAAGACGTAGGCGATAAACAGCACCCCAACGAGCGCTATCACAAAGGTCAACGGCACTGCTCGCCCTACCGTCCCCACCGAACCCTGTGGGTTGATGTTGGCGGCCATAGAAGGCGCCATCAGTGCCACTGAGACACCGACCACCTGCCAGAGCGAGAGGCTCTTGGCGAGCTTTGGTCCTGATTGATCCGTCATATCCCCCTCCTTTTCTCCTGGACCTCGACCCCCGCGTTGCCCAGCCTATGAATAGGATGGACCCATGAGGATCAGGCCGTTGCGTAACAATCGTGTTGCGTAACAATGTTTTAGCACGTTCAGTTGATACAGGTGACGTATTTTTGTTAACATTTAATTGCCGACGTTAGAAGGGGAATAACGATGACCGAAGGACAGGCACCCACACTCGATGAGGGCAAGCTGCATGCCGCGGAGACTCGGCTGCGCAAGCACGAGATCGACGCGATCGCACTGACCTATGTGGACAACGCCGGCATCGTGCGCGTCAAGGCTATCCCCGTTGAGCGGTTGGATGCCGCGCTGCGCAACGGCGTTGGTATGTCACCGGTCTTTGACGCCTTTCTCTTCAACGATGCGATCACGCAATCCCGGTACTCAGGCGGGCCAATGGGGGATCTTCGCCTCTTCCTCGATCTCGACTCACTCTCACCGATTCCAGCCATGCCTGGCTGGGCGTTTGGCGCCGTCGATCGCTTCAATCAGCACCTCGAACCCCATCCGAACTGTTCTCGTGGATTCCTCCGTCGTCAACTCTCTCATCTTGGCGAGCGAGAGGTTCTGGTAAAGATGGGCTTTGAGATCGAATGGGCGATCTCTAAGAGTGGCGATCAACACTTCGTACCGGCCACCGATGGATCGGCGTACGGACTCACCCGTATCGTCGACGTCGCCGAGTACTCTCGAACACTCCTGCTCAACCTGCGCAACGCTGACCTCCTCATTGAACAGTTCCATCCCGAGTATGCCCCAGGCCAGTTCGAGGTCTCACTGCCAGCGATGCCGCCGCTCGCCGCTGTCGACAGGCTTATCCTCGCCAAGACCATCATCAGAGCGACAGGTCGTGCCTTTGGACTCAGCACCTCCTTCGCTCCGGTCGTCGAGGTCAATGGTGTCGGCAACGGCGGCCACGTCCACCTGAGCGCGACCAAAGCTAACTCTCCGATCTTTGGGGGCGGTGCGGGCCCAGGCAACCTTACTCCAGCCGGTGCCGCTGCTCTGGCCACCCTGCTCGAATGGCTCCCGGGTCTCCTCGCGATCGGCGCGCCTTCGCCAGCGAGCTACCTCCGACTCGTGCCGAGTCACTGGGCAGGTGCCTTTCAGTGCTGGGGCATCGAGAATCGAGAGGCCGCCTTGCGACTGGTGGCTGAGTCAAAACTGGTGAGTGCCGCCAACGCCAATCTCGAGGTCAAGTGTTTCGATCAGAGCGCCAACCCCTATCTCGTTGCTGGCGCCTTGCTGGCGGGCCTGGCAACCAGCTTGGATAGCGGACCTCCGTTACCTGATCCGGTGGGGTCAGACCCCGTCGGAGTGCCCGATGCAATCCGGCTTCCCCAGTCGCTCGATGAATCACTCGCCAGGCTCTGGACGCTGAAGCCTCTGCTTGACGCGATGGGACCGGAGCTCACTGAGGCCTTTACCGCCGTTCGAAAGGCCGAACTCGCCCACTTCGGGTCGGCCGCCCCTGAACAGATCGTTGCCGAGACACGGTGGGTCTACTGATGACCCAGAGCACCGTCGCCGAAGTCATTCGAGCACAAGTCGATTCACTCACCAAGTCAGAACGCAAGGTCGCAAAGCTCCTCCTCGAGGACTATCCCGTCTCTGGACTCGCTGGCATCCCAGCAATCGCTGAGGCGGCTGGAGTCAGCGCACCAACCATCGTCCGTTTTGTCACCAAACTCGGTTTCAGAAACATCGCTGAGATGCGGGAACAACTCCAGAATGAGATCAGCATTCGCCTCGCCTCGCCACTCGAGCGACTCGGGCCAGGCGATGACCATGCTCCGATCACCCTGCTCGGCAGCTCTGAGGCGGAGCTCCTTGATGCGGTCACTCGGAGTTTTGTCTCGGTCAACCCCAACGAACTCGAACAGTTTCTTCAGCACCTCTGCGATCTCGACCGCGAAATTATCCCTATTGGGGGGCGAATCTCTCACGTGCTCGCCCAGCATCTCTCCTGGTCATTGCAGGTACTCCGACCAAGGGTGCGAGTCGCTCGTTCGTCGCCTGGAGAGCGGATCAACCTCTTACTCGATGTCGATCATCGTTCGGTGGTAGTGGCCTTTGACTATCGGCGTTATTCGCCTGACACCATCCGCTTCGTCGAGGTCGCCAAGGCCGAAGGAGCCACCGTCCTTCTCGTGACCGACCCCTATCTCTCCCCTGCCGCCAAGAACGCCGACGTGGTGCTCACCTCGGCGATCAGCTCGTCGGGGGTCTTCGACGCCTTGACCCCCTCCTTCGCACTCGTCGAGGCACTCTTGAGCTTGATCGCGAAACGTCTCGGGGGTCCGGCCACTGACCGGGTGGCGAAGTATGAAAAACTCACCGTGAGGATTCTTGAGAACGACCGAAACATCATCGGCTCCTACCGTGGACAGGGTTGACGAGCATGCCAAGTCTAAGAGCTAAGGGGCAAGAGCTCGCCGAGGACATCGCAGCGCTACCCCTCGTCGATCACCACTGCCATAGCTTCTACTCCGCACCGCTCACAGACGACCAAGTCGAGGACAACCTCACCGAGTCACCCGACGCACGGGCCGCGCGCACCTCAACCTTTGACTCCAATCTCGGCCTCACCGTGCTCCGCTGGGCTGGACCCTTATTGGGTCTTGAACCCCCAGTCGGACGTCGGGCCTACCTCGATGCGCGACGATCGCTTACTCCAGGCGAGCTCATCAACCGCTCACTCACAGGTGCTGGGGTGAGTGATCTCCTCATCGACACCGGGTTCCACGCTGAGGATCTCATCCAGTTGGAGGAGCTCGCCACCCTCAGCTCTGCAAACGTCCACGAAATCCTCCGTATTGAGGCCCACGCTGAGCGGCTGCTCGCAGAGGCCGGATCTGCGGAGGCCTTTATCGATGCCTGGCCAACCTTCCTCGCGAACCTCGACCCGAGGGTGGTGGGCCTCAAATCGGTGGCCGCGTATCGATGTGGACTCGACCTCATGGGGGAGTGCCCCTCTCGTTCCGAGATCCTCTTCGCGCTGGGTCACGAACTCACACACGCTCCTCTTCGTCTCACCGATCCCATAGTTATCAGTTACCTCGTCATCACCGCCATCGAGATCACCCACCTGCCTGTTCAATTTCATGTCGGTATCGGTGATCCAGAGGTACGACTTGCGACCGGACGCCCTGGCCATCTTCAGGACCTGATCGAGTTTGCCAACCGGCTTGAGACGCCGATCTGTCTCCTGCACTGTTACCCCTATCACCGCGAGGCTGCCCTCCTCGCACACGACTATCCCAACGTCTACCTTGATCTCGGGCTCGCACTCAACTTTGTGGGTCCACGGGCGACCGAGATCCTGGCAGAGACGCTAGAGCTCGCTCCCTACGCCAAAGTCCTGTACTCCTCTGATGCCTTCGGTCTCCCGGAGCTGAACTACCTCGGGGCCGTGCAATTTCGAACCGCACTCTCCAAGGTCCTTGGAGACTTAGTCGACCAACAGTATCTGGTGGATCGTAGCGCCCTGCGCCTAGCGGAGCTGATGACCTCTGCTACCGCCAAGGAGTTATACCGACTCCCAATCTAGGCAACGGGCTCAAACCGACCAGCCACCATCTGCCGTTGATGGACAGAGTCATTATCGTGTACCATCTCAAGGCCGACGCAAGGATACCTGCTAAGGCTAAGTGGTGGGTCTCCCTCATCGTTGCCGAAACGATGGGAGTGGCGTTGCGTGCGGCCCACGATTGAGTTCTCAACACACCAGGGCTTTCTTGCCTTTTCTTGTCGGCAAGGTGAAGCGTTCGTTAGCATGTATGGCTGTGTGATAACACTGTGTCATAACAGAGTCCAGCTGCGTGGTGCGGAATTTTCCTACAACGGTGTCGCGCCGACGAATTGAGACGGTTTTTAGCACAACGCAAGGTGATCACCATAGACGAGTTGAATGCGGCCTTCGAGTCAGCTGTCGATGTCACGGTGTTGCACAGACTGGCTGAACTCGAGTATGACACAAGCTAGTCGCATCGGGAACGCTACTTGACCCTAGGAGAGGTCGCTCGCTTCGACGCGCTTGAACTGTGGATAATTTTGGCCGTTTCACGGTCGTCGCTCCACTCGAAGAGTTGGTGGGCCACAGGGGTCGGCCATCACGTCGCAGAAGCGGATGCCATACCGCAGGTAGGTACCCAAGGGCGCCCTCATGTCGTGAGTACCCGAGGAACGCCTCACGAGGGAGGTAGACCTATGCTGGGTCGCACCACTCTTTTGTGAACGACTCCACATGGAGAACAGTCAAGGCGTGAACTTGGGGTCGTAGACCAAGAGGCACGCGACTAGTGGATGCGCGACAAGGATCACTCCTGTCGAACCAGAGCGACCGGATTCACCTGCAGGCACCGTGTTTGCCGGCCTGCTTCCCTGGATATGACCGAGGGCCAAAGTTGGTGCTGGGTCTGATGAGAGCAGAGACAGAATATGTGTATACTATGTGTATGTCACGTACCAACATCGACATCGATGATAAGGCCTGTGATGCGGTGATGCGCCGCTACCACCTCGCCACCAAGCGGGAGGCGGTAAATTTCGCTCTACGAACCATCGCCTCGGAAGCTCTTGACCTCGATGAGGCCCGTCGGTTACGCGGATCGGGGTGGGAGGGCGACCTTGAAGAGCAGCGTTCGAGTCGAATCGGATGATCCTGGTTGACACATCGGCCTGGATCGAGTTTTTGCGAGACACTGGTAGTCCGAGCTGCGAGAGAGTTACCGAGCTCCTTGGTCTAGAGATCGCTACTTGTGATCCGGTCCGTATGGAGGTCCTCGCGGGTGCACGCAGCGAAGCTCATCTCCGGGCCCTTCGCGGCCTTCTCGCACGTGCCACCACTCTTCACACATCGCCCACCGACTACGAGGATGCCGCCGTGCTGTACCGAGGATGCCGCAGCGGCGGTGAAACCGTTCGTAAGTTGATCGACTGTCTCATCGCCGCCCATGCCGTTCGCGCCCGAATACCACTCCTCCATGTCGACGCTGATTTTGATGTGCTCGCGCGTCACACGCCGCTGATGCTCGATCGCGTCTGAAGGTATGGTGCCTTCGGACAAAGTCTTACGTCAACCAAAGGGCAAGGTCGAGGTGGGCTCTTGAGTCAGGGCTCGCACGAACCGCCTCGGACTCAATGAATGTGTGCCAATTCTCATCGGCCCAAGACAGCTAGTGCGAGCACCACAAACACCTCGACGGAGCAGTGACCTCCAAAGCATCTTGCACTAGTCTGTAGCTCGTGGGGCAGAGGATCGAGCCACTGACGCAGACGAATTGGGAGGACTTCGCCTCCTTGTGCAGGGCCATGGGATCCAATCGTTCGTGCTGGTGTCTGTGGTGGCGCGAGGACGGGAGTAGAGGCGAGGGTGCCGCTCGATCGAGGGCACTAAACCTCGTCCGCACCTGTGCGCATCCGATTGGCGCACTTGCCTACGAAGGAACCCAACCAGTCGGGTGGGTAGCGGTTTCACCGCGTTCGGAGTACATTCGTCTCAACCGAGCGAGGGACACTGCACCAGTTGGCCCTCTCGAAGGAGTCTGGGCAGTGCCTTGTTTCTTCGTGTTACCTCCTTTTCGTGGCAAAGGAGTCAGCCGTCAACTCCTCACAGCCGCGCTTGCCATCGCACAGGCTTACGGCGCTGACGCAGTGGAAGGAGTCCCAGGAGATCCAGCTACTAAGCAACGGACGTCAGCGGCCTCCTACACCGGGACGGTAGCCCTTTTCGCCAGAGCGGGCTTTAGCGAGGTCGCACGTAGAACCAAGAGCGGGCGCGTAATCATGCGTCGCCAACTCGGCCAACCTCGGGGTGAGGATCCAGATCGAGATGAGGGATGATTGCTACAAGGGAGGTAACACCTTCGAACAACGGCGCTGTCGCGTCTTGCTCGTGATCGGAGAGTCGGACCCTTGAGGCACGCACTCGCCCACAGGTGCCCAGACATGACCATGGGTCCGCGATCGACTACACACAGGCGTATGAGACTCAGTCTCTACCAAACGGACCCAACTGAGCACGGATGGACATCTTGAGATCCGCGGAGTATCTATCGATCAGCTGTTCATCACACTCGTGTCAGTCGGTACACCCAATGGATGAGACCGAAGCGCCGATTTCCAACACCCCATCCCGATCAACGCCTGGAGGTGCCATTGAACAACACTGCTCGTGATCGGCTGGCTACGCTGCTCGCCAACGGCGTGGAGAAAGGCAGCTTTAGCGCAGGCCGGACGGCGCCCACCAACGACCTGCATCTTGAGGTGCAAGGGGTCGGCACGATACAACTACCCGTCCCCCAGGTGCAGGCCAGACAGTTGTGTGCGATCAGTCGGCCAGCCCGTTACGGACAAGGCGAGCACACTCTCTTCGACAAGAGGGTACGTGACACCTGGGAGGTCCCAAAAAGCCGAGTCAAGATCGATAAACGGCGCTGGAACCAGACGCTTGGCCCCGTCCTCGACCAGCTCACGTCAGCGCTTGGCTTTCCCGAAGGCAGCCAGCTTCGAGCCGAGTTCCACTCTATGCTGGTCTACGCTCCTGGCCAATTCTTCCTCCCCCACCAGGACTCCGAGAAGGACGATGCGATGGTGGGTTCGCTGGTGGTCGGTCTACCCTCGGCATTCACCGGCGGGGCGCTCGAGATCCACCAAGGAGCCGAGACGGCTACCTACCGGGGGTCCAAGAAGTCTCTCTCCTTTGTAGGCTTCTTCAGCGATTGCCGGCATCAGGTTAGACCCGTCACCTCAGGGTACCGGGTGGTACTCACCTACGACTTGCTCATTGTCAGCAAGACCCGCCAGCCACCGGGCGAGGTGAACTCAGAGCTGATCGACAAGCTGGCTGGCTGTCTAGGCGAGCACTTCGGTACAGCAGACGCCCCGGAACACCTGGTGTACCTCCTCGACCATCAGTACACTCCACGTGCCTTGAGCTGGTCACGCCTGAAGGGCCTCGATGATCGGTCGGCGACACTGCTCGAGGCTGCAGCTGAGCGTGCTGACTGCGAAGTGGTGCTGGCCTTGGTCGATGTGCACGAGACGTGGAGCACCGACTGGTCCGAACCACCCTCTCGCTGGTATCGACACTCAGACTATGGTGACGATGACGAGGATGAAGACGACGATGACGAGTACGATGTCCAAGAGCTCATCGAATCCGAGATCACCCTTAACGCATGGATAGATCTAAGCGGCTCTAGCGAAAGTGACCTCTCGCTATCGGTTGGAGACGACGAGGTTTGCACCAGCACCCCATCAGATGACTTGGAGCCGTACTCGTCTGAGCACGAGGGCTACTTGGGTAATTGGGGCAACACCCTCGACCGTTGGTACCACCGAGGAGCGATCGTACTTTGGCCCCGTCACCGCGCGTTCATCGTGCGAGCCCAAGCGTCACCAGGCTGGGCGCTCGACACTCTCATTACACAGATCCACACGGGTGACCTCGAGGGTGCCCGGAACATGGCAGCAGCACTTGCACCGTTCTGGGACCGGGAGGTGACCCGGGCACAATCACCCGACTTGATCACCAACGCCTTATCCGTTGGCCTGCTGATTACGGAGCCGGAGTTGGCCGCCATGCTGCTTAGACCGTTTCACCTTGAGATGCTCAGCCACACCGACGCAAAGACCTTGAGTGCACTCGCGGAGAGCTACGGCGAAGCTTGGATGAGCGCTCTTGTAACACAATGGTCGCTGGAGCGACGGTCCTACTACCCATCAACGGGGAAGAACACCGCGACGTGGATCGCTGAGCTGCCCCAACTCTGCGACGCTCTCGCCCATACGGGAGGCTCCGGCGTTGGAGTAGCCCGGCTGCTCCTCATAGCCGCCAAGAGTTGGACACGCGAAAGTATCGAGTCGACGCTCAAGGAATCCTCCCCCAGCCGGCGGAGACAGCACTTGTCCGATCTAGGAGTCCCGGTCGCAGGTGTGCTACAGGGTGCCGCCCTCGTCAGTGCCGATGCCGTCAGCGACGAGCTGATCGGCCTCGTGTGCTCAGGAGGCGATAGGATGCTGGACTGCGCGATAGCCGTCCTACGGGCTGCTCCACCAGCCGAGTGGGAGACGACTGGACTCGAACTCGTCAAGGCGCACGTACGCTACACCCTGACCGACCTCCTCGCTCTGAGCCAACGGCGCGACGACGACTGGTCGATCCCACTACCGCCTGGGTGCACCTGCGAGCTCTGCTCCAAGCTTTCGACCTTCCTTGTCGATCCCACCCAGACCCAGCTTGAGTGGCCACTCCGCCAGGACGGCAGAGCCCACGTGCATCATCGTATCGACGCCTCCGAACTGCCGGTGACCCACCAGACCCGACGGACTGGTCGCCCCTACACCCTGATATTGACCAAGACCGACGCCCTATTCGAGCGCGAGCACGAAGAACGGCAGCGCTTTGAGACCGAGCTGGCGTGGCTCGATGGGAGTTCTTGGGTCAATGACGCGGAGTGATCGGCACCGGGTCACGTAAAGGTTCAGAAGCCGCCAGGTGAACCAAGACCACCAGCTCCAAGAGGACCGCGTCTGCCCAGCCGGCGATGATCGCCTTCGACCCTCTTCGTTGTCCTGGGCCTTCTACGAAGAAGGTCACTGGTTGTCGGGGATTTGATCGTCTCGCATCTGAACGTTGGCACCAAGTAGCGGAGCATCCATAGCATCCATGCCCGGCGACCTCCCACATGACGATCGGTAACCGGACGGTGCACCAGGTCGCCATTGCTTGCCTATCACTCCTTACCTACAACCTGTACCCTTACAAGATGGTACAGTAAGGATATGGAAGTAGCAGCAAAGGTCACGGCCAAAGGTCAGGTAACTATCCCCGTTGCCGTTCGGCGTGCACTTGACCTCAATGTGGGCGACGAGGCGATATTCGAAGTGGATACTGAGGCGGGTGAGTCTCATGCCCAAATTCGCAAAGCAGCTGACTTCATGGCCTTGGCCGGTTCAGTGCCTGTCCCAGATAAATGGTTCGGCGCTGATTGGCCGACCCTCCGGGCAGCAGCGTGGGCCCAGTAGGCCGAACACCAGCACAACCCCAACTCATGAGCGAGGCTCTTGATGCGAACGTCGTGCTTCGCCACTTCACCGGCCAGCCCGCCGAGGTTGCTAAGAGGGCCACGAATGCCCTAGTCAACACCCCACCACGCAGCCTTGTGCTTGCCGATCTCACTGTGGCTGAGATTGTCTACGTCCTACAGGGTCCTTATGCACGACCGAGGAACGAGATAGCCCGCCTCGTTGAAGCAACCCTATCCCTGGGATCGGTGGTCGTCGACAATGAAGCACTCCTACGGCGCACCTTGGAGCACTACGGACAACGAAGGATGGACTGGCCTGACGGGTACCTCGTCGCGCTGGTAGAGCTCCGCCACCTCGACGGTCTCGTCAGCTTTGATCGTTTCGACGCCAAGAACGCCGACCTTCTCGTGGCAAGACGGGAACCACAAGCATGTGTGGAGCCCCGGTACTAGTATCCTTCCATCCAGGCAGACGCTCTATGGAACCAGTTCCAGTGAGTAATGGTCTCCGTCTCACCCAGACAATGAGGAAGCTCTCAAAGCGGCGGACCGGAGTACATCTCCTGCAGGTACTCTATGGATGAGGGTAGAGGTCAGAGTAGGTCGAAGGTTGTGACGTTGGCCGTATGGAGTGTGTGGTAAACGATGGAAGTGCAATTCTTTACCTCCAGGACACTCCGCGTCGGCAGTCACCAGGTACACTCCTAGACGGAGCTTCTTTGGTCACTTACTCGCCTCCTCTCTCAATCGTTAGCGAACAAGGACTCGATCTCTCATGATGGACCTCGTAGAGAACCACGACGGGCCTCACTCCCAATCAGCAGCCCCCAGACAACAGAGTCCCGCGCAGGACCCCCAGTCGAATCGTAGCAACGAGTCTCGGGATGCGCGCGACTACGGGAGCAGTCGTGAGTCACCCTCTTCTCCTCGTGACACCGACCAGCTCTGGCCAGACACGACCTCCATTATCGGACCCGCGGACATCGGCTTGTCCGGTGACCAGATAGGCCGCCTCGACGCATACCGCTACCTCGCAGTGCCTGACAGAACCCTCTATCTGTGCATCATGCGTCAATTCACTTCGGTGTTACTCGCTGAATGGTCCGCTCAAGACGTCACAGAACGTCTCGCCCGAGACGGGATTCGAGTCGAATCTGAAACCGTCGAAGCAAGGCTTCATCAGCTGGCCGCTTGGGGCAATCTCCTTCCATCACCCAGGGAGGTTCGAGTAACGAGCATCGCCGAATACCACCGGCAAGCGGCACGCTACCAGGTATCAAAACTGGGAACCGCGATTCAGCGCGACGTCGACACGATTCTGGCCGCCGCCGAAGGAGCCCGAGAGGTATCTCGAGAGCTCCTCAACCTGATCGCTCGAGGTATCGACGAACTGGCCTCTTTCTTCACCTACGGCGCCAACAACGTCCAGGGAGTCGAGGTTGCCGAGAAGGTCTCGACTCTGTTCCTCCAGTTTGGTGACTTTGCGGCATCCATTAATGACTTCTATGCCTATGTATTTTCAGTGGTCTCTCGCTTTGACCTCAACGATGATGAGTTCAACGGATTCAAGGGACTCCTCCTCGACTATTTGGAGACTGTCGTTGGAGAAGTGACTCTTTATGCCCCCGCCATCGAGGAGGCACTCAAGCGACTGTGGCCCAATGTTGACTCGCTCCTCGGGGTGCTCGATGAGCACAGCGCTGACTTCCGTGCCCTCGAGAACGCCAAACAGGGTAAGGTCGGGAAGGCCCGCGGTCGTAGCAAAGGCGACTGGGAGGAGCTACAAGCCTGGTTTTCTGAGGGTGGCTCCGCATCGGGTGCCTACCAACTTCGCTCCGCCGCAAACCGGGCACTGTCTGCATTACTCGTGAACCTCAAGCGTATCAACGCTACCTCGAGCAGTGCCACTTCCCATCGGCGCGACCTGTTGAAGTTAGCAACTTGGTTTCGTAATTCTACAACCACCGAAGCTCACATTTTGTACAACGCAGCCTTTGCGATGCACGGGGCCCGACATCTCGGTATCCCAATTGGCGAGGACGGTTCAGTCGACCCCGATCAGGTGCCTGCAACGACGTCCTGGTGGCAAGCGCCGACCGCACCGGTCCCGGTGAGTCTCCGCGACCGTGGAGACCGGACCTCGCGTGGTCGCGCAGCCTCGCCTGCCATCCACAGAGCACAGAAACAAGCCCTTCTTGCTGACCACGTAAGATCGCTTCGGGCCCGTGAGGCTGCCTGCCATGAACTCGCTGCGGCGGCGACACGACTCGAAGATGTGTGTCTTAGCGGTGGCGCCATGGCCGTGCTCGTAGAGTTATTCGGATCTGCACTGGCTTCAGGAGACTTGAAGCTCGATTCGGAGCGCCCGTCGTTCTCACATGGGAAGAGCACCGCAGCCGATACGGGCCTTGAGCTCATCGTCCGGCCCCATATCAACCACACGACTACCGTACATGCGATGACTGGAGATCTAACATTTATCGACCTCGACTTAGATCTCGCCGCGGTTCAGGGATCTGCTGGACCAGAGCAAGAGATCTCAAACCCATGATGTTCGTCGATTCGAGCGCCACCACCGAGCGCCAAGTGGGTGCACGCACACTCCTCGCCCATCCACTTGTACTCGCGCAGGGGCCACTCGCCGAGGAGTACCGGCTCATCCGCAAGCATTCGGACTGGCTCATCGAGCAGTACCATCAGTTACTCGGTTACCGTCTCATCGTGGAGACTAGCTTCGCGCGGCTCTACAAGACAGCCCTTGGTGATGCGAGTCGGCCCGGGATCCGCTCTGGCTCTCCAAACCCGCTGACACCGAGAGCATACGGCTATGTCGCCCTCATCATCGCCAACCTCCTGACATCGCGAGAACAACTGCTTCTCTCAGGTCTGATCACGGATCTGCGGACGGCGGCCGCAGAGACGGAGATAGTGCTCGATGACAGCATGAGTGAGCGACGGGCTCTCGTCTCAGCGCTACGCCTCCTCGTCGATTGGGGTGTCCTCATTGAGGACGAGAACTCGGTGACCGGATACTCGGACGAGGGCCCTGACGTGCTCCTGACTGTGCGTCGGGACCTCGTACGCCACCTCGTCGCAGGTCCCTTACGTCAGGCAGAGAGTCCAGCAGATCTCATCGAGCGCGCAGGGTCGGCTCTTGTCGGCGGTGCCCGCCATCGGGTACGGCGCAAGCTTGTGGAAACGCCGGTCGTCTACCGAACCGACTTAGATGATGAGGAACGAGCCTGGATGAGTCAATACCAGCGGCGAGAGGAGACCGTTCTCGGCGACTTTCTCGGCGCCACGCTCGAGATCCGCGCCGAAGGAGTAGCCCTCTTTCACCCCGAGATCACCGACCGCGAATTTCCCGGCAACGGGACAGTAGCACAAGCGGCTCTCCTGACGGTCGCTGAACTCGCCTTACGTCTGTGCCCATCACCGGTACCCAATCCACGTAACGCTCTTGTGGTGAGCGTTCCAATCCCCGATGGGCTCCTTGAGGAGGTGCTCGAAGGCTATGTCGAGCGTCATCACCGCAGGTGGGGTCAAGCCTGGGTCACAGATACCGTCGCTCTCGCATCAGAGGTGCGTCGCCTACTCAAGGATATGCACCTCATAGCGCCGCTCGATTCGGGTAGTATCTCGGTAGGCGGCAATGGGACAGTGGGAAACTGGGTACTTCTCGCAGCGGCTGCTCGCTACGTCGCCAAGGAATCCGTCGTCGCTCCCGGCAAGATCAGCGACGACCTTTTCGGAGCAACACAATGAGCCTCTTTGTAGACGACTCAGAACCGTTGGAGTTGGTGTCGATGCCCGTCGAACGAATCGGACGGTTCGTCCTTCATCGTGCCGGAATTCGCAATGTATGGCAATACGACGATGTCTCCCTTCTCTTCTCAGGTGGGCGCATGCTGTTGCGGGGCAAGAATGGAGCAGGAAAGTCCAAGGCGATGGAGATGCTTCTCCCCTTCCTCTTAGACGGCGACACCCGTGCTCTGGACTGTGTGAGGAAGGACCGTACCTCGCTGTTTTGGCTCATGACCGACGGTCGAGAACCTGGCAACCATATCGGCTACATGTGGCTCGAGCTCCGGGCCGTCGACACTGCGGGCAATGAGGAGTTTCGAACACTGGGCTGCGGAGTGAAAGCCTCTTCGGCAGCTCGCAAGCACACCGCGTGGTTCTTCATCTCCAACAAACGGGTTAACGACGGCATTGCTCTTGATGATGAATCCGGCATGTTGGAGCAAGAGGCCTTTCGAAACCAGCTCGAACCAGAGGAGTTCTTCACCACGGCAACATCGTATGCCCGCCGCGTCGCCACGGAGCTCTTCGGCATCGAGGATGAAGCTCGTTATCGTAACCTGTGCCACCTGCTCTACGAGCTCAGAAGACCGAGCGTAGGCGAGAACATCGAGGCAGGGCAACACACCATGGTTCTCACGGAGGCACTTCCCCCGCTCGATGACGAGCTGATCGCAGGCGTGGCACAGAACTTCGACGACCTCACCAAGATTCGAGAAGATCTCGCTCGTGCCGAAAGAACCGAACGTGCCCTTACTACGTTTCTCGACTCCTACCGCGACTATGCCCGCGGTGTTCTACGCCACCGTGCACGGCTCGTCATCGTTGCGGCGAACGAGGCAAAGGCCACGCAACGCAACCTCAAGAACGCTGAAGGAGACGCGGAACGAGCCCGCCAGTCCGCCGAGACCTCGCAGGATCGGGTCGATCGGCTTGACGCCCAGGCCCACGATTCCCAAAACGAACTGCAAGTTCTACTGACGTCCCCCGCCTACCAGCACTTGCAATCCATCAATGACCGCAAGCAACGGGTTGATGCCTACCTTAGCGCCGCCAACGCCGCTGCTAAGGCCGCCGACCTCGCTCGCGACCACGTCGTGCAGGAGGCCGCTAAGGTCACCTTGACCGCGACCAACGTCGACCACGAAGCAACCCAAACGCGCACCGCCCGCCGTGCACTCGAACCATTAGCGGTATCCGCTGGCATCGACGTTAACCTTCTCGCTGAACCAGTTACGATCACCGATGTCCATCGCCCTCCCGAACCGAACGTCTCTCTACCCCAGCCAGCCGAGTCACTAGAGTCGGCACCTCGCACGATAGAGATCGAAGTGGTCGAGTCGGCGATTGAAAGGTACCTAACCGATCTCAAGGCCCTCGTCAGTCATTGCAACCACCGCACCACGATCGTTGGCACGCTCATCAAAGATGCCGAACAGGCGGAGCACCTTGACAAGGTCGCGACAACAGCCGAAGCTGCCGCCTCAAGCGCCCAAAGGCAACTCGAAAGAGCTAGCCTCGCCGAGAATCGGGCAGCTGCCACCGCCTCTGAAGAGCATCACCGCTGGCGTCACCAGCTAAGTCTCTGGCTCAACCAGGCAAAGGTTGTGTGCGATGATACCGATTGGAGCACCGTCAGCGCCTACAGCGAAGTCGATTCACCGGTTCTTCTAACAGCAGATGAGGCCGACTCGCTTGCCGACAAGGTCGGACAACTCCTTGTTCCGAGTCACCAACGCGTCGAGGCGGCCCTTATGGAGGCTACCATCGCCAAACGAGATGCGGACGCTGCCCTTGCTGCTCTTCAAAAGCAGCTAGCCGAAGTAGAGGCTCGCACCGAAAAGCTCCCGGAACCGTCGCCGTATCGGGCGCTACCTCGAGACTCCAGCACTGGCATCGCGTTCTATGCGGCCGTTGAGTTTGCCACCGACGTTGATCAGGCAACCTCGGCTGGTATCGAGGCGGCCCTCCAGGCGAGTGGGTTACTCGATGGCTGGGTGACTACCGAAGGGGTGCTTCGCCGCGGGACCACCGAGGACCTCCTTCTCACTCCGTCACCCCTGCCGGCGGGGACAACACCGCTTAGCTCAGTTCTCACCCCGGCGCTGCCGCCCGACTGCGCCATCGAGTCCACGACAATTAGCGCGCTTCTCACTAGCATCGCAGTCGGTTCACACCCTGAGGCTTCGTCCTGGGTTGATGGCGAAGGACAATGGCGTCTTGGAGTTGCAACTGGAGCTTGGCATAAAAGCCAGGTTGAATTCATAGGTGTGACCGCTCGTCGCCAAGCCCGTGAACGTGAACTCACAGACATCAACACCCAAATCTTGGGGGCACAGTCGCTGGCCGCCAAGGCTCGCGACGCACAAGAAGCTGTCACGAACCGACGAGATGCGCTCACCCGGCTCCGCCAAGATCTCCCTAGCGTACGCGAGCTCGTCGCGGCCATCAACAAGCTCGCCACGCTTGGTATGATCACCTCTCAGCACCAAAACGAGTCCGAGAAGCTGCGCGACGCTGCCGAACAGGCGCGTGACGTCGAGACACGCGCTCGTCGTTACGTTAGCGAACAAGCATCCCGTTTTGGCATGCCAAGGGAACTTGCCGCGCTTGGGGAGCTGCGAAGTGCGGTGTCTCTCTTCACTCAACGCGTGCATACGGCCCTCAGCGATGCCGAGCGCATCACTCGTGAGTTAGCGTCCCACCACAAGGCGATTGAGTCATGGCAACGGGCATCCGACGAACACCAACGACTTGCAGCCACTGCAGCCCAGGAGCGCAATCGCTATCATGACGAGGCCACGCAACTCGCCACCCTGGAGGATGCAGTCGGCAAGGGGGCCCAGGAGGTCCAAGCCAAAATCAACCAAGCCCAAGCGCGTCTTGACAACGCCGAGCGCGGCCTCCCTGGGGCGCGCAAGGAGCTCGCAAGTTTACAACAAGATCGAGCCCTCGCCGACGATAAAGTCAACAGACTCCATATCGCGGTCGGCGAGGCAGAGAGCGCCACCCAACATGCGGCTGAGAGCCTCGACCGGATCCTTGCCACCCCTGGACTCTCACTGGCCGCATTTGGAATCGAAGGAGTCGAGCTCACAGCTTCGCCTGAGGGCGGCATGCGCCCAGGTCAGCAATTGGAGGCTTACGCCAAGAAGATCAATGACGCGGCCACTGGGGGTTCAGAGGTAAGCGAGGGGAGCATACTGAGGCGCTACGAAACGCTAACCGGCGACAGCGGGATAGCTGCCGGTTATGAGGCGACCCAGGACGAGACCGATGATGGTGTCAAGGTCTTCGAAATCCAGGATGACACCGGCCGCCAACCCATCGCCGTGGTAGCCCAGCGCCTCACCAAGGAGGTCGCCGAGGCTAAATCCCGACTGACGGTGCGCCAGCAAGAGGTGTTCCAGCGCTTCTTGTTGAGTGAACTAGGCGACCATCTACGTCGACAACTCCTCGATGCTGACACGCTCTGTGCAGCGATGAACGAATCACTATCCAAAGTACGCACATCGCACGGCCTTGGCGTCAGACTCGACTGGCACCTCAGAGAGGATGCACCAACAGAGGCACTCGATGCGATCCCTATGTTGCGCGAAGCCCCTGCTATCCGTGGAGAGGAAAAGAACCAGGAGCTGGCGCGGCTTCTCGGCTCTCTCATCGATGCTGCACGAGAAGCCGATCCAAGCGCGAGCTACGAAGTTCACCTCCATGCAGCACTCGACTATCGCAACTGGCACACCTTTTCGATCAAAGTGGTCGATGCGGCTTATCCGCGTCGAGAACGCAACCTCTCGAACCGTCTTGCGGTAAGCCAGGGCGAGCAGCGAGTGCTGGCCTACCTGACTCTGTTCTCAGCGGCTTCTGCCTACTTCGACTCACTGAAGAAACGCGCTCCCAAGGCACCTCGGCTCATCCTCCTCGACGATGCCTTCGCCAAGGTCGACGAACCGACCCACGGACTCCTCCTCGGGTTGCTCGTCGAGCTCGAGCTAGACTTCATCATCACCAGCGAGCGTGTTACCGGCTGTGTTCCTGGCCTCAGTCTGGAGATCTATGAGTGCCTTCGCGACGCTCGCGCTCCGGGGGTAGCTCTTGTGCATACCCATTGGGACGGCAAGCGAGCCACGCTCGAGGTCAACTGACCATGGCACAGCAACGCGACCCTGCCTTGGCTTCCGCCACCGAAGGGCTCCTCCGTTCGGAAGGCCTTCAAAGATTGTGGAGGCCAGCTCGGATGCGACTTGAGCGGAACGGCCTCATTCCACAGGGATTTCTCGTCATAGACGACCTTAACGATCGCGAACGCGGCGATCTGTCCGGGCTGCTCGGTCGACGGATCACCGGCACGAGGGTTCGCATCGATCTGGCGGGTCTTGACGAAACATTACGGGCGAGCGCGGCCCAGCGCGGCCTTGCCGACATCCTCGAACTCCTGAACGGACCCCTGGTTGACCGAAGAGCTCATCGCCTTAACGCACAGGCGGCCAGAGACCAGCGCTCTAGTAGCGCACGCGATGCCGCGATCACTGAGGGGTTGAGTGTTCATGCTTGGTGTGACGCGTGGCTTGAGTCGATCAAACCAGTCCTCACCCGTCTTGATACCCATAGCGCTGAAGCTACTGCACGAGAAGCAGCTCGCGCGCTCAGCATGCTTGCCCTCCTCTCCGCAGATGGCTACTCCGAAATTGCCCGGAACGACTTAGCGGTCATGATCACGGGCTCAGCACATGGCCTAGATGACAACACCACTCTCTCCGCCATAGTGTTACGGGGTGTCGCCGCAGCCAAGGGGGTCGGGGTGCCGACTACAGCAATGGAGCGCAGGGCACTGTGGCGTGACGCAGGAGTGATCACCGACAGCGTATCGAGCACTGTCCTCACCCTTGGACTTCGCCCCCTCGGCCCAGGCAAACGCGAGAGAGAGATGCGCAACCGCGCTGACGATTCGATTGAGACTCACCTCACCGCCCGTGATCTGTCGAGAATACAGTGGAGATTGGAACCCATTACGACCGTCTATGTGTGCGAAAACCCAAGAATCGTCGAGGCGGCCTCGGACGCAAGATCTCGGGCGGCATTGATCTGCACCTTTGGCAACCCCAACTCGGTCGTCTTGGATCTCCTATCACACCTTCATGATGCCGGTACAGAATTTCGATACCATGGCGACTTCGATTGGCCAGGTATCGCCATTGCCAATCGAGTCATCGCCCACGTAGGTGGCACCTCGTGGCAAATGGACGCCGCCGACTATCTGGCTGCGGTCGCGTCGGCCACCGGAGAGCTTCCGCCATTGGTCGGCAAACCGATATCGGCTAACTGGGATTTGGAACTTGAACAAAGAATGCTGGACACGGGCCGAGTCGTTCATGAGGAACTCGTACTTGACAGGCTCCTCACGGACCTTGTCTCCTGAGGTCTCAGACTCAAGTACACCCACGCCGAACGCAACAGAGCAACGTTCCCCTCGGAGTGTGCACCGTTCTCGTCGCCCGGCTGTCAACCCCCTCTGTGCCAAGCAATCTGTTGTGGATCGGCATTTGGTGCAACCGGTGCTCCGATGGACAACAGGGCCTTACAGCGCGAGCCAGTCGGTGGCTCCTGTCTCCTACGCAGCAGTAGGGTAGCAAGGAAGTCTCCTCCCACCACCCTACTCTCTCGAGAATCTGCCCTGAAAATGCTGTACCAGCTCAAGTCCTGTGGCGGAGAGCACCTGGCGCTGTATCACCGGTCATGAACACATCACAGAGATCGTCTTTGGTGTTGTCGTCGTCGACAGGGAACCTGCCCGACACTGCCGAAGCGGCGCCTAGCCGCTAGTCGACCCAAAGGCCGATACCCGAATACCATGGGCGTCGGCTCGAACGGTTCACCTTTGACATATCGCGGGATCAGTATCACTAGCCCAATTGATTGGGGTCGTCTCAAAAACGAAGTGGACCGGGATGAGGGACCTTTCACGGGTGGGAGTTATAGCTGTCCGGCTAGGCGGCTCGCAACCGACTCTAACGACGGCTTTTCAGCTGCTTCGTACACAACTTCTAGTTGTACCTCTGATCCAGGAAGGGGAGGTCTGGTACGGCAGTCTGCAGAGCTGAACCGGGGAAAGAACTTAACACATCTCCGTCTCCCCTCCCCAGCGGGGAGGCCTTAGGCGGTTGCAATACTTTGCGAGCCGATCTGCCCCGAGAATGTTGGCGAGTGCAAAGGTCTTCTCAGGCTTGCAAGTCTCGCCTTCTGACTTCCAGACGTATCGTCCGACGCACCTCCGTCCGACGCATAGGATCCTTTAATCCCCGGCGTAGATAATCGTTATCCACACTCAGGAAATCCTGAAATTCCCTCTCTGCCACTTGAATCGCCTTGATTTCATCAAAACTCGGCTCTGACACTCGTGCCGCGAGGGCTGCATCCACCCATTCTTCTTGGAGTTCTAGTTCATCAAAGATAGGTGACATCTGCATTGATAAGGTTTCCAAATCGACCACCACACGAGTCCCACTATGGACGTAGCGCTGCTGCAGGTAGAGGATTCCTCGAGCACTGAGAATAGCAATGCGGCTACGGAGGTCCAAGTCTGTGGTCTTTACTGAGCCTACATCACGAAAGCATGACGCGACAGCTGGATCATCGACATTGTCACCCATGAGATCAGGTAAGGGCATAAAGTCATAGTCGCCATCTGGCCACTGTGTCAGTTGCAGCGCATGATGTTTGATTAGCCGCACGACGGTTAGTCTCTTGCGGAGAGTAGATCCTGTCCGCATCGAACACGGGTGCATAATAACCATCGCAAGGCCGGTATCGGTCGCAAGGCCAGGTATGTCCACATTTTTGAGAACATCTCCCTGCATTAAAGGTCGCGACAAGGGAATATCTGCTCCACGCGCGTCGTACAGTTCTGCTGGATTCGATGGAATGGCAAGGCTATCGGACATCAGTGCCTAGTTTGGTTTATGCTTCCTGATGGATAGATCGCCGTCTCCAGCCTCAAAGACTTCGAAATCACTACGATATCGAGCTCTCCACTCCTGATCGAATCTGTCCAAGGCTGATATCTCATCTATTCGGAGCCCAGCGATGTCTAGCAAAAGGTCGGGGCGACCCGCTTCGTACAGGTCAACGTGTCGAACCGTGTACCCATCTGCCATCGGCACCTCAAGCCATCCTGCCGGATCTTCAACTAAGAAACCGTCAAGCAGATCCAGGAACGCAGCCAAGCGCGCGAGAACCAACCGATTCTCAGAGCTAGCGGCGCCATCATTACGCCACTTTCGTATGGCCGATACGGAAACGCCTACGAGACGAGCGATATCGCGCCAAGCCATTCCTCGATCTGTTGATAGTTCATGAAGAAGAGTCGGAACAGACCTCTTCGCCTTGCTACGAGCATGCTGGTCCAGATCATACTTCTGGACTTCACGATGAGCCTCGTTAACGTCCTCATTGAGTATTTCGACAAGGTCACGTAATCGTCCATAGTTGTCAGCCAATACGGCCGAATCTCTCGCCGTCAGCTCATCTAGCTGTCGATCTGGAACCTGATCCGCCCTAGTCACTTGGTACGCACCAGTACCTGCGGTGTTAAGAGTCACCAGAATGTTCCTTTCTTGCCACTTCCACTTTGAACTGTTCAGTTATCATCCTTAGAAACAGAACGCCTACAGGCTCGTGGAGAGCATCGAAGGTCTCCAAAACCTGCTCTGGATTGAACTCAGGAACCGCTTCGTCTGCTCCGGACCAGTAGCTATCGATGTCGAGTGCGAAAAATGGTCCGGTTACCGATTGGCTACGCCGTTTAAGAGGACCTCGTCCGACCACTCCGGGACCCTGTAGCGATGCATATCTCACGGTTAGTCCACGTTGAGGACCCACGGATAGTTGAATAACACCTTCGAGAGCCTTAGAATCGAACCCTTCGACTGTTCGCAAAGGATGCAACAACGCATCGTTGACGTAACCACCCCAATCAGCGGGACCGTCCACGTGATGTGGGATCCGAAGTTCGTCGATGTATCTAAGGCCAATCCGTTCAATGCCTACCACTGCTTTGAGCGCGGCTACAGCCTGCAATCCTTGGCTCAACGACGCTCGAAATTGTTCGTATTCTCCGTAGTCCGTGGTCTCAACGGTAAGGCTGGTAGAGGTAACTGAAATAGACGCGGTCCGCTTTCGATTGAGAAACCTCCATAGGACGTGCGCGTCGACCGGCTTCATGCCTTCAGGTGAAATCGCTAGACCGCTTGACCGATTCTCTCGTTCAAGAATTGGAAAGCCATGGCGCAAGGCGGCACCTAGAGATTCGAAAGCTTCATCTTTGCCCAGTTGAGGAGCAAAGGGAAACTTGATCTCTCCAGCCACAAACTCCAGGGGGGCATTGGGAAACAACTCCCGGTTTTCGTACATGGCAGCCTCCACCCGGTACAGTGTACCAGAACTGATACTCTAACCCGAAGTTCCCCCCACGACCCCGACCAATACTACCCTCTACCAGGGTGTTTGTGATTTTAGTCCTGCCTACACATAGCCAAGGTTGCTAGATACCCCAAGAAGTTCAAAGGCACAGCTCTGAATGGGGGTAGGTGTCGTAATCATGACAAAGGAGTCAAGATCGGTGTCT
>JAKAQL010000067.1 GCA_021822605.1 Actinomycetes bacterium
CGATCTCTCTTCCCCAAAGTGTCGGCGATCGGCGAGGAGCTGGGGCGCATGGATCTGGTAAGCCTCGTAGCCAATGATCGTCTCAAAGCAGTGGTCGAGCTGTTCGAAGGGCTCTCGATTGATCTCGTCGAGTTCGTATCCCGCCTGATGCAGAAGCGACAACACTCGACGCAGTGCATCCGCTACGGTGGCATCAAGAAGGTCGTCATCGAGTTGTCCGCTGACAAAGCCAAGATGCGGTCGCGGGGGTACCACGTCGGCCTGATCGCCGTCAGTCAAAGTCCGGTAACACAGGGTGGCAGTGGCGACATCTGCGGTCAGGATACCAAGATGGTCCAGAGTGGGTGAGAGAGGGGTGACGCCTTGTAGGGAGAGACGTTGATAGGTCGGCTTGAAGCCGACCACGCCGCAGTAGTGTGCGGGAATTCTGACCGACCCTCCACTGTCGGTGCCGAGTGCGATCTGAGCAGCCCCGACCGCGACGACGACCGCGGAGCCACCGCTCGAACCGCCTGCGGTAAGCGCGGGCACTACTGGGTTACGGGCGTCTGGCAGATCTGGATGAGGAGAGCCCAGGGCATACTCCAGAAGGGAGGTGGTGGCGAAGATATCGGCAGCGGCGTGGCGAAGTTTGGTGATCACCGGTGCCTCCACTCTGGAGGGTGGCCCACTCATATCGATAGGATTTCCATTGCCAAGCGGCGTGCCGGCGACGGCGATGAGATCCTTGACGGCGACTTGGTACCCGTGGAGCGACCCCGTGGTTGCCCGCTGTGGGGCATCAAGATAGTTGACGATGGCATGCAGGGGTTCTGCGAAACGATGAGCGCGATAGTAGGCGTTGACCAGATCGAGATTGGCGACCTCGCAGGTGCGTTCGCCGCGCTCTATGGCCTGGATGATACGGCCTACATGAGTCGTGAGTGGTCCCTTGAGGTCGCGAAGCAACTCTGTCACCTCAGTTGGGCGGTGGCGCACCATGAGATCGCGATAGATGCCGCTGTGAGACTTGGCACTCTTGGCGTTAAAGTCGGCGAGACGTGCGAGGGATCCCTTGAGATCCGTAGGTTCAAAGCCGTCGAAACTCTCGGGCTTGACTGGCGCCTGATCGAGGACCTCACGGGCAATAGCGATCATGAGATCTCGGTAACGAGGATCTGAGAGCGACTGGGCGATAGAGAGGTCGGAGACGGCACCCGCCCAGAGCATGGCCCCATAGGCCTCCTTGCCCCAGAGATAGCCCAGGATATTGTCGGTACTCTTTGCATACGGGAGTGCTTCGACCAAGCGGCGGACTCGATCGGTGATTTCGTTGCTAAAGGGCTCGCCAACGTAAAAGGCAGCGATGTTGCCCTGCCGGATGAGTCCTGGCTCCATGAGGTCGGCACCGATGTTGATAAAGGCTGTGACGATCTGAGTGGGGTCAACAAAGCGGGTGAAGGTATCGAGGGTGAGTCCATTCTGCACGGTCAGGAGGACCCCATCAGGACTGAGATGCTCGGCGACGAGTGCGCCAGCAGATTCGGTGTGGTGGCTCTTGACAGCCACCATGATGCAGTCGTGGAGACCCTCGAGTTCCTCTGCGTAAATCGCCTTTGGATGAACGGTGAAGTTCGCGACGGGACCCTCGATGGTGAGGCCGTGTGTTCGAATGGCGTCGATGTGGGCTCGATCCACATCACACAGGGTGATGTCGTGGCCGGCAGCCGTCATATGCGCTCCGAGCATGCCTCCGATCGCTCCAGCTCCAACAATGGTCATCTCCATTGACCGACTCCTCTCTCGATTCAGGATCGCTGGACTGCCGACGAACACCGATGCACAAAGACGCTCTCGCCCTTGCGGCGTGCGAGTCGGTCGCCATGTCTACGCGACACGGTCAGCCGTCGTCCCTTCAGTCCTGACCTCATTAGTCCTAGCCCCTCGCATTGACAGCACGACAGGCGCTCGCCGAGGTGTTGTTGCCTTAAGGGGTGCGAACCCGTGTTACCATTTTATGAAAGGAAAGTAAATTTGTCAATTCAAAATGTAAAGATGATTACAGGTGAACGCAAGAACTGCTAGGATCTCAGTCATTGGGTGGGGTGCCCAAAAAAGGGGGAACCGGAGCATGCGTTCTAGTTGGATCAAGTTTGCGGCAATCTCTACGGCGAGCGTCATGTTGCTCGCCGCCTGTGGTTCGACCGCATCGTCTTCGTCATCGTCGACCTCATCTTCGACCACCAAGGTCAAGGGTGGAGTCGCGTACTTTGCTGAGCAGCCGTTGTCGCCGCCGACGTATATCTTTCCCCTGATGAATGGGGCCAATGAGTCGAACGTGAATCTCTACGAGTTCGACAACCTGATGTTCAGAAACCTCTACTTCTTCGGCAAGAACGGGAAGGCCGAGATCAACTACTCGCAGTCGCTTGCCGATGCACCGGTCTACTCCAACGGAGACAAGACGGTGACCATTCAACTGAAGGGCTGGAAGTGGTCGAACGGGGAGACCGTTGATGCGCGTGACCTCGTGTTCTGGATGAACTTGCTAGAAGCCAACAAAACACAGTGGTTCGACTACGTACCGGGTTACTTCCCCGACAATGTCGTCTCCTACAAGGCGACCGGACCGCTCACCTTCGTGATGCAGCTCAACAAGGCCTATAGCCCATCCTGGTTTACCTACAATGAACTCTCCCAGCTCGTTCCCCTGCCGCTGGCTTGGGATAAGACCTCGGCCTCGGCGCCGACGCCAAGCGCCACGGACCCCAACGCACCAGACTTAACGACGGCTGGAGCGCAGGCAGTCTATAAGTTCTTGAACGCCGCCTCCACATCGTTGTCGACGTATGCAACCAACCCCCTCTGGCAGGTGGTAGATGGTCCGTGGAGGCTGACGAGCTTTACCACAGAGGGCAAGGCGGTCTTTGTTCCCAATGCGAAGTACTCGGGATCACCGAAGCCAACCCTGTCGGAGTTCGTCGAGCTGCCGTTCAGCTCGGACTCAGCCGAGTTCAACGTCCTAAGCTCGAGCAAGACGATCAGTTACGGATACCTTCCAGTAACCGATCTCCCACAGAAGTCGAGAGTCGCAGGCGAGGGCTACAACTTTGTCCCTTGGCAGATCTTTGGCTTCAACTACATGCCGGTGAACTTCAACAACCCGACGGTTGGGCCGATCTTCAAACAGCTCTATGTCCGTCAGGCGCTTGAGGAGCTCGTCGATCAGTCCCAGTGGGTGAAGACCTTCTTAAAGGGTTATGGCGCACCCTCTTACTCGCCAGTTCCAACGGTGCCGGCGAATCCCTTCGATGACTCCGTATCTCGGACCGTCCAGTACCCTTACTCTCCGGCCAATGCGAAGAAGCTATTGACGTCGCACGGTTGGAAGATAGTCAACGGCATCATGACCTGTGTCGCACCAGGAAGCGGGGCTAGTCAGTGTGGAGCTGGCGTCAAGAGCGGCCAGACGATGAACTTCAATCTCAAGTACATCTCGGGACTGAACTCAGCCACCGAGGAGATGACCGCCTTCCAGTCGGCAGCGTCAGCGGTCGGGGTGAGAATCAACCTGAGTCAGGCACCCTTTGCTGGCGTGATCAGCTACTCGGCAGCCTGTACCCCCTCACAGGCAGCTTGCTCTTGGGAGATGGCGAACTGGGGAGGCGGTTGGAGCTACTCTCCTGATTACTACCCATCGGGTGAGACGCTCTTTGCAGCAGGGGCAGCTTCAAACGATGGGAGTTACAGTTCCACCGAAGCTAACACTCTCATCGCAGCTACCCTGACTTCGTCTGGGTCACAAGCCCAGTCAGCTCTCGATGCGTACCAGAACTATATGGCCAAGGATCTGCCGGTGATCTACCAGCCAGATACCGATGTCCAACTCTCGGAGATCGCATCGAACCTGCATGGTGCGACACCGCAGAGCCCGTACGAGTACATCACGCCCGAGGACTGGTACTTTACCAAGTAGGGCTGGTTAGAGTTTGAAGTGAGTGGATGGCTCGGCGCCTCTGGGTCCTAGCGACCCGGGGGCGTCTGGGTGCAGAGAAAGGACTAAAAGATCCGTGTTGATGATTGCGAGTGCCAACGGTGCGATTGGGATTGATGGCGTTTGGGCTGATGTGGAGGGTGGGCTTGACCCGATCACCGCGGTTGAACGCGCGGCCTGGTTCGTGGAGGATAATCTCGATGACCACAGTGTCGGTACCGGCGGACTGCCCAACCTCGAAGGGGTCGTTGAGCTCGATGCTTCGATCATGGACGGCAATACCCGTCGGGCGGGGTGTGTGGCGGGACTGGCAGGCTATCGACATCCCATCTCCGTAGCTCGCGCGGTCATGGAACGCTCTCCGCATGTTTTGTTGGTCGGGGAGGGAGCGGCTAAGTTTGCCCACGAGGTCGGTGCCGAGGGCGCTGAACTTCTCACCGACTCAGCACGAGCAACTTGGCAGCATGCGGTCGATCAACTGGACCCTGGCCAAGCAGCTGATCCGCTGACACGGGTGATGGCGCTCACCACCGATCCAGAGAAGGCAGCTGGCACGGTTAACTTTCTGTATCTTGCCGATGATGGTTCGATGGCCTCCGCCGTATCAACCAGTGGTTGGGCGTGGAAGTGGCCAGGTCGCGCGGGCGACTCCCCTGTGATCGGGGCTGGCAACTACTGCGATTCGCGCTACGGTGCAGCCGCCTGTACCGGTTTTGGGGAGCTCTCACTTCGGGCATCGACCGCTCGCATGGTCGTTCGTTATCTTGCGGATGGCATGAGCCCTGAGGAGGCGGGGATCACGGCTATTCGTGACCTCGATAATCTTGTCGACTCATCGAACAACTTCATCATGCACATCGTCATCCTCGCCGCGGATGGCCGTCACGCCGCCGTCTCTACCAAGGCAGAGGCGATGTATGCGATTCGAGAGGCTGATTGGGACAGCGCCAAACTCGTGCCGCGGACCTACGTACCCGTCGAGCGGTAGGTCGTTTGAAAGCTATGGGCTCGGTCGTGGTGATCGCGCGTCAGTAGAGACCTGGACCGTTGACGGTGAACGGAGTGACCGGTGCGGATGAGAGAAGTAAACGAGAGAACGACAAAGGAGCAGATACAGTGAAGGTCTACATCAGTTTTGACATGGAGGGGATCTCGGGGATCGTCGACTGGGATCAGTGCACTGGCAGCGGGCCCGCGGTTGCGATGGGCCAGGAACTCACACTCGCCGAGATCAACGCAGCGATTGATGGAGCACTCAAGGCAGGCGCGACCGAGTTTGTGGTCAATGATGCGCATTATCGCATGCAAAATCTCGACCCCAGATTGCTTCATGGCGACGCTACCTACATCTCAGGGGCTCATAAGCCGGGGTACATGATGGAGGGTCTCACCAGCGATTTTGACGTCATCTTCTTCATTGGTTATCACGGGAGTATCTCCGGTGTTCCCTCGGTCATGTCCCATAGCTATAGCCCGTCAGTCTTTACGGAGCTTCGGGTCAACGACATCGAGGTAGGTGAGAGTGGGGTGAACGCCCTGGTCGCCTTGGGCCAACGCGTTCCCATCGGGCTTATCAGCGGTGATCGAGCCACCGCCTTGCAGGCCGAACCGCTGATGAAGCAGGCGATCATGGTCCAGGTCAAGGATTCAATCACCAGGTATGCCGCGTCGAATCTGCACCCCCATATTGCACACAAGCGCCTCAGTGAAGCCGGAGAGCGAGCGGTGGAGGCCGCCAAGTCGATCGAGCTCCCCGCGATCGAGCTCCCCGCCACGATCACGATGTCCTTCCAGACCTCCGACCAGGCGGAGTTGGCTAGTTGGATCACCGGGGTTGAACGAGCCGATCTCCGATCCTGTACGATCACTGGCTCCGATCCACTCGCGCTCTACCGATCCTTTGTCGGTGCGTGTTATCTCACCCGACAGGCCCAGGGAAGGTAAAGGATGCAACAGCGCTTTCTCCACAGCGATCTCGCCCCGATCTCCCATCTGCAGATTCCCTATTTTGAGATTCATGGCGCCAACGATGGACCGACGTTGACGCTGATCGCCGGTGTGCATGGCTGTGAGTACACCTCACAACAGGCGGTTCGGACCTTCATGCATACCCTTGAGGCCTCCCGTCTTGGCGGCCGGATTCGAGCGGTCCCAACCCTGAACCTCGATGCTTTCTACGAACGGAGTCCGTTCGTCTCACCGCGTGACCAGAAGAACCTGAATCGCTGCTTCCCAGGTGATCCCGAAGGAACGTACTCAGATGCATTGGCCTACTTCGTGACGGAGGAGCTGATCAAGGGATCGGATTTCTTCATCGATCTCCACGCGGGGGATATGGTCGAAGATCTCTTTCGTTTCACCATCTACGATGACTCGCCGGTACAGGACGCATCCCGGCTCCTCGCCGAAGCCTATGGTTTCCCCTTCTCTATCCATCAGCCGATGCTCGACCCAGCGGTGACTGGAGCGACCTCACAGATCGCCGGTGGTCTCGGAATCCCCTCGATCATCGCCGAGTCCGGTGGGCGAGGTCTGGTCGAGAGCGAGGCGATCGAGCACCACCTCCGAGGTTTAGCGCGCACCGTCGCCTACCTCGGTATGTACGAGCCGACTGAGCCGATCGAACCAGACCTCGCGGTTCGTCATTTTCATCGGTTTGTCTGGCTGCGTTCACAGCACGAGGGGTGGTGGGCACCAACGGTTCGCGTTGGGGAGGATCTCCATGCAGGACAGGTGATCGGGACAGTCAGCGATCTCTTCGGTGAGGTCGTCGAGGAGATCCAGAGCCCAGTCGAGGGCGTTGCGGTCTTTCTCACCTCCTCTCCGGCGATGAAGACTGATGGTCTTATCATCGGAATCGGTGCTGACGAGGAGGGTTAAACCGTCTGGATTCTGGCGATGCACCTCCACCGCATAGGGCCGCGTCGAGATGGTGAAGCGCTCTTAACCACCTTGGTGGCGGGCCGATGCTCATAGAATCAACGCAGGAGTCGGTGTGGGTTCATGTCAAGATCCGTGAGAGTTTGTGAACAAGCTCGCCGTTGAACGCAACGGAGACGTCGCTGTGCCTCGTTCTCAGCTCCTGCAGTTGTTAGCGAGTCCTCGCTGGTTGACTCCAAGCCTTCTTCACGTCCCAACCAAATCACCCCGTCGTTGCTCGGTCGCTATCCATGAGAGCATCGACTTGGCATTAGCGTGTAAAGGGTTGCTGCTCATTGAATATGGGGACGCTTCATCCACCAATGTGCTGCTTCTCCGGCGAGAGAAACGTAGCTGGCGGCTCTTGCAGTCCCTACAGCTCCAAGGCGAGACCTCGCCGGGTCAACTTGTTGCGACGTTCGATCAGCAGAACCAGTATCGCTTGATCAAAGCTCTCCAGGGCCGTCTCCCTCTTCGTTTCGTGGCCCGCGGGGTCACCTTGATGATGACCCAAGGAGAGGACGGGTCACGGCTACCAACGATGAGTTTTGGGAAGAGCAGATACGACTACTCGTTAGTGAGTCGTGAGAATGCGCATTCTCTGCCGCCGAGTTCGTTCGTAGTCGTCGCACCGAAACCTGGCCTTCTCGAATTGTTATTGGCGAGTTGTGGGCTCAGACCTCATGAACCAGTGGTAACCGCCGCCTCAATGGGGACTTTGCCAGCCACCCAGTCCCTCGACCCAGTGATGGTCGCTTTGAAGGAGCGTTATCTTGGGGAGATCGGTGCGCTCTACAGAGGAGATGGGCCTGAGTCAGTCCACCAGGCGAGAGCATCGCTCCGGCGGTTCGCGCTCATCGTTCGGCTTCGTTCCTCGAGACCAGACGTAAAGAGGGTTTCGCAGATTTTCCATGCTCTTGGTGACATACGTAACCTGGATATTGTGACGGGATGGATGGCTGAAAACGCAGTAGATCAGTCCCGAATCGACCAGGCTCTCGCGTTGCGGTCAGCCAAATTCAATGCATTTTGCGAAAAATATCCGCTACGTACCCATCGACGATTCCTTGCGATTGCGAGAGCAGACCAGTTCGAACCAGACCTCACACTCGATTCATGGGCTCTCCACAGCCGAGCGAAACTAGCGGACGCGCTCGTCGCAATCGACCTTGCTGATCCAAGTTTCGCTACCATTCATAGGTTTCGACGACAGCTTCGGCGGTATTCGGATTTTGCCCAAATCTTTCCGATGTATCGATTTTCAGGGGTTGACACCAAGCAGACGCTGTCCAAGCTGGGTCAGCTTTCTGACCTCTCAACGATTCGAGCGTATATGCAGAACGACTGGCCGGAAGTCGCAGAAGTGGATAGGAGGCGAGATCGGGCAAAATCCGACGTCCTTCCAGAACTTGTCCGGCTGCGCAGCCAGATATCGATCCGATCTGCTGACATGCACCGATTTCGGGCACCTCAAACGTGAATAGCCGAGAAATCGGGCTCTCCTGACATTCATGTGGATAAACTCGCCCTTTCATAGGGTAACGTTAAGCCGAAATCCCCCCACCACCCCGACCAATACCGTTAACTCAGTACCACTCCTTTGCTTTACTAGGTCCTGGGAGGTGCCGACGCCAAGACCCGGGTGGAGAAAGCAACCAGAGGATTCACGACTGACCGATCATCTCTCGATCGGGGTTCTTACCCGAACGTTCCCGAGAGAACTCATCGACTCGATACTCATCTCAACAGGTAAAAACCAACAGCGCATCCGACTCCTGTTAACGGTCACGAAAACCTGCATGCTCACGGACACCTAAGTTGAAACCCAACTGCTACGTACCACCCCCAAGTCTTCGCCGATGGCCAGCACACCCCGACTCTGATTGTCTGAACTCAATTTCCATACTGCACCTACGTCATGGTCGTGACTAGGAGATAGATATCTTGCATGGCAAGCGCAACATCCACGGTGATAGGCTTAGGGAGCGAGGCTATTACGGGGCGATCTACACCCCTGGCGGTTCAGTTGGCATCGAGGGAGTTGCAGGGTTACTATGGCAACAGCTGAAGAGGTGCGGGCTTTAGTTCGCAGCCATGCAGATGGTGATGATGCCCACTTTTACTCAGTCGCCATGCAGGTGGCGGCAAAGGCTGCGAGGGGCGGACAGACGAAGTTCGCCTCGGAGCTTCGCGACCTCATCGATGATGCCAAACGGGTATCTAATCGTGAAATATCTCGACCTCTTCGACCAATCCCAGTCGTCCAGCCCCGAGGAGACCTCGCCGGACTCCTGTCCGTGTCCTACCCTGACCTACATCTCAACGATGTCGTGTTTGACCATGAGGCTCGAAACGGACTTGAACAGGTGATTATCGAACAACGGCAAAGGGATCGCTTGGCAGAACTCGGCTTTACACCGCTTCACTCCCTTCTACTGGTCGGCCCTCCTGGAACTGGAAAGACCCTCTCTGCAGGAGTGCTGGCCACAGAACTCAACCTCCCCCTCTTTCTCATCCGACTAGAGGTTCTCATCACCAAGTACATGGGTGAGACGGCATCCAAGCTTCGTTTGATCTTCGATGCAATAGCGGAAACTCGAGGTGTCTATCTCTTCGACGAAGTCGACGCCTTGGCAGGAGACCGTGCAGACTCAAACGATGTCGGTGAAATACGCCGGGTACTGAGTTCCTTTTTGCAATTCCTAGAAAACAGCGATTCAACCAGTGTAATTATCGCGACCACCAACCATCCACAGCTCCTGGATCGAGCCCTATTCCGCCGTTTTGGTAGTGTCCTCACCTATCCACTCCCCTCTCTCGAGGTCGCTCAAGATGTCATCAGGAATCGACTAGCGATCATCGGAACTGACGAGATCGAATGGCGTGCACTCGATGCCGTGCTGACGGGTCTCAGTCACGCAGAGCTGACCAGCGCCAGCGAACAGGCTGCGAAGCGCGCCATCCTCTCCGGCAACCGAGGAGTCACAACTGAGCTGCTCGTCGACGCGCTCACCGAACGGCATCAGTCGAGCCTCCAGTAGGCGTCCGTGGTAGAACGAGACAGAGATCATATCTTTATTCTGCAGTCGGCATCGACCGAGGCGTATCGCGGCCGTTCCGGCGGTGCCAACACCAAACGGCCGCCTGTCAGTGACCGCTCGTCGCATGCACGATCACTAGCCGAACAAGCGGAGAATGCCAAAGCGGCGGCGGAGCAACGCCGGCAGGAAGCGATAACACGACTTAACGTCGCGCCGATGGACAATGGGTTTTACCTAACTTTCGAGAGCTGGCCGGGATTTGACCTCAGGTACTCAACCCTAGACCCCAAACGCAAACCCCCAGAGTTGGTGGCTGTGCGAACTACTGGTGAGACCGAGCAGATCACTGAGGCTACCGTCTACATCCCAGAGGGATCTCTCGGCTATTTCATGCAGAAGATCGAAGAGTATGCAACACAGGATACCCCCAGTGGCAGGCCAAAGAACTCTGACTTCGTCGAACGCATCAACCGGGTCAAGCTGGCCTCGCTCAGAGAGCTCTGGACCGATGAAGCAAGTGTCTTTCCTGAAGATGGCCCTACATGGTGGGAAGTCTGGTTGAGAAGGAGCGACGGCAACGAAATCAATCGCCTCCTTGACTTCGCAGTGGAGTCTGGCTGCCGACTGAACGACCAACGGCTCACCTTCGACGAACGCATCGTGGTCCTCATATGGGCATCGGCCACACAGCTCAGTAGCTCCATCGATGTCTTGGCCGACATAGCCGAACTCCGTTCTGCCCGAACGAATGCTACCTTCTTCGTCGGCCTCGACCCATTCGCAGAAGCCGCCTGGGTGAAAGATCTCGCGGACAGAGTCACGAGGGCTGATCAATCTTCTCCAGTCGTCTGCATTTTCGACACCGGCGTCGATCACAACCACATCCTTCTTTCGGGTTCCATCGCGGCCTCCGACATCCATAGCTATGACCCAAAATGGTGTGCTGAGGATCAACGTGGCCATGGCACAGAAATGGCCGGTCTTGCGCTTTATGGCGATCTAAAGTCAGCACTCGAAGGATCTCAACCCATTACGCTGCATCATCGGCTCGAATCAGTTGGAGTGGTGAACCCTATGTGATCCACCTCTAATGTGAGAGGACCGACCATAATAGATACGGGAGGAAATCACATGAAGGGCAAGAAGCACACACCAGATCAAGTCATCGCAAAACTTGCTGAGGGCGATCGGATGTTGAACGAGGGCAAAACCATCGCTGAGGTAGCTCGCAGCTTTGGCATCACCGAGACCACCTGGCATAGATGGAAGAACACTTATGGTGGAATGAAGGCCAATGATGCCAAACGTTTGAAGGAACTCGAAGCAGAGAACCGAAGGCTCAAGATCATGGTGGCTGATCTCACTCTCGACAAAGCCATGCTAAAGGATGAAGGCTCGCGGGAAACTTCTAACCCCGAACCGCAGGCGCAGCGCTGTGAAGTTGTTGCGCCAGCGGTTCGGGGTCTTAAGAGAGAAGAGCCTGCAGGGTCACCGGTCAACCAAGATCTACCCAGAGGCAGGTCCCAAAGCCCAAAGAGAACGTCGACGCCGAGATCATCGAGATCTTGCGCAAGTTCGCCCTCGCCAATCCTCGCCAAGGCTATCGCAAGGCCTATCGGGCAGTGCTAGAGGCTGGCTACCAAGTGAACTTGAAAAAGGTTCACCGCCTGTGGAGGGAGGCGGGCCTGAAGGTCCCTTTTCGCAAACGTAAGAACAAACGAGCAGGTCACGGCCTCCCAATGGGAGCTCATCACCCAATCGATGCCAATGTGACCTGGGCAATGGACTTCCAGTTTGACGCAACTGGGGACGGAAAAGTGTTGAAACTGCTCAACATCATCGACGAGTACTCAAGGGAGTACCTGGCCACTCTTGTCGATCGCTCAATCGATGCCGAAGGAGTTATCTCAGCTCTGGATGGAATCGTGGCAGAACGTGGAACCCCGGTCTACATCAGAATGGACAATGGACCAGAGTTCATCTCACATGCTCTTTCGAACTGGGCCAAAGAGATGAGCGTCACGCTTTACTTCATCGACCCAGGATCACCCTTCCCAGAACGGGAAGTGTGAGTCGTTTAACTCGAGGTTACGCGATGAGCTCTTGAACGGTGAACTCTTCACCTCAGTCACCGAGGCGCAATTGTTGACCAATAAATATCGCTATGACTACAACCGGACCCGAGCGCATAGCTCGCTTGGTTACTTGAGCCCCCATGAGTTCTTGGCCCTCGACGTGACGACCCAGAGAATGGTTCTCACTCGGTCAAGCAAACACCGAGGATTCTACGCCGATAACTACTTCCGGTCCGAAGCAGCATAGGGCCGAGAGAAGTAGAATGAACGTAGTCTTCTCACAAACGAAGTGGACCGGGCTCAAGGGGCCGTCCACAGTCAAGATTCTTCCGTCTCAGGGGGCTAACGATCCTGAGTTATACGGGGCCATCATGGCAGATTCAACGGCGAGAGTGGAGATCACCGCACAAAACCCTCGCCGAGTCATCTCGATGGCGGTTACTGCCCCAACTTCTGCCACTCCAGGCCGACCAACTCTCTGGTCTTCAACAATCGACGCACTCGCCGTTGGACGAACATTCGACGTCACAACCAAAGGTATTGCATATCTCGACGACAGGAGTCTCTCCGGCCATCGGCTCTTTCTGGTTTCAGCAGGAAACATAAGATCCTTCGATGCCACGGATGACCACCTGCAACGATCTGAGCTCGAGTCAGTTGAAGATCCAGCACAGGCATGGAACGCACTCGCAGTCGGAGCGATGACACAGTTGGCTACGATCGACCCCAACGAGTCCGGCTTTGCTGGCTACAGGCCAGTCGCTGCGTTGGGCGAGCTCTCCCCTTTCAGTCGTACCTCGGTTCTTTTCAACAAGACCTGGCCGGTAAAACCGGATGTCGTGTTGGAGGGTGGAAACGTAGCTCACTCCCCGAACAACAAGATGACAGATACACCTGCATCCCTACAGATCCTGACGACTCGAACCGGCTCACATCCTGGGCGTCAACTCACCACGTCGAGAGCCACCAGCGCCGCTACTGCCCAAGCTGCAAACTTGGCTGCCTCGATCTGGTCCAAGTATCCTTCACTTTGGCCCGAGACTGTGCGGGGTTTGTTGGTGCACTCCGCTAGGTGGACCGACAAGATGCTTGAACACTTCGAACCTGCCAGTAGAACCGAACGTGGCACGCTGCTCCGCCGCTACGGATATGGCGTGCCCACTCTCGAGCGTTGCCTATACAGTGCAGCAAATGCTTCCACCTTGATCATTGAAAATACGATCCATCCCTTCAAGAATGGCAGCCTTAGGGAGATGTGCCTCCATTCGCTCCCTTGGCCAATAGATGTACTCGCAGACCTCGGAGCAACTCAGGTCCAGATGCGAATCACGCTCTCGTACTTCATAGAACCAAGTCCCACCAGGATCGGGCCCGAGCAACGTAGCCGATACGCGTCTCACGGTCTTCGCTTTGAAGTTAATCAGAGCACGGAGAAAAAAGAGGACTTCCTTCATCGGATCAACTTGGCCGCCCGGGAAGAAGAGGGGTTTCGTGGTACCTCCAACGCCTCTGCGGATCACTGGTACCTCGGACCGAGGGCTCGGAACTCGGGGTCACTCCACAGCGATGTTTGGACAGATACTGCAGCCTCACTGGCCACTATGCCCTACGTCGCCATCTACCCAATTGGCGGCTGGTGGAAAGAGCTGAAGATCCGCGATAAGAGCGACATAGGGGCACGCTATTCACTTCTTGTGTCCCTCGAAACTCCGGCCGAAGAAGTAGACCTCTGGACACCGGTAACCCAACAATTAGGGATCACTATCAAGACCTAGCACTACGATAAGAGGGCGCAATACGAGCAATTTATAGAAACGCTTGACCGATCAGGTCCACTGCCATTGACTGGACACGTGCCGCTCCCGTAATGCAGCATATTATCCGATTGGACATCCGAATTGGAACCCGCTCGCTTCGACCCCCCCAGTCCCTGGTCGTGGTCAGCACTCTGCCCCAGGGCGAGAGGGCTAATAGCCTGGGGCGTCCTATCATAGTACATTCCCGCAGCTCTCCCTCTGCAATGGCTCTACCCCTGAACCCGTCCACTATGGGGGCTGGGAACACCCACTTGACCGTTAATGACACCTAAATAATTGCCGATGCTAGGATACGGTGTGAGAACGGAGATCGATGAAGGATAATGAGCTAGATGAAAGTAATTTCTATCGAAAGGCAATTGTCGGCGCACTGAATCGGGCTCTATACTACTGTGGCGAACCGATTGCTAACCACTCTAAGCGGGTAGGTATTCTCGCCGGATCGCTCGCCGCTCAGATCGACCCTGATCGTCCTGGTCGCCTACTTATTGCACAAGCAGGCATCGTCCGTGATGCCGTTAAACTTGGTATCGGGCCAGCAATCCTAGCAAAAACCGGTCTGCTTACTCCAGACGAACGAACCGAAGCACAGCGTCGTTCCGCCATTGGGGGCGAGATGCTATTGGACATTTCGCCAACCTGGCCCCTTGCGGTGGGAGTCCGGGTCCACTACGAGCGCTGTGATGGGACAGGATACCCGGACGGACTCCTTGGCGGTGGAATATCGCTGTCCGGGCGGCTGCTTGTCTACACGGACGTATACGACGCATTGACCAGCCCGTGGATGTATCGAAACTCGCACTACACCTCGAGTGAGGCGACGACGTACTTGGAGGAGCACGCGGTTACACAGATCGATCCTCAAGTGTTAGCGGACATCTAAAACTGCACAATGGCGGCCAAAGAATTGCACGGTGGCGGACACCAAAACTGCATGGCAATGGTGGGTTCCTAGAGGCCTAGGCACAGGCGGGTGCACACCCACAACAACAACGCAGGCTCCCCATGGGCATACTGGTGATAGTTGTGATCGCCTCACCCATGAGCTCTTGGGCTAGTTCGCTACTCTCATGATCCTCGATCCTCCAACCAACGATTGATCTCGAGTAGATGTCTAGGATCACATAGAGCTGGTAGTAGTTCCCCTTCGTGGGACCT